>JBBDZT010000030.1:0-27926 GCA_040900025.1 Saccharimonadales bacterium (SeqCode)
GCGTCTTGCCGGAACTTTTTTAGGTGCTTCTTTCCATGCATTCTTGGGAGAATCCGGTACTGTTATCCACTTCTTCGCTACAGGGTTTTTCTTCTTCTCAGCCATGCCTACATTATAACAGTAGCTGGCCTAATATCAGATTATTTAACGTAGTAGATGACTTTTACGCTGTAAGTCAAGTCGTTCTGGCCTGGCTGTACGGCCAGACTATTGCTGTCTTTGGCGCCTTGCTCCATTGAAAGAGCCGCTCCGCCTCTAAAGTATCCGATCTGGTCAAAATTCTGCCCGTCTTCAACGCTTTTAACAGCGCCTACTTTAAAGCCTAAGTTTTCGCCGGATTGTTCGGCCTTATTACGAGCATCTTTAGTAGCTTCGTCGCGTGCCTGGCTTTCCAGCTCTTTTTTCTTGGTTTCGCTAAAATTAGCTGTGGGTGATACAGAACCGGTCGGTGACGTCGTAACCAAATAATCTTGTACTTTTTGAGCCAGCTCCCGGTTATCTGCAGTTACCGTCAAACGAAGCGAGTATACATTCTGGTCGCCCTCAGACAAATAATAGTAGTTATAGTTATAGCCGCTGGAGTCAGATTTAATCTTATCGTCCGGTACGCCCAGTTCCTTCAGCTTGGCTATTACTTCCTCGCTTTTTTTGGTAACCTCTTCTAACGCCGCGTCCTTGTTGGAATTTTTAAACTCATAGCCGGGAGAGAATATGAATTCGTCCGGTTCGGCCTTAACTGTAGTTTCTCCGGTAACGGTTATTGTCCTATCATTGCTGGATGGCGGAGGCGACCATGGCTTCCAAACAGCCAACATAGCAATAATAACAACCAGCAAAACTAATATTACGATTCGCGTATCCAGTTTTATATTTATTTTGTTACTTTTAGGCTTATTACTGCCATTTAGTTGTTCCGGTTCCATAGCTTCAAGAGTCCTGTTTATGTTTATAATCCGCTCTTATTCTGCACTGAAGTCCAGAGAATGTAAATATCGCCCGTCTTTTTAGATTATTTGCGGTTTTTGCGAGTTGGTTTGTCGTCAACTGAATCTGTGGTTACTGATGCTAAAAAAGACGATAATAGATAGCCTAAAACCGCATAGATTAATACGGCGAATAACGCTGAAACATCCAGTACATTTCCCTGTTCTATTGTTGCAGGAGGAAAAATTCCTCTAAAGGGAGCTATAATTACGTCACTTGTATCATAAATCCAGTTTACAAATCCGGCGCTTGGATTGGCGTCAAACAGACGGAACAAAATTCTAAGTCCGAGAACTAGCATTATCAAGCCAACGAAAAAGTCGACCATTCTGGTTATTAAATAGCTTCTTTGCACAAACACCTCCTTGGTTTTTTATACACTAACCTAATCAGTAAAAGACATGCTCTTCAGTTAAATTCTTAACAGCTCGGCTTATATTTGGGTGGATTTCTCCGGCAAGCCTCTAATAAAAAGCTGGTATGTATTTTTATACATCGGCCCGTTAATTCCTTGTTTCTTTACATAGTTAACTTGGCCTATGCCTACTAAATAACTTGCTCCGGTAGTTAAGAACACTTCGTCTGCCCGAAGCAACTCGTCCTGTTTTATCAGCTTCTCTTCAACATCAAAATTATCCATCAGCCAGCCTCGTACCGTTCCGGCAAGGATACCTAAACTTAGAGGAGGCGTATAAATTTTTCCATCTTTTATCCAAAAAATATTCGCAGTTAGCGCCTCTGACACATAGCCTTCTTGGTTTAATAAAATACCCTCCTGCGATTCGTCGCCTAATTCCTGTCTGGCCAGATACAAATATGAATAATCCATCGATTTTATACGAAAGCCCGTCGCATTGAAATATTCCGGTTTGTGGCGAGTTATGGATTTTAATATTTTGGCTTTCTTCTCAGTTGGACTGAATTTGTCTATAAGGGTCAGATAAATAATTACGTTCGGCTGTTCATCTTCAATTCCGGAAGTCACGCAGAAACGAATACGCCCGTCTTTCTCTGCCGGAATTTTAGCTGATATGTCTTTAACCCACCTCGGATGCTTATATTTGTCATGAGCCCAATTAATATCAAGTGCTTTAAGGCTCTTACCCAACCTGGCGAAATGCTCGTCATATAAAAATATCTTCCCCTCAGAGATTCTAAAGGTTTCAAAAGCTCCATGCGCAAACATAAGGCCACGGTCTATAGCGCTGATCTTAGCTTCTTCCGGCGAAAACAATTCGCCGTTTATTGATACTGCCTCTATATTCATCTTAAGAAAATTATAGCCTATCAGAACTTTTCAGACAGTCGAAACCAATCGCTAAGCGAGAGTTCCTGCGGACGTTGTCCGGGTGAAATTCCAATCGCGCTCAAGCTTTCTTCCACCGCCCGCTTATCCATGTCCAGCCCGCCGGAAAGCGAATTAAGCAAAGTTTTACGCCGGGAAGAAAAACCGGCTTTAACTACTTTAAAAAAATGTTTTTTATCAATTTTAGGAATATTGTCAGAATTTTTGCGAACCAAATGCACTACCTGGGAGTCAACCTTAGGCGGGGGAGTAAATTTGTCTTTCCCTACTTCTATAGATAGATTACACGAATAATAAAGCTGGGCGCTAACGCTTAAAAGCGACATTTGCCCCGGCTCAGCACAAATACGCTGCGCGACTTCTTTCTGGACCAATAAAGTAATTGAAGCCGGCGGGTTGGGTGACTCCGTAAGATTGCGAATAAGATTGCTTGTTAAGTAATACGGTATATTGGCGACTACTTTATAGCCGGGCGGTAGAGCCGATAAGTCAAACTGTAGAATATCGGCTATAAATAGATTAAAATTACTTTGCTTAATGTGATCTTTTAAATCCCTGGCTAAAGACTCGTCCTTTTCTACTGCATAAACTTCAGCTCCGGTCCGGACAAGCTTTTCGCTTAGCGTTCCCAGGCCCGGGCCGACTTCCAGCACATTGTCCCCCGCTTTTACCTCTGCGGTTTTCACGATAGAATCTAGTATTTTTTCATCAAATAGCCAGTGCTGTCCCAAAGATTTCTTAGGTGTTGCTTTCATAAATCCAGCAGATTCAGGCCTATGGAATCATCAAGCTTGCGCTCAATCCTGTTCGCGCCGAACCAGTCATGTATAAACACTTCGCAGGTAATAGAAACTTTTAATGATTTAATGTGGCCTCCAAAGCTTCGGCCGTCCTCGCCGGAGAATGTTCCGTGCAAATGGATAGCTGGTTGATCTCCGTTCCAGGAAAGATTTCCCTGAATGTTTAAAATTTCTAAATCCTGTTCGTATTTCTTAAATTTGTATTTTTTAGTTTTTAAATCGTAATACCCGGCTTCAACTTCGTCGCAAGCGCCAACCACAAAAACCCATGCGCCTTTTATTTTATCTTTTTTAGCAAACTCGGTCAGGCTGGCTACGAGCTCATCACCCCTATTTAAAACCCCAAACCAGTTATATCCATCAAACTTATACCCCATAACTCACATTCTACCAGAATGAACTAGAGGTGTGCATTTGAATGTAGTTTGGATTTTCTTCTTGAGGAACACAAAGGAGCCGTATAAAAATACGGCGACTGGGTACCGGAAAGAAAAAATTCAAAATACGCCAAAAGTTCCAACGGACAAGTCACTTGTTTACTTGTCTGATGGAACGGTGCAGTCCTCTAGCGGTAGATGTCTTGGAGGCCAAGAGAACGGGAGCAAGACGGCCATGGCGACCATCCCCGACCTTGGTAAGTCTCCCATGCTTTTTGATCCTGCACGGCCGGAGGAGCTTCTGCGGCATGTGAATACCCTCCATAGCCGCCCCAGGTGCCTATATCAAATTGGTAGGCGCCATAGTAACCATTGCCGGTATTGCTTGAGTAACTGCCCTCACAGCTTCTAAGCCGGGCAAGCGCTCCGTCAAAGCTGCCGTCAAATCCAGCGGTTTTGGTACCTTCTACGACTACCCGGGGTTTCGGCTGAACGCTTATAACGCTCTGTATCTCGTTGCGGTTAACGACTTTCCCTTTTTTGACTTCTATCTGGTAAGTGACTATTCGTATCCCCGGCTCGCCTTCATCTATAACTTTAGTGACGCCGACATCCAGCGTTGCATCATAACGAACTTCCGTCGGCGGAACTATTTGTTCTTCCTCGTTTATTATCTTCTGGCCCGGACGCAGTATAAAGATTCTCAGGTTTTTCTTTATTTTGGTTCTCAAATTTGGAACGAACTTGTCTTCCGGATTGATTGATATGTTTTTTTCGCCAAGTAGGCCCTCTACATCTTTTGCCAGGGTTCTTGTCTTTATATCTTTGCCGTATAAATTAATCGTTACCGGTATTGAACGTTTTATAAGAACCAGATCGCCTACTACTCCGTCTTCAAGGAGCGCTTGGTCCGGCTGGCCAAAATTTATGTAGTCTTCCGGATAGACTTTGAACCCGGCTTTTTTTGCCAATGCATGAGGCGTACTTTCCGCTATTTTTGCCGTTACAGTTCTACCGTCTTCATCGACAACCGTTACCGGCCGGGCATGATATACGCTAACTTTAAAATCATCATCTAAAATAGGGCTGTTAATTCCGGGTTCTACTACGTCTTCTTTTTGCAAGGTAACGCCAATCCTATCTAACAGCTCGCCTACCGTAGAAGCCCTTGTTGGAACGGTCCTTGTCTGGCCGTCCAGATATACCTCGACTCGTTTTACGTCAGCGTCTTTCAGTGTGTGTCCGCCATACAGTAAAAACCAGAAGCAGAAAGTCAGTATCATGAGTATTGTAACAGCTACAGGTACGGCCACGGGATGCTTGAAATGCTTGCCGGTGGGCGTTTGTTCAATTATTTGCTTGCTTGATTCAAGGTGTTTTCTGATCATATAAAACAGATAGTATTATACAGGACTTGAGTGTTTAGATTAGTCCAATTTATCCAGCGTAGCAAAAGCGATGTTCAATTTCTTCACGCCTTTATGCTTAAAATCAATTTTAGCAACTTCCCCGTCAAGGTGGGTGACCTTACCCTCGCCGAAAATCTGGTGTTTAACCCGGTCGCCAACTGCCAGTTCCTGCACGTAGTGTTGTTCCGGCGTCTGGTCGAATTCGTAATCAATCTGCGAGCTGGAAACCAAGTTTGGTTCCCGAGTAAAGTCTTCGTTTATCTCGGATAAAAATCTGCTGGGCGGGTTATGCTGAACCGCACCATACAAAACTCGCGAACTACTATGCAGCAAAACCAGCTCCTGTTTGGCTCTGGTCATACCGACATAACAAAGGCGCCGCTCCTCCTCCAGGTCATTGGCATCATAAAATGCCCTGGAGTGCGGTAGGATAGATTCCTCCATGCCGACCATAAAAACCACGGGAAACTCCAGGCCTTTGGCGCTATGAAGCGTCATCATTGTCACCCGCTCGGCCGACTCCTGAGTATTATCTCTATCCGATACTAAAGCTACTTCCTCCAAGAAATCCTCCAGGCCGGAGTCCTGATAAATCTGTGCGACACTCGTCAATTCCTTAACATTTTCCACCCGGGATTCAGACTGGATAGTCCCGTCGCTGAGATATTCAAAATATTCAAGACGTCTAATGAGCGAGTCAATCAGGCCGGCGGCATTCGTATTGTCGATAGACCCGCGCATATCGGAGAGAATATTATCTAAGTCGTTGAGCCCTTTTTTGGCTTTCGGGGTAATTTCCGGGCAGTCCTGGCTTTTGTTTAAAGCTTCAGCAAGCGTCAACCCTGATTTGTTTTTCCAATTCAAAAAATTGGCCAGAGACTTAGCCCCGACGGATCTTGCCGGAACATTCACTATGCGCTCGAAACTTATTTGATCTTCAGGCTGGTATATAAGGCGCAAATAGGCTACAAGATCTTTGATCTCCTTGCGATCATAAAACCTGGTGCCGCCAACCATCCGGTAAGGCACGCCGTGTCGATTAAATATTTCTTCAAGTGCCCGGCTTTGGGCATTAGTGCGGTAGAGAACCGCAAAGTCTTCCATTGATCTACCGGATAGCTGGATCATTTTAATAATAGACTCTGCTTCGTCACGTTCGTTAAATGCCGCGTGCAAGCGCACAGGAACGCCTTTGCCCAAGTCTGTCCAGAGCTTTTTATCAGACCTGCTTTTATTGTTAGCTATTACTTTGTGAGCCGCATCCAGAATATGGCCGGTGCTACGATAATTTTGCTCCAGCTTTATGATTGCCGCAGTAGGATAGTCGCGTTCGAAATTCAAGATATTTCGAAAATTCGCGCCCCTCCAGGAATAGATACTTTGCCAATCATCACCAACCACGGCTATATTTTTATTGTCATTTACCAGAAGCTTGATCAGCTTGTACTGTGCCGAGTTCGTATCCTGGTATTCGTCGATCATTATGTATTTGAAGGCGTCTTGCCACTTTTGTCTAACCTGCCGATTGTTTTGAAGAAGTGCAACTGTCTTACCGATTAAATCGTCAAAATCCAAAGCACCGGCTTGCTTAAGCATAGACTCGTACTGGGGAAATACCTTGGCCGCAGCATGCTGAAGAGGACCTTCGGCAAAGCTGGCAAATTCCGCATGACTTACCAGTTCGTTTTTTGCATTGCTTATTAAGCTTGCTATCGCTCGGGGCGGAAAGCTTTTTTCGTCGACATTCAATTCTTTGCAGACAGCCTTTACCAGCGATAATCTATCGGTTTCATCAAATATCACAAAATTGGACGGTACGTGAACATACTGGCCGTCCCGGCGAAGCATCTTGACGCAAATACTATGGAATGTGCCCATAAACGGCACAAAGCTGCGATCATCCGGGCTATGGCTTACTAAGCCTGCTAATCGCTCGCGCATCTCCCGGGCTGCTTTGTTAGTAAAAGTTACGGCTAAAATCTGATACGGCGTAGCTTTTTTTCCAGTTATGATCCAAGCTACTCTGTGAGTTAAAGCTTTGGTTTTACCGCTGCCGGCTCCGGCTTGGATTAAAAGCGGCCCTTCGGTAGTTTCAACTGCCCGTTTTTGCTCTTCATTTAAACCCTCAAGTAAATCTTTCACTACTTCTATTATAGTGGCCTATTAGTTCTTAATAAACTCAAAGGGCAAATTGAAGCCAATATCTATATAACCGGCGTCAATGGCCAGATAAGCGCCTATTGAAACGATTAACAGCAATAAGAAAGTCCAAGACACCAGCCTTTCGGCAGAACCTTTGTGGCCGCCCTCTATTATAGGCAGCCTGTACTTGCCTTCTTTGACCAGTCCGTCTATATACTCCTGATGTTTTTTCTTTTCTTCCTCTTGTTTGCTTTCGGCCTTTTTTGCGTCTGCCGTTTGAGCTATAGCATCAATAGCTGCCGATTCCGAAGCCTCGATAGTTGTTTCTTGTTTGGGACTTTCATCTTCTTTGCTATCTTTTTGCTCAACGTTCTCCTTTAGTTCAGAGCCTTCTTTTTCTTCGCTTTCTTTGACATCTTTTTTGCTTTTAAAATCGTCAGAGATCGGTACGATCTTTGCCTTAGACCTGCTTACGTATGAATTTTTGTTATCTTTCTCTTTGGCATCTTTCTTAGACTCGTCGTTGGATGAAAAAGCCACCATGGGATCATTCTTGACGGTTGGAGCATGCCCTGTAATGGTCGGTCGGGCATTTGAAGAAGCTGGCGTCTCCCCGGGCTTGGAGACGTCATTAACCTTTTTGGAAGATTTTTTACTTTTCCTTGCCACCGATTTCTTCTTTGCTAACCTTATAAGCTGACTCAACTATACCTGAAAATTTCTTATAGTTCAGGCTGGCTCCACCGACCAAAACTCCGTCGCAACCCTTTATCGATAAGTAGCCGCCAACGGTATTGTCATCTACGCTGCCTCCATAAAGCACTCGCACTTTTTCAGCTGTTTTATCGCCGTGCAAGTGTTTTATCTGATCTCTAATGAATCTTATGACTTTTTCAATTTCGTCCGGCTTGGCGACACCACCGCCAAAAGTGCTGATTGCCCACACCGGCTCGTAAGCTACCACGATATTCTCTACTTCCTCTGCGGTTAAATTATTTATAGCGCTAGAGAGTTGATCGTGAATAACCTGATTAGTCTCGCCGTCAACTCTTTCCGTATGAGTTTCTCCAACACAGAGGATAGGCGTTATTTTATTACGTACGGCGGCAGAGACTTTGTCCCTAATCAGCTCTAGGCTTTCGCTAAAGTATAACCGTCGTTCTGAATGTCCGACCAAGCAATAATGCACCAGATCATGAAGCATGGTAAAGGAAACTTCTCCGGTATACGCGCCTTCGTCTTTGAAATAAGCATCTTGGGCGCTCAAACGGAATTTTCGGCGGTTGATCTGGACGCTTATAGGTTGAAGGACCAGTGCGTTAGGAGCTAGGACAACCTCCACGTTTTTATGCGATTCTATGTTCTGGTCAAGGCGGTCCACTAACAAGCTAGCCTGATGAACATTATTATTCATCTTCCAATTGCCCACTACCAAAAATTCTCTACTCATAATACTTATGGATAAGTATACCTAAATCTAAAACCAGAAGCTAGAAAACATAAAGTTAAAGCCCAAACCGAAAATCCCCTCTCCAACATTCCGAGCTGTCTTGGTTAGCGAATGTCAAAAGCACAATTTATAGCGAGGAAGTGTTTGATCCGCCGCTTGGCGGAGAGTTTTCCGAGCATTGTGTCTTTTGACAATGAGATTACAAAGACAGTGAGTAGTTGGAGAGGGGATTTTCGGTTTGGGGAAAAAGTTAGGCGTCTAGGAGAGCTTCGACGCCGGGTAATTTCTTGCCGCTCAACAGATCCATGCTAGCCCCGCCGCCGGTTGATACATGATGAAAACTTTCCGTCAGGCCGTTGGCTTCGATATAGCCTACAGTGTCGCCGCCGCCGACTATAACTTGCGGACGGTAGCCGTATTGCCCCATCATTGCGTCTACTAATAAGTTTGTCCCGTGTTCAAACGGTCCTAATTTTGCTCCGTTTTTCGGCTCTACTTCAGTTACACCTAATGACCCGTTCCATATAACCGTTTCCACAAGCTGAAGCGCCCCGGCAATGAACGCGCTGGAAAACGGGCCGATGTCTAGTATTTTCTCGTCTTTTTGTACTGTTCTTGTTTCATTTGACGGCCGATCCGGATAACTCTGGATAGATGCGATCTGATTAGTTCCCCAACCGACAATTCTGGTTTCCGTATCTGAGCTTATTTCTTTAGCTACAACCCCGTCTTCAGGTATATAAAAAACAAAATTGCCCTTCCGGGCTTTTTCTTTGGCTTTTGCTATAATTTTCTTCGCTTCTTCGACTTCTTTGCCTGTTTCCACTAGGCTGTCGCCTACGTCGATTCCCTCGGCTAACAGGAATGTATTGCTCATCGCGCCGCCGATAACTACAATTTCAGCGAGCTTTATAAACCTGTTTAAGACGTCTATTTTGTCACTGATCTTCGCGCCGCCGACCACCGCCATAAGCGGACGCCGCGGCTGGTGCATAGCCTGAGTAATTGTAATAGCCTCGTTCTCAACAAGCATTCCGGAAACGCTTGGAAGCTCTTTAGTGATAGCCGATGTGCTGGCGTGTTTCCTGTGGACTACGCCAAAACCGTCCTGGACGAATACATCTATGCCTTTTGCCAGTTGCTTAGCAAAATCTTTATCGTTGGCCTTTTCCTCCGGATAATAGCGAAGGTTTTCAAGTAACAATATTTCACCGTTTTCCAGCTTATCTATGGCTTTATCACGGCCTTCGCCAACACAGTCCGGATAAAATTCGACTTTGTGGCGAAGGATCTGGGTAAGTCTTTTAGCTATGGGCTCAAGAGAAAACTCTTTTTGGCCCTTTTCTTTGGGGCGGCCAAGGTGGGAACAAATAACAATTTTACATTTTTTTCTTAACAAATATTGGATGCTGGGCAGAGTCTGGGTAATCCTAAAGTCGGATTTAATATCGCCGTCTTCTATAGGTATGCTGTAATCAACCCTCAATAAAACCGTTTTATTGCGCAAATTAATATCGCGAATAGTTTTTTTATGAAACTGCATCTACTCCCCGCTAAGTTTTGCAAAGCCCACTAAGATTTATAGATTACCACAGGGTGGCTAAACTCACAATCTCTCATTTTAAACTACAAAATTCTCACCTTTATAGTGTCAGTCATGCCGATAACTCCCGCGCCGGGGTGCCGTCCGCTTGCGGTTACAATTATATCTCCCTTTGATAAGACTTTGTTTCTAAGCAGCCAGCTTGATAATCTCGCCGCCTGGTTGTGGCTGTCCGGGCGAACATAGCTTTTAGTCCCGTAAATTAGCGCCAGTTGCTGGGCTACACGATCGCTTGAAGTTACCGCGATTACAGGCTTAGTCGGACGTTCGGATGATATAAGCATGGCGGTAGCGCCGGTTTTCGTCTCGGCTACTATCGCTGTGGCTGAAACTTCTTCGGACAGCATCATTACGGCCTTTGAAATTGCCCGGGGCTTGACCGATTGTACTTGGGCAAAATTGGTCATAATAGGCTCGGTCGTATTAGCTTGGGTATAATTCACCACTTTCTTCATAACTTCAATGGATTCAACCGGATAACGTCCGATAGCGGTTTCCTCGCTGAGCATTATCGCGTCCGCCCCCAATATAACAGCCGTAGCCACATCTGAAACTTCCGCTCTTGTCGGCTCCGGGCGCTCAGTCATGGTAGCAAGCAGCTGGGTGGCGACGATAGACGGCTTGGCGTACTTTTTGCCTAATTCAATTATTTTTCTCTGGACTATCGGTACCGACTCAGGCGATGTTTCCGTGGCCAGGTCGCCGCGGGCGATCATTACCAGATCAGTCTCTTGCAAAATCTCGTCCAGGTTATTTATGGCTTTTTTAGTCTCTATTTTGGCTATAACCTTGGCCGTACTGCTTAAAGCAGCCAAGCTTCGACGTAATTTTTTAATATCTTCGGGGGACTGTATGAAGCTAAGCGCCACGTAATCTATATCTTTGGTTGAACCGTAAGCTATGTCTTCTTTATCCTTTGCGGTTATGATATCCCCGCCTAGATCAGTATCCGGCAAGTTTATGCCCTTTCGTTTTGTCAGGACCCCACCGGTTTTAACTTCAGCATGGACCAGACCGTTTTTTACGCTGGAAATCAAACATCTTATCTTTCCGTCATTTAAAAACAACTGTTCGCCGCGCTTAACCTTGCCCGATATGTCGTACTGGGTTGGTATATGTCCGTTTTGGCTGTAGTCCGCTTTATAAGCAAATGTAAGCCGATCTCCCTTGCTGATGTTAATTTCACCTTCAAAATCGCCCACCCGGAACTTCGCTCCCTGTAAGTCCTGTATGATAGCCACCGGCTTGTTAAGCTCTTCTGAAGCTTTTCTGATCCAGGCTATTTGCCGGTCTCTTTCCGGATTATTTCCATGGCTGAAGTTTAGCCTGATCCCGTTCGCGCCGGCTTTAAGCAGACTTAAGATAGCTTTATAAGAATTAGTAGACGGCCCTATCGTAGCTACAATCTTAGTCCGTTTAAAACTGCCTATCGGCAAATCGTGTTTATCAACCTCTTGCATCTTCTTTAGTGTAACGGGTCAAGGTTTAAGGATCAAAAAAATTCTAATTATGACAGTCTTCAATTATTAGGAGTGTCAGGATGCGGTTTTTCATCAAGCCAACCTTCATGTTTTTTATCAAAATGATCAGTGGAATAGGCTTCATAAATTTGTCGAGCAATCCTTCTTGAAAGCACACCGGCATCAGCTTCAGCTTCTTGGTTAACCCTTCTATAGGACCCTAGATATCTTTTTCTCATTTGATGTAAATAAAATACTCCTATAGTCCCTTCTACGGCTAAAGATCCTCCTGCTACAAGAAAGTCATCGACATGAGTTTTAGTTTCTACGGTTTCAGGAATTCCCAGACCCAAGACCAGGCCTCCACCTGCTAAGCTAACGCCTCCAAACAAGGCTAAAGCTCTATATAATCTTCTGCTATCTCGGTCGCGCAGTAAGTCAGCTATAGCGGGCTGAATACCCCTTTCAATAGAATCTCCCAGTGCTGCCAAAAATAATTGTGGTACCTCTTGGCTAATTTGCTCCTCCATGTTTCTGAGTTGATCTTCATTTGCCTCGTCTGCCATTCCTAGCATCTTCTCTGCCATGGCACTAGCTAATTCTTTAGGACCTTTGTCGAACCAAGCTATCAAACTCATCCCTTGACCATCAGGATGAACTAATAAGTTCCCTGGTTCATCTGGTGTTTCTTCAGATCCTGATGTAGCCTCCTTGACTTCGTCTCCCGACAACATCCATATGTCTGTTCTAAACAAACGATTAGGGTCATCAAGCATGTCAGGGCTACTACCCTCTAAAGTATCTGCGTTCAAAGGTCCCATGCCGCTATCTTGGTGAGCCGCTTCACTGACTCTGAAAGTTCCCCAGTCAAACGGAATAGTATAGCTTATTTCCGGTTCAAGATCCGGAGCTAGATGAAGCTGAGCAGGATATAAAGTTTCTTGAGGACTCGCCATAATTTTTCAAGATAATTATATAATTTTCCAGTAACTTACGCAACTATCAGTGTGGCTGTTGAAAAGCGATGTATAAAAACAGCCCGCCAAACGGCGAGCATTTTTTGTGGTGACCTCAAGGGCGAAAAGCCAATGTCTTGGCTTTTTGTAGACACGAGCGAAGCATCTTGCATAAAGATAGTACAAATTCGGTGATTTCGGATAATTCGGCTATTTTAGCAACTAAAGCTCTTTAATTGATTTAGCTAGTTGGATTGCTTCCTCCGTTTTTGGCAAAAAAGCTTGTTTTAAAGTTGCTTCAGTATATGGCTTATCTGTGGCTATTATTTGTGTAAATGTTAGAGCTTTTATCTTAGCGCTATCGCTGAACTTTTTCGAAACGACGAGCACTGCATTAGTATTTTGATATTCTCCGTACAACTCATGATCCAAGCTATAAGCTTTCACACATAAGCCGTCTTCTTCTAAGTAAGTTGTCACTTGGTCTGGTTTTTCTCCCTCCGGGAGACAATTGTTGAATTTACCAGCGTTTGTATCATAAGTGGTTGCCCAATCTGACGTGACAAAGTCACCATCAACTTCGTTATTGTATATAAACCCATACCGTTTTCCCTTAACTGTTGATTGGTCATCACTATCATGCACCGTCACATTACCTGGATTGGGATGATAGAAAGAGAAGCCAAACTCTTTATTTGTGTATGTCATGGCGGTCTCAACGGTTTGGGTTTGCTCGGAAATAGAATTATCGTTTGCGTCAGTCTTGATCTTTTGGCGGACATATACGAGCCAACCTGCAGCCCCGAGCAGCCCAACGACAACAATCACAATTAGTATTTCTACGACACTAAAACCTTTTTGATTATTCTTCATCTATTTTCCTTATGCTTAATATACCACAGGAAAGAAAAATGTTGTTATTGCTAAAAAGATGAATACAAAAAAGTACTCAAACCTAAAGCCCTGGAAGTCTGGACAAGCTGGTGACCTCAAGGGCGAAAAGCCAATGTCTTGGCTTTTTGTAGACACGAGCGAAGCGTCTTGCATTAGATTGTACAAATTCGGTAATTTTCAGGGGAATCGAGTCACCTTCGGCGACCCCGAAACTTCGCTATTGAAAACAAGTTTTCATCGGAAGATTTCCTTGCGAACTGCCACTGGCAGTTCTCACCCTATTGCCCTGGCAATATGAATTCGACTTCATTGAACCAATTTAAAAAGCCCACATGATGTGGACATCTTAAATTGGTGACCTCAAGGGGAATCGAACCCCTATTGCCAGGATGAAAACCTGGTGTCCTAACCGTTAGACGATGAGGCCATCTGTAGTTTAATTGTAATGTACTTGGCTGGAAATCAAGTTATGTGATCTGCCGAGGGCAGATAGTGTCCTAGTCACAATCCTACTGCCAGCAAGCCGGCAATCGGTTGCGACCCCGCCTCGCCAAGGGAAATAATTTTCGCCTTGGCTCCGGCCTTGCGAAAACCCACAGGGTTTTCTCACGTTAGACGATGAGGCCATTCTTTTGAATTTATAGACCAATAAATAGTATCATAACAGAGGTAAAAAACAAAACAACCCGCTTCCTCACGTGAGCGGGTTGTTTAAGTTTTGTCTTGTTTATTTTAGTTCTTGAGCGGCCAGTCAGTGCTCTCTTCAAACTGCCTTAAATGTATCACATTTTTGGCATTTTGACCAGTGGTTATCCACAGGTCTTACTTAAGACTGACGCCTTGTGAATAAACGGTGTAGTAACGCGCTTATAGAGCTAACACCTAGGAAAGTTGTGAAGACTGCTGCCGGACCTGTGTTAGGTAAGGACTTAGGCTTCTGAGGAGGTTGCTCCTCTGTAGGAGGCTGAGGATTACACTCGTCAGCCGGAGTCTTAGGGTTATCTACGCAAGGGTTACATTCGTCTTCAGGAATGTTTGGATTATCCTTACAAGGGTTACATTCGTCTCCTGGAGTTTCAGGGTTGTCCTCGCAAGGTGGTTTTTGCGGACAATTGATCTTTGCTTTGAATTGTACAAAGCGCTTTTGGTTGATAGATACGCCTATGTCGCCTATCGGTACGCCTGAACCTTCAGTAACATCCGAAATGTTTTTAATGAAGTTACTGTTATGGTCAAGCAGTTCGCTGCTTCCTGATATGTAAGTAAGTTCCTGAGGTGAAGAGATGTTAACTGTCGCCGTATCAGAAGTATTTGTAGGCTGAGCGTTAGAGGCACGAACAGTTACTATAGATACGTTCTTTGCAACAGCTTCGGTTCCAAAAGTAGCCTGAACCGTTACATTTTTTAGGGTCTCGGTAGGCCCCGGGTTATGGATCCTTACCTTGTACAGAATTGTATCGCAAGGTTCCGCGCTGATTGGGTCACCTAATGAAGTGTTCTTCGTTAGGTTCTTACCGTAGTATATGTCTCCACCTTCGATTGACGGAGGTACCGTCGCTCCGGCTGAACCAACTAAACTTGTTAGGGCCAGGACCATCACAGCTGATGCTGTTACTAGGCTTGTTGCTATTTTTTTGATACTCATATTTTAATATTACCTTTCCCCGCCCTTTATTGTTGATTCGGGATAACTGGTAGGTTATCCATTACTGTTATTCCACCACCTCGACCATCAGACAGATCAGCACTGGCTGTTACCTGCATCGGCTCGCCAGGAGCTCTCCATCGTACACATTGTGTTTCTCCGTTAGATCCAGGCATAGTGAATACACCGCCTAGAACCTGGCCTACATCTTGACCGTTGGTATTTTCGAAATCAAAGTTACTTGCAGTTACAGCATCACCGTCTGGGTCTGATATACCATCCACACAAACAGGACCTTCAGAGTTAGGATATCTATGTTTAGGAGGATTCATAAAACCTTTAGGAGGATTGTTTTTTGGCTGTTCTGATGGTGGGGTAGTTGGTGTAGTAGGTGTATCTGGAGTCGTAGGTTTGTCACCTTCAGTGATTTTCACACAGGTCAAAGAACCTTTTACTTTATACTCGATCTTATCCGAAATCATTCCTCGAGCCGTGACAATACTTGGTCGGGGCGACTTTGCTAAAGATTTAGCGCGTAGCCTTTGTCTAACACTCCCGCTAACGGATATACTTCCGCCTAGATATGGAGACGGGCAAGCAAGTTTAGCCCTGTACTTGACTCTTACGTTTGCCGTTTTGTTGCATTTTGCTAATGGGTCGGCAGGCGGTGCGACGGGCGCAAAGTCTCTTCTTGAAGCAGAAGTCCTGCATTTTTTAATAAATTTCTGAACACCTTTTAAATTCATCTTAAGCTTCACGACATCAGCGTTCACTGTATTACCAGCGCTAGCCTTAGCTGTATTAGCGTTTACAGCTTCGTTAGCTCCACCCAATGCCACTGCAACACCTGCAACGGCCAAGGCTTCACCCAAACGAGTACCGCGCACTGTATCCATTAATCCGCGCCGTTCAGCTACTGCTTCACTGGCGCCAGCACTTCCTATTGCTTCTGGATCATATCCTTGTCGATTCATAATATTTAATTCTCCTTATTAAACTTTCTCCCACCATCTGCCTAAAAACAGAGATGTTGCTATGCATATTATCATAACCATTCTCTTTTGTCAAGCATATTTTATAATAAACTTTTTATGCTTATCTTGTGCTCTGGCGCACAGAACTGATGATCCAGAAATTAAAGATTTTTCGGGAAAAACTCCTCTCTTTAACCTATATCCAACCTAATTGTTTTAGCGTTAATAAGACAACGCATACGCCAATAAGCACTTGGGCTACGGCAGCTGCTGTCCTGACTACTTCTAATTTAGTTTTACTGGTTTTCATTTCGTTCTCAAAAACATCCCGCAGCTAATATATCTATATTCTGAGCTGTAGACAGTAAAGTATTTAACAGTCAGCAAAATACTGGAATAAGCTAGTCACCGCCCTTCACCTAAGTAGCCCGGTTTTTATCTTCTAAGCTCCGGTGTTGCGTATCTAAAGTGTGGACACCAGGCTGGCTGCGCGTATATAGGACCCATTCCGTATTTTCCCAGATATACGGCAGGCTGTCATCGCCTAGTCCGAATACCTTATAGGGATGGTTAATGCTGCCGGAAACAGCGCTGGGTACTACAGTCATAACGATTATCTTCATATACCCTCCTTACTCTATAAATACATA
This sequence comes from Saccharimonadales bacterium (SeqCode), assembly GCA_040900025.1. Lineage (GTDB taxonomy): Bacteria > Patescibacteriota > Saccharimonadia > Saccharimonadales > 2-12-FULL-41-12 > JANWLD01. The sequence continues at coordinate 16,651 of JBBDZT010000030.1, forward strand.
CTTTAAGAATATATAAGCGAACGATTGGTGTCTGTAAATTATCTTACAGACGTCTTTCAATCCGGCGCATACACTAACTACATTAAATAAGGGGAGAAGATATGTCAGAAGAAAACAACGAAAAGCATAATAGAGGTGGAGTATTGGGAGTGGTTATAGTAGTAATTATCTTAGCGATAATTGGCTTCTTTGTAATAAAGGCAGTTAATAATAACGACGTGAATGTAGATACTGGTAATGACTCCAGCCAAGAGGGCCAGCCAGGTACTCCCGGCACAGACGGCACGGAAGGTGTTGATGGTACCGACGCACAGCCTGGAACGGATAGCCAGCCAGGTGAAACAGAGCAACAACCGGAAACAGAAGACCCGGCTAATCCGGAGAATACTGAAACTCAACCATAGCAATAACCTAACTAATCAGCTCTTCTTCCGGGGTTACTTACAGGCCTAGGCGGCGAGTGATAGTAGAGTATGCGAAGCTGGCTAGAGAACTAACACCTATAAATGTTGCGACTACAGCACCGGGACCGGTGTTTGGAAGTTCAGCAGGCTTGGTATGTACTATGACTGGCTCGGGCTTTTCAGGCTTAGGCGTCTCAGGCTTTTTGTAAATTACAGTAGGCGGCATATAAGAAGGTTTTTCAGGCTCAGGCTCTTCAGGCGGCGCCGGTTCAGGCTCTTCAACATGCGTACTACCGCACGTGGCTTCAATTTTACCTTTGGCTTGGGCGATAGCTTTGGCTTTTGCACTATCTTTTAACTGTACTTCTAAATTGTCTGTATTTCCTTGCGCCGATACCAGCATTTGGCGGGTAATCTTCACCTTAGCGACGGCTAGACCGGTTGCCTGAGCAGTTAATTTAGAACCGTCTGGGCAGACTATTTCTTCTTTAAGGTCTACCGAAGCTCTGGCGGTGGCAGACATATTCATATTATTAAAGCTTCTAACCATCACTACCGGGCCGTTTACAACTTCTCCCGGGGGAGGCCCTTGGGGTTTATAGGGGTTGCCGCAGTTCCGGCCGGTTTGGCCGCCTTTTACTTTAATCCAGCCAGTTGGAGAATTAGCACTCCGACAGATCTTGGCATTGGCGGGGTCATGAAACCACTTTAAACTCCCATCGACACTGCGACCGGAGTTATAGCCGCCCTTCACCCAGTGGCATTTTTTATGATTAATGCCATTGTGCATCTTTACGTCTTCCAAAATGGTGCCTTTATGGCTAAGTTCGGAAACGCTAACGTCTTCAGCTGTTACGGTATAAGGTTCGTTAGCTTTTACGCCTGAGGAACTCAAACTTAGAGCAAGCGCAACGGCGAGAGCAATTAGGCCTATAATAAGCCGTTTATTCATTTCAACTATTTTCTTCGCTAGTTCCATCTCTCTACCCTCCTTGCAATGTCTCAAACCCGCCCAAGGTTTGTCAATGTACTATTAATATACCAATAAGTGTTATTTTTCGTCAATATAATTTGATAATATGCTTATGCTAATAAAGCAAGTAGGCGTTTTTAATGCTTTTTTACAGCATGTTTCTTTTTGTCAAAGCAGAAACCAAATGTACTGCCTTTGTTTTCTTGGCTCTCAAAGAGTATATGGCCTTTTTGGGCGTCTATAACCTTCTTGGCCATGAACAGGCCAAGCCCGGTGCCGTCAGGCCGAGCCCTGCGGGCATTCGAAGCTCTGTAAAATTTGGTAAACAGATGCGGAATGTCTTTTTTAGGTATGCCCAAGCCGTTGTCTATTATCTTGAAGTAAATACTGCTTTCGTCCTCTATTAATTCCACTTTTATCTTGCCCCCGCTGGGCGTGTAATATATAGCGTTATCGGAAAAATTCATGATAACCTGACGGATTTTCGTCTCGTCCAGCGCCAATGTTGGAAAATTCTTCGGTTTTTCGTATTCAATTTCTACCCTTTTTGCCTTAGCGGTTTCCTTAAGCTGGTCGATCTCGCCTTCTATCACATCCGCAAGGTTAGTCGGAGTTGGATCTATGACAAATTTTCCGGTTTTCAGTCTGGAGACATTTAGCAGGTCGGCTATAAGATAAACCATTCTCTGCGAGCTAACGAATGCCTGATTAAGAAGTTCTCTCTGTTGTTTGCTGATTTTACCGGCATCGCCCTCCAACACCATACTCATATAACCTTTTACGCTGGTTAGAGGAGTTCTAAGCTGGTGCGAGGCCATACTTATAAATTCGTCTTTGGTCTCGTCCAGTTCGCGGAGTTTTTTGTTTGTCCGCTGGAGTTTAGCCGTAGCAGTATTTACTTCTGCCTGTAGCTTGGCGGCAAACCCCTGAATCTCCTCAAATCTTAAGGCATTCTCTATAGCTATTAGAAGTTCGTCTGAAATGATATCGATTGTATGAATATCTTGTTTGCCGTACACGTTTCCGCTCTTTTTAGTACCGATTATAAGGTGGGCTATAGCTTCGGTTGACTGGTCGCTGCTTGGTATAAGCCTGACTACTATTCCTATATTTTTGCTTAAGAGAAGATTTTTTAATCGGTGGTCGTTGGAGCCAAGATGATCCGCGATTAGGAATCTTTTACCGGAGCGGCTTAAGCCCTCCATTAAGTGTTCTGTCTCTGCTTTATCCAAATCAATTGACCCCACGCCTATAATCTTATGCGGCGTCGTAGGCGTAGGAAGTACTTCTACAAAACAGTGTTCGCACTTTAAATTCTCCTGGATAACTTTAGTAGAGTGCCGAAGCAGAATACCAAGCTCTATATTGCCTACTATGGCCGAGTTTAGCTCATCTAAAAACTCCTCAGGGTCATAAGCGTCCCTGTAAAATATGCGATTAGTTAGCTTGTCGAAGAACTTCTTAGTTGGGACATATAAAAGGGCGCTCATAAGAGCAAGGATTATGTAAGAACCTCTTTCTGCGCTGTCAATCTTATTATCGGAAATAAAGATAGACGATAGAAGAAAGATAGCTCCTCCATAAATTAATCCGATAGACCCAAGAGACAAAATATATGCCACGCTTCTGGCCACCGCCCGCTTAATATCGAACAAATGGTGCTTCACAATCGCATAAGCTATAAGAGTAGAAAATGCGAGAGGATATATGGGCGCAAAAGGCACAAATGTTTTTATATTTAATAGTGCTGGAAGTAAAAAATTGGACACAGGGGCTATGAAGAGTAGAATTCCACTTGCTAAAATCACAAAGCGAAACTGATCCCTCGTTAAGCCCCTAGAGTGTTTATGTTTATGCATTAAAATACGAATGCCTATCACTATTGAAATCACCGTATGTATCATGAATAGTCCTATCAATGGACTAGGATTTAGCACAATGGATCCCTGATCTTCCGTGTAGCCGACAAAATAACCCGGAAATATACCTGCCAAAAAAACTATGGTACTTAAAAAGATATATCTGTTAATTAACTTTTTGGATAAGTTCGATCTATTATCAGGAAATCTACTGGCAAACAAGACAAAGAATGTATGCTGTAATACAACAAATAGTAATATAGCTTCTACTGACATAAATTCTGTGTTTGGGGCAGAGGCTATAGTTGTTAGAAAATTTGCGGTACTTAATCCTACAAGAGCAGTTATAAGTAAGGCAAATGCTCTGTTCATAGTGTCGTTAGGATTCTTAAGCAATAGAACAAGGCCGATGCCTATATTGGCCAAGCTAGCTGCAACTAGAATAAAAAGGTCAATCAAATTCATGTAAAATGTTTATGTTTTTAGCTTACACCAGTAGGGCTAAATAATTGTAATCTAATCTGTTAAAACTTTGTTTAACTTCTTCCGCGCACTATATGGAAGTTCATCTTCGGGCTCACCAATGCAAAAAAGCAGTTGCGGTATCATATTTTTATTTTTTGGCGGAGTCAGTTGTGATACTTCGGTTCTTAGGTTTCCCATTTCAACTGCGGCCGCATAAATACTTGAGGTTATACCCAACCCGGTTAACTTAATCATCACTTCCTGCATCAACATACCTGCGCCCAACCATCCTTCTTTATTATCCTTGGAATAAAGTACTGCTACTGCCGGGGCGGATATAAAACTTCTATAGTTGAGGGCGCTCAAGCGTTCTCCGATATCTTTACGCTTCATTATCTTAGGAATTATTACAGATGCAGGAAAGTTCATACGAAGGGAATATCCATGGAGACCGTGCTTTTTCTGGCTGAAATTGTGGTTAATATAAGAACTTATTTCCCGACGAAACTCTCGCGAGGCGTAGGCCATACGAAGACCTTTTGCCGTTAGCACTGCAAGTTCTTTAATTATTTTCTCGTCAGATATAAGCCGGATATCAGCCCCTGGTTCAGATACTCCGGTAATTATCTTCTCAACATCTGAGGATTTGCTGAGATGAGATTTAAAAAACCCGCGATAATTTTGCCTATTTTTTATACTGTTAAGTAAGTCCCTATCAATTTTGGAAGTTTCGTGAGGTAGTCTTTCAAAACTTATAGTAGCTACCGGCAATTTTTCGGTTATCTGAAAAGCCGGCTCCACTTTGTAATCAACACTATACGCTTGGCTGGCAAGCTCTATATTTTTAACTAATGCCCCGAGACTCATATATAAGTCACGTCCCGTCGGGTCTGCCTGTGTGATTTTTTTTGAATGATCAGCAAAAATTTTTACATTGTTTTCTGCCGCTTTTATCTTCCACGGCTGGGTATTGTGTGTGGAGGGAGCAAGAATCCCATATTCTAAAATGTGATGTATTTTCTTTTGATTGTCTGAGTAATGGTGTATCGATTTTTTAGCTAGTCGATGACGACGCCTACGATTTGTATACTTAGGACCAATCACTACTTTCCCTTCATCAGTTCCTGCAATATCTTCGCTCGCTCGCTATTATCAGAAAAATCGTCGTTATCTACATCAAATAATTTATCAAATTGGATAAAATATCGGCCCGCTTTAACGGGGTTGCCTAGAATTATATTTTTAACCAGATAAGCAGCAAAACCTCCGTCTACGGTAACCGTGCTATAAAGCTGTGGACGTCCGACAAGAGTTTTGCCGATTTGAGTAACTGATCGAAGAGCCCTAGTTGGTATATATTGGGGACCGACTAGCTGCACGGCGTATCGATTTTCGTCTTCTTTCGTAATATTGCTGGATAAAATAGAGTCTTCCTGCTCGGCACTTAAAAGACCATTGAACATTCGTTGTGTTTCGTCTAGGTCATATCTTTCAATATCAACTAAAACATTGTCGCCAAGATTAGTGAACATAACTAACGGTATTTTGTATTTTTTAGCATGTATCCTTAATTGAACCTTCATTTTAAAGTCATCAATTTCATCAACTACTACATCAAGATTCGGAGATAGGAAGAAATCATCAATATTATTAACATCTACCCCGCCATCAAAAACATGGACTTCTGCAAAAGGATCAAGTTCATAGATGTGTTGAGCAACTAGCTCGACTTTGGGTTTCCCTATATTAATAAGTGTTTCTCTTAGCCTGTTTAGATTGCTTGTATCAACTTCGTCATGGTCTGCTATTTTGATTTCTCTTGATATTCCGGAGTAAGACAGTCCTAGAGCAATCCCCGAGCCAACAGACATACCGGCTATGCCTATGACACTATCCGTAAGCTTTTTCTGCTCATCATCGTCAATAAGCCGTTTATTGCGATTTGTCCTAAGTGCCAGCAATTCCTTAGGCCCTAGGCAATTTAGAAGTTTCTTTGACCAAGGATAGAAGATCCATGCCGTATTCTGCCTATCGAGTGAAGAGATAAAATCTTTCAATTCTTCCTCATTTTCTTTGCCGGGATTTTGAATTTTAAAGAGTTCTGCAAGCTGATTTTCAACAATGTCTATTATTTCATTATCCGCGAGTCTGAGTAATTTCTCTACGTCTTCGGGACTATACTTGTTCGGTAAAAGAATCTTTGGTTTGTTCATTTTATATAACCCACTTCTGTTTTGTTCCCGGTTTAAAGTATTTAGGATTTCCATTATCAAGCAAGTATATATATGGCTGAAATTTTTCACCGATAATTTCCGCGGTTACCCTATATTCTGAGTTTTCTTCGCAAAGTCGCGCGTGAAGATGTTTCTTTAGTTCTCCTTCTAGGTTTTTGTCTTCGACGCCTAGTTTCTTTTCAATGTAAATTTTAAATCTTTGGTTGCCGTTTTTGTCGTAATCCACTTCCATGCTGAACTTCCCGGTTATATTTTTTTCAAATTCAACAGTCTGTAGTGCGCGGCGTATCGTATCCGGATAAATAAGAAATGCGTAATAACTAACGCTGAAATCATCGCGTTCATACACGTAGACAAACGGTAAATTCCAGACAGTATCTTCTATTCCTTTTTCTTTGATAATCTCATCTATGTCGTAGCCGTTGTTTTTTAGGCGCTTGTATACTTCGGCTTTTGTTAAAATCCCGCCATAATCTTTTAGATCATATCGGAACAAAGGAATTCCGCTATAAGAGCTACATAAGAGATTGTTGCCGTCTTGCTCAAAATAAAACAAGCTTGGATCATATTGCGCCAGTGTCGGCTGGCGCTTATCTTCAGGGAACAGAATATTCAATTTATTATCCTCTACTAATAGCCTGCGGATTAGAATAGACAAAGGGGTTTCATGAGCCATTGTCCCTAAATCTACTGTTCCGTAATGATTTAAAGTAGAACGCAGTGCATCCTTCGCGCCTACTGTTTTGAGGATGTAATCCCTGAAAGTTTCGCTAAAAGCCTCGGCGGAAAATATTAGGCCAATATTGTAATCTTTCCAGTTAATCCCTTGGTCAGTACCCTGGTCTAGAATATCTTTTAGGTGGGGGGCGTAGGCCGCAATGATTACTTGATCAAATTCCCGGGCAAGCTGCTTGACGGCATTAATGACTTCCTGTCGGTGTATACCCGGTGTAATTATGCTCAAAGGATATCCTTTTTCCGCTACTTGTTTAATTGATTCGTAAGTAAGAACACCTCCTATCCAAGCACCCATGGGAAAAGCATCTATATATAAAGTAGTTTTATTTTGAATATTAAAATTTGCTCGAAGGTACAGTTCCGTTGTTACAGCAAAAGATCTATCCTGAAGATCCGTCCTTGGAAAATAGTACGGTTCTCCTGTAGAGCCCGATGTAGTGCTAATTACCCAGCTTTGTTCGTCAAATTTCCCGTCCCAGCATAGATCAGGACGGGAATACGCTCTTAGATAATTAGCTTTGTCTAGCGGCGGAACTGAAGGAAAATCTTCTGCATTTTTTATATCAACAGGGTTAATATTGTGTTTTTTTAAAAATTTCTTATAAGCAGGAACATCTTGGACCATGGAGCGAAACATCTGAAGAGCTCGTCTTTGGCCGTTTTTGATCCAATACTCTTCTCTTTTGGACTGCAGATTTTTATGCAAAACTTCTGCATTTTTGTAACCGCGAGGTTGGGATAATTGGGTCATATTTTCCTTATCAGTAATTTTATCATTCCGGCCCAAGAAGCTGAATGAGTGTTTATTAAAATGACAATAGTTCTACTCCGTCTGGTATGTCTGTATTTTCTATTGTTTTATTGATAATTTGTCCTAGGACTGGTCCGATTGGACGCTTTTCAGGGTTTTCTGCCACTTCTTTATTCAGAAATTCGCCATGCTCACTAGCATAGTCTAGTACAAGATCAGCCAGGGCAAGTTTATATCTTTCATATCCTAAAAAGGCTTTTTTAATATCTCCGCTGCAGCCGATTAAAAACCTTGCCAATGCATCTCCGCTATATATTGCTGTGTTAGCTCCAAATCCAGCCCATGGCGGAGAAGCACTGCCCGCGTCCCCAACCACTATGCACTTTTCACCCAAGACGTAGTTCGTTATGGATTTATAATGAAAATGTCCCAATTTTCTTCCCTTAACTTGTTCGGCTAGTGATGGATCAAGATCTAAAACTTCAGGAAAATCTCGCTCAAGACGCTCAATCGCCTGATCAGACGCAGAAAATGGATTTTCATCAGATACACCCTTATAGGGGGAAATTAGTAAAGTGGCCACGGTGCCGTCGCTATTAGGCATACCTATAGCTACCGACTCGCTTCCTGTTTTGTGCCAAAAATGCATATGGTGAGACGACAGGCTCTTAGAAACATTTTGCCCCAACATAACAGATACGTAGCTTAAAGGATCTTGCCTCCTGTTTAATAAGCCGTCTGGCATAGCGGTAATAAATGCATCCGAAAGACTATGAATACCATCCGCTAAAACAATAATATCGGCCTCGATATTCTTTTTTGCGGCATCTTTGTTTTCACACGCGACTTTGCCTAGATTCGGCTCAACCTCAATGACTTTAGTGTCAAAACTAATCTTCACTCCGTGTTCCTCAACTATATCAACCAGATTCTGGCGAAGAACAGGCCTGGGAACACTGGTTAATCTTGCCCTGTCGCCTTCTCCATATTGAGTGTATTTTATAGTATCGCTATTTTTAAAATTATGAATAGCGCGGCCAACTACATCCGTACCTCCACGCCAAGACCGCGCATTTCCCAGTATTTTTCTGCCGACTTCATTCAGGGTTAAATTAAATGATCTATCCGTATATCCGGAATTTTTGCCGTACGGGTTGCCGGCTCTTTCTATAACCGTAATGTTTGCTCCGTTAGCACTAGCCGTTCTGGCAAAAGTTAATCCGCCCGGACCTGCGCCAACCACAACTATTTTTAACCCTCTAAGTGAGTTATCTGATTTGCTCATTTATATTTTTGTTTCTAGCATTTTGATTAACACTTTAGTAATGCAACTATTATATCAAATGTGCAAAAAATCTGGTTATGCTTTACAATAATAGTGCATTCCTAAAACAAAACAAAAATGTCATTTATAGCGCAAAGATTAGATTATTTTGATAGTAGTGATTTCCGAAAGGCAGTTGAGAAACAGTCAACTCTTAACAACCCTATCGATTTAAGCATCGGCATACCTGAAGAGCTGACTCCTGAACACGTAAAAGCTGCCGCCATACGGGCAATAAACGAAGATAAAACTACATATACCCCTTCGAACGGTATCCCTGAGCTCAGAAAAATCCTTGCCCAAAAGCTAAGAGAAGAAAACTACATTCCCTGCGATGAAAATACCGTCACTATAGTGCCGGGCCTCACGACAGGACAACTGCTTGTTTATCTGGCCGTTATAGACCCTGGCGACGAGGTTATTGTATTTGACCCGTATTACCCGCCCTACCCGCACTTGGCAAGTACCGCAGGCGCAAGGGTTGTATATGCGTCTACCCTGCCAACATTTCAGCCGGATCTGGAAGCACTGGAAGCTTGCATAACTCATAAAACAAAAGCAATAGTCGTCAATTCCCCTAATAATCCGACCGGTGCGGTCTATCCCGAAGAAACCCTGCGTAAAATTGCCGCGCTAGCGGAAAAATATAATACTTTGGTTATTTCAGACGAGATCTACGAGCACTTTATTTACGACGGCAAGCCGTTCAGCATAGGCAGTATTTACCCTAATACCATAACCATGAACGGATTTTCCAAAGAATACGCGATGACCGGCTGGCGAGTAGGTTATATAACCGCGCCGGAAGAGATAATTAACGCTATTGATGAGCTTCAACAATATGTGGTTATGTCCTCTTCTTCCATAGCACAGCATGCGGCAGTAGAAGCTTTGAAGCATCCGCCATCCAGCCTCCCGGAAAAGTACCGCGAAAAAAGAGATTTACTTGTATCCGGACTCATAAAAATGGGGTTCAAGGTAAGCGGCGCTCAAGGGGCATTTTATGTTTTTATAAAAGCTCCAAATGGGCTTACAGACGTAGAGTTCGTAGAAAAAGCTACTGCAAACAACCTGATACTTGTACCTGGGAGGGCTTTTTCTCAGCTTCACGGTTTTGTCAGGATCTCCTATGGCGCAAACAAAGAAGATCTAATAAGAGGCTTAGCGGCTTTAGAAAAAACGGTTCACAATATCGGCGGCAATGTAGTGTAGAACTGGCTCTCTGCCGATGAAGAGCTGGCGGCAAAAGGCGGCGGTGACAGGTATATCTCCGGGCTGTAGTTAAAGACTTCAGCGGCATCGGTGTTGCCGGCTGTTTCCAGATGATCATCTTCAGAGTCCCTAAGAGATTTGTATACTCTTAGGAGTTCAACGTTAACAGCTACGAAGGCACCGTTAACCGTAAGCTGGGCGTCGGTGTAACAGTTATCCAGCAGTTCGGTTGATCCCGCCCGGTACTGGTCGAATTCGGTGGGCTTGGCGCAGCTATATATAGTTCCGCCGGAGCCATCATCCCGGGCCTGGGCTACATAGATTCCATCTAATCGGCTGACGTTCTTGGAGATGTATATGTTTCCGCTGGCTACCAGTGTAAATGATGGCGCTTCAAGCGGGTCGGCGAAGCCGGCAAATTCTATGTTGCCGGTTATCCTGACGTCGCCGTTAACGTAGATGATCTTTTTGTCGTTGAAAGGCGTAGGGCCGGTGCCGTTTAGCACCAGGTCGTCGTTGTAGAGGGTCTGGTCATGGCCCGGATGAGAGTTCGGGGTTAACGCTCCGGTGCTGACTATATTCTTCTTATCTCCTTCGTCAGCTTGGGTTTCGCCGTACAGGTCGCTAGAGCATATAGATATTCCCTGGTAATTGCCGACGGGAGGGTCGTTGCCAAAGCTCAGGCCGTTCGGGGCGGCAACCGTAGTTGGCGGTGCCGTCCTTAGGCTGGCTGTCCTGAAGCCCTCTATAGCTTGCATGGCTATAGCAGCCAGCTGGCTTCCGGATCCGCTCTTGTTCGGACGTCCGGATACATAGCCTTTTACCGGGCTGGGGTTGGCGTTGCAGGCGCCGTTTGTTGAGTCAATGAACAGACTGCCGGCGGCAATATCGGCTCCGTAGGCCCGAACGTAGGGGCGGTTAGCTATGTAACTACAGGCAAAACCATCTGACTCTGACGGTTCGGTTACATACCTGTGTCCGCCCGGCCCTTCCCATCCGGCCGCCGGTGAAACGCTAATTTCACCACAATATTCATCATATAATTGGGGGCTGCTTACCGGTGCGGTAAAACTAACCCCTGATGCTCCTAAGTCATGGTAAGTTCTTGTTTGGATAGAATGATTAGCACCTCCGGGGTTCTTTACAAACCTGGCGGTAACCGGTATGTCTACTTTGGCTTCTTTGTAGTCAATGATTCCGTTATCTACGTTTCCGCCAAGCACAGCTTCGTTCGGCTCTTCTACTTCCGCGGCGCCATTATATGTAAAGTTCATAGAGGTTGCCAGCGGGTTAATATCAAATTCTTTGTAGGTGTT
>JBBDZT010000031.1:0-25784 GCA_040900025.1 Saccharimonadales bacterium (SeqCode)
TTCTAATGTTTCAAAATCTACTGTAATTACTTCCGGGACCCCAATCTCGTCCATTTTGCGGTAGTTTTTACCAATGTTACCACTATCAATCCATAAGAGATTGCTATGTTTTTTCTTTAGATTGCTATAAATTTCTCTGGCTTTCTTCACAAGCTCTGGTTTATTGCGCGCAAGAGGACAAACCGCATAGCGAATTGGTGCCAAATGATCTGGCAAATCCAGATAAATTCGTTTTTCTCCGGCAACTTCATCTTCCGTGTAGGCACTGACTAGAACTGCCATAACGGCGCGTTCCACGCCAAAGCTTGGCTCGATAACGTGCGGAATAAACGGTTTCGAACCGTCTTTTGGCCGGTATTCCATACTTTTACCGGTTGCTTTAGTGATATTGCCCAGGTCATAGTCGGTTCTATAAGCTAGACCCAGCAGTTCATCGCGCTTATGCGGATAATCAAACTCAAAATCTATTGTCCTTTTAGAATAATGCGCTCTATCGCTAACTGGAACTTCCAACTCGTGAACTTTAGCTTTAGGAAGGCCTAATTCTCCTAAAAACTCATGGATTGATTTTACCCAAGCATCAAATTCTTTTTCCCAGTCAGCTGGATTTATAAAATATTCAATTTCCATCTGCTCGAATTCGCGTGAGCGAAACACAAAATCACGTGGACTTATTTCGTTTCTGAAGGCCTTGCCAATTTGGGCTATACCAAATGGCAGATCCGGATAAAAACTATCGACTATATTTTTGTAATTTGTAAAAATACCTTGGGCCGTCTCCGGGCGAAGATAGCTTAGAGAATTCTCATCTTCCGTAGGACCAACATTGGTTTTAAACATCATATTGAACTGTTTCGGTTCGCTGAATTTGCCGACCGCACCACAATTCGGGCACTTGTCTTTTTCAATATGGTCTTGTCGTAACCGAGCCTTACAGTTTTGACACTCCACCAAAGGATCGTTGAAGCCTGTAGCATGACCGGAGGCCTGCCAGACCTTCTGGTTCATCAAAATTGCGGCATCTACTCCATACATTTCGTCCCGATCTTCAACAAAAGTCTTCCACCACAGGTTTTGAATATTGCGTTTTAACGAGACGCCGAGAGGGCCATAATCCCACGTACCGCTTAGACCGCCATAAACTTCAGAACCCTGATAAATAAAGCCACGACGCTTGCAAAGAGAAACAACATCTTCTAACTTTACTTCTTTACTCATATCTTAGAAGTTATTTTAACAGATTTAGTCTTTAAATAACTACTGGACGTGTTCTCTTATAAGCAAGTGTACGAGATGCGACGTTTGTTCGGTAGTATCTCCTACCGCGCCTTTTATTTCTATCGGTTTTGTGGTTTTATCCAAGTGGCGGAGAATTTTTATATGGTCTGCGAAATAAATTCCGCGGGGGTTTTCAAAAAAGCAATGCTTATCAAAATCGTATTCAAATTTTCCATCTCTTGGTAAATCTTGGCTTTTGTAGCTGGTTATAAAATTCGGTGTTGAACCTAGATTCCTTAATACTTTTAAACCAAACCAGATTTTTATTTGGGCAAGAGGAATTTTATTTTTATCTAAAGCTTCCAGTAAATTTTTCAGAGGTTCATAATATTCGTCGCCTGATCCAACCGGGACAAGCTTATTGATCATTTTTAGGCACTCGTAAACATATGTAGAAACATCAATGTCTTTGGCTATGTCGCCAAAGTACTTTTCCATCCTGCTGGAAGTTACTATATATAAATCCCCTTTACCTTTTAGAAGAACAAGCTTGTTCTCTGCGAATAACTCTATCCCGCCGGCAAGTTTGCTTTTTCCTGCCCGGACACCCTTGGCTATAACACTCAGTTTACCGTGGCCGGCAGATAAAACAGTTAAGATTCTGTCAGTTTCGCCGTAATTAACCCGGGATAATACAAATACGCTGTCGGATATAGTATTAATTTTCATTTAAAACACCCCTCACGTATCTGTTCAGCTCCCGAAGAGTTGTCGTAGGTTTGTAAAAATGCTTAATAATATTCATGTCCTCCCTCCAGTTTACCGCCCTGCCCAGTTCTTCGGCAGATAGGTCGCTATAAATTACTATGGGGATATCAAACCAATCATTATAGGATTTGAATTCATGTATAAATTCCAAGCCATTATGTTCGCTAATTAGTACTTCCAGGACTACCATATCCGGCTTATTTTCGTCGGCACGCGAAATACCCATTTGTGCCGTATGAGCTATGTCTGCGACAACGCCGCTACCGTTGAATGATTTACTTATAACTCCGGCAAGGTCTTGGGAAGGTTCGACTATCAGTACTCTCATCCTATGCCTAATTGAAGCTGCCTGCTGAGAGCCAAGTTAAAACCTATGCCCTGCGTATTATTGCTTCTTACTGCTTTTAAGCGAGTGCCTAGGGATTCTCCCAACAAGCTAGCTATAGCCAATCTGACGCCGCTTTCGGAGCTGGAAGAGCTGAAAGCCATATGAGTTCTTCCCAAGCCCTCTAGGGCTTTTCGCAGATCGCTATTTTTTACTTTCATCGACTGGCTTAATACGGAAATCTTTATATCTCCCGAGGATCTTTTTGTATTAATCTCTACTACCCTGCCGTCCCGCTCTATTGATGTTTGCGTTAAAACCATGTCGCTTAAACATAAGACTGCGGCCCTAAGGCCCTTAGGATTTGCCATAACAAGCGCGTCATTAATATTTAAAACTATGTCTATATCGGCTTTTCTGGCTACCGGCCTTATTTCTTCCGCCACGCTATAGATTACCGAGCCAACGCTTAAGGGTTCCACCGGCAAGAGCCGTTGTCCGTATTCGCTCTGGGCCATCAGCAAGTAAGAATCGATCAATCTTAATGTTTTTTCGGCATTTTCCTGTATTGACTCCAGACTCTTTTCTTCGAGATGCGATTTATTCAGCTCAGCCTGCCTGGCAATAAGAACCAAGGAGCGCTTTAACTCCCTTACTAGCGAGTCTAGTGTTTCAGAATTGTTGTTTTTGTTTGCGCTATTCAGCACTAAATACCCCTGTTGTAACCTTGCAGTATTCTATCACGTGGCTACTGTAGCTTTGCAAGCATAGGCTTAATACTTAGAAGTTAACGGTGGCAAAGTGAGTCTCTTGGGTTCTAAGGATTGAAGGACATATTTTCTAAAATAATTTTATTGAAGTCATTAATAAGACCCGGAACTTCGTTAGATATTGTTATTGTTTTATCTCGGAGAGGCAGTAGTATGACAGTGCCCTGTTTACCTTCTAGTACAGATCCGTCAAATCTGGTACCCACTACATTCCTGACTTTAGGCAGAGAGTATGCTTTAGCTTTGAGCTGGCCGCTAAGCAGCTGGGCATCATATACGCGAAGAGCATCGCTGTATGACCGGGTTTCAACTGTGATTTTAAGAGGCCTTGAGGCGTCAGGTTCGCCACTGATAAAATCCGGGGCAAAAACATATTCGGCAGTGGCTTGGTTTTCAACTATATAAGCGCTCCAGGTTTTCGGGTAACTAACTTTTACGCCTCCATACTGGCTGCTTCCTTCGAAAGTATCCAGAGGAAATTTTTCTTTTTCCAGAAATTCGTTGTCTTTTTGATCAGAGACTTGCTTAGTGTTTATCTCAATCGCCGCGGCAATTTTGCCATCTACGTCATTTTTATATGACTGTCTTTCAGTGAAAGCCCAAGTAGAAAATCCTATAGTAGCTACTAGTAAAACACAAGAAATTATAAGTGAAATCACTACTATGCTTACTGCGCCGCTTTGACTTCTGCTCAACCTCATAATACCGTTAAAAGCTTTCCTTTATTTGCTATAAGCGTATGTTTTCATTTTTAGAACGGAACTCATAACTCTTATGTTAACTAAATACTCTAAGATGTTCAATATTGATATAAGAAAACACCTTCTTTTTCCTTAATCGGTTTTTTGCCTGGTATCTTAAATGTGACGCTTACAAGTTTTATCTTTTTGCCCATGCCGGATATTTTCTTATTAAGTTTTTTCATATAGTCGGTATACAGAAAGACATATATACCATCTGCTTTTTCCCAGTCTTTTGTCCAGTAATTACCCCATATTATTTTGACTCTGTGTCTCTGTTTTAGAGTAACAAGCCGACTTACTAATATGAGCACCGGGTTCAACTCATAGCCTACGGCATATATACCGCGTTCGGCGGCGGCTTTAAGCACTCTGCCGTCTCCGCTGCCAAGTTCAAGCATGGTTTGTCCGGGTTTTAATGACAGAAGTTCAAGAGCCGCAAGTTTTTGGTTCTTAAGTGCGGGAAGATACGGTGCGCCGAAAAAAATTACAAGCCCGAAGCATAAGACTAAAATTAAACCCAAGGCAAAAAGCATTATTCGTTTTTTTGAGTTTTAGCTTTATCTATTTTTGTTTTTGCATCCTTTAGATAATTTTCTATCTGCTTGAGGATCTCTTCCCCTTTTTTATATAATTCTACCGCTTTGTCTATATCGTCGAGTTCGCTGTCCAATTGATAAATAATTTCTTCCAGGTCTTTATTGAGCTCTCTGTATGTTTTACCTTTTTTCATTATTTGTCCTTCAATACATTAACATTGCCGTCGGAGAAGTAAATATTCATTTTTTCCTCTAGACGGGCATTCTGTGCGGATTTTATGATTTTACCTTCGCGAGTTTTAACAATAGCAAACCCCCTATCCAGAGGAGCCGTGGGACTCAAAGTTTTGAAAATAAGTTTGTTTTTTTCTAATTTATCTGAAGATTGAACAAATATATTATTCAATATGTGGTTAATTCTTTCTCTTTTGTAGGCGACGTCCTGATCTTTGCTGAAATACAAGGATTCAAGCTTAGAATTCAAGGATTTACGATAAGCTGACAATCTGATTCTTTCATCTTTAATGCCCGGAACAAGTAATTCAGCGGCATTACTGGGAGTACTTGCCCTTCTGTCCGCGGCCATCTCTGCAAGACTTGTGTCCGATTCATGGCCCACTCCGACGATAGTCGGTATGCGGCTGGACGCGACTGCCCTAACAACCTGCTCCGTTGAAAAAGCTGCCAAGTCATCCGCGCTGCCCCCACCTCTTATAATAGCTACGACTTCCGGCGGTTCGGACATTTGGTTAAATTTACCCATAGCCTTAATAATCTGATTTGGAGCGTCGCTGCCTTGCACTAAAACATCTTCGACAATTACATTAGCGACCGGCCAGCGGTGGATGATTATTTTCATAAAGTCCGCGTAAGCAGCTGATTCTACAGATGCTACCAGACCGATTTTCTCTGGAGGATACGGAAGCTCCCTTTTCCTTAAATCGTCAAAAAGACCCTCTAATGATAGTTTCTTCTCCAGTAATTTACCGGCTTGGGCTATTGAGCCACTCCCAACTACCTGCATATTCATAACATTTACGGAAAACCCGAAATTAGGATGAAGTCTGGGAAATCCGGAAACTTCCATGTTAAGACCGTCTTCCAAAGGTCCGGGGAGCATAGATACTGTACCAAAAAACTTAACCGAAGCGTTATCGTCTATTAGATCGAAATACACCCATCTGCCTTTACTAATTTTAAAATGTGCCAACTCCCCGACAATACTTACTGACGGATACATTAATTCTAAAGATTGATTGAAAACTGCTATAAAATCTGTAGGTGATAATGTTGGATCACTGCCTATTGACCGCATCCGGTATACCCTCTTCGTTAACAAACTTATGATAGAAATAATAGCCTATAGGCAGCTGTATGATCATAGTTAGTATCCTATACATAATAATCACCGGTATACTTACGGCGGGCGGTACTCCGGCAGTAGCTAAAACAGCTGTCATGAGAGCTTCATATATACCCACCCCTCCGGGTAAAACAGATACCAGACCGGCGAAATTTGCAACGGCGTAAGCTATTATCACAGCTCCCGGGTTTATAGTCTCGCCAAACGCCAAAAATACAGTATATAAAGTAACGACTTCAAATATATTTGATACAAGCGCATAAATGCCGGGTTTAAGAAGCTGTTTATATTTTCTCCTTAGCTCTAAGTAATTTTCGTGAAGATTTATAAACCCTACGCGAGCCTTTCTTATATTTATTGTCTCCGGATGCTTTGGTCTTATAACCTGTATAATTTTATTTAAAACTCTTGTTATGAAAGTAAAAAAGTTATCAATCCGACTTCGGCTGCCTATTATGTAGATACATATAAAGATACCTACTGTTAATAGAACCGATAGAGTATTAGTAAAAAGTATGGTCAGGTTACTCACCTGAGAGAACAGAGCCAACATGAGCAGTCCGCTCAAGATCATAATCATAAAAGTTACAAATATTATGGCGAATCTAAGAATTTGCACTAACGTCGAGGTCGATGCCCTTATATGAAATTTTTTCATCCTGATACCGAAGTATGAGAACCCTGTAACACCGCCGCTTGGAAACACATTATTTACAAAACTAAGCTCTAAAGCGGCTTTTATCATGGGTTTATAATTAATTTTTTTGTCTAAAATTTTAAAAAGCGCCTGATACATTTTTGTATAAGTATGAAATGTAGCTATTTTAAATATTATCGCCAAAAGTAAAAAAGCGGCTTGGACTTTAACTAAATTTGAAATCGAATCGGTAATTTCGTCCCATGTAGCATAAATTAATACCGCCAAGGCCAGTAAGGTAACAGTCGTAATAATTTTGCGCCATTTACGCTTTGTCTTCTCTGCCACAGGTTACAATTATACTTTAAATATAAGATTGTTCATAAAAAATCTTCCTAATTGGAGATGCGCGGGATATTTTTTCTTTTTTATTGCTAGAATGTAGAAATATGGAAAAAATACTGGTAATTCACGGCAGGCAACCCGGCCTTGGCGTGGCCGAACTTGAAAGCATTTACGGCTCCGGCAGCGTAAGCCGGATTGGGTCAGGCGCGAGTTTAGTAAGGGTTAATCAGAAAGAATTTAATTTTTCCCGATTTGGAGGAATGGTTAAATTTTGTAAAGTCCTGCTTGAGCTGGATACTGTCGAGTGGTCTGAAATTACCAAATTTTTATGCCAAGCCTCGACCGAACACTCAAAAAAGCTTGAAGACGGCCGCCTGACTATAGGCTTGAGTGTTTACGGACTAAACACTGATAAAAAATCTGTGAACGATACCGCTATAAAAATGAAAAAGGCTATCAAAGAAACCGGCAGAAGCGTAAGAGTCGTACCGAACAAAGAACTGACTTTAAATACCGCTCAAGTATTACATAATAAATTGACGCAAAAACTTGGCTGGGAACTTGTCTTTATGCGTAATGGCAGCAAAACCATTGTTGCCCAATCCATAGCCGTCCAGGATATAGAGAAATATACGGCGCGCGATCAAAACCGGCCTTACCGGGACGCGAAAATCGGTATGCTACCTCCTAAACTTGCCCAAATAATAATAAATCTAGCGGTAGGATCACCCGGCTTGGATTTAAAAATTTACGACGCGTTTTGCGGTACGGGAGTAATACTGCAAGAGGCTTTAATAATGGGACATGAAGCAATAGGTTCAGATATTAACCCGCGAATGGTAGAATATTCCGAAAAAAATTTGAAGTGGCTCACTGCACAAGGCAGTAAAGTTTCTCCGATAGGAGCCGAAGCAAACGAAATTTATTCTTTGTCCGTCGCTGATGCGACCAAAGTCAAATTGGACAAAAACATAAATTCTATAGCCGGCGAAATATTTCTCGGACCACCTTTATCTATTCAACCTGATCTTAAAATTCTGTCGAAAATAACTAAAGAGTGCAGCCAAATATTAGAAAAATTTTTAAAAAATGTGCAAGATCAAACAAGGCCGGGATTCCGTATGTGTCTGGCCATACCTGCCTGGAAGTCGAAAAACGGCTTTAATCACCTTCCAACCCTTGATAAATTGCCGAATTTAGGCTACAATCGTGTAAAGTTTGTTCATATCTCTAACGACGAGTTAGTCTACCACCGTCCCGGACAAATAGTTGCTCGCGAGCTGGTAGTCTTAGAAAGGAAATAATAAATGTCTAAAGTTAAAGCAGGCGGTTCAGCCAAAAATGTACATGATTCAGCCGGTAGAAGGCTGGGAGTTAAGCTTTTTGGCGGCCAAACGGTTAAAACCGGCCAAATAATAGTCAGGCAGGCAGGCATGACAAAACGTCCCGGTCAAGGCACGAAAATGAGCCGCAATTTCACAATCCACGCGGATCGAGACGGCGTGGTCAAATTTACCAAACGTAAATTCAAAACATTTTCCGGTAGGTCAGTACCAAGAACTGAAGTTAGCGTCGAATAATTTTTAGTTTAAGTCCAGCTGTTTTTTGACTCTGTCTACGACATCGGCAATAACGACTTGAGATTTTATAAGATAATCGTCAACACCAAGAGCAACAGCACGCTGCTTATCACTCTCCTGGCTTAAGGCGGTCAGCATGATTATCTTTATATTTGATGTCTCTGGAGTATTTCTTAATATGTCCAAAACATCAAAGCCGCTTACTTTCGGCATCATCACGTCAAGTAAGATTAGATCCGGCCTAACCTGGATAGCCATTGCCAAAGCATCTTCGCCGTTAGCTACGCGTTTTGTGGTAAAACCTTCTGACTGCAAACGGGTTTCGTAAACATTAGCCAGACGGTCATCATCCTCTACAAGTAAAATTTTTTTATTGTTTTTGTTATCAGCCATCATTAAATAATCTTATTCCAAACTCTTCTAATTTACAAGTGATTCGACAAAGCCATTGAACATCGGATGCGGCCTGTTGGGACGCGAGTTAAACTCCGGATGAAACTGGCTGGCTACAAAAAACGGATGGTCGACGCCTTCAATTACTTCGACAAGTTTTTTATCAGGGCTATGTCCTGATGCCCTTATGCCCCAACTAGCGTATAAATCTCTGAATTCATTTGAACATTCGTACCTATGCCTGTGTCTTTCCAGCACTTCTTTTTCATTATAAAGTTTCTCAGTTAAAGTCCCCTTCTCAACTACACATGGATAGTCTCCTAACCGCATGGTTCCGCCTGTCTCTTCTTTGCCCTTTTGGTCATTCATAGTGTCAATGACCAGATTTTTACTATTTTTATCGAACTCCGCGGAGTTAGCATCGTTGAGACCTGCGTTTCTAGCGGCTGCTATTACTGCTACCTGGAGCCCAAGACATAGACCGAGATATGGTTTTTTATGTTTTAGCGAGTACTGGGCAGCGGCAATCTTGCCTTCAATCCCGCGCCCTCCGAAACCGCCGGGGACTAAAATTCCATCATATTTTGACAGGACGGAGGGCGAGCCGAGATTTTCAGCATCGACCCAGTGTATCTCCAAGTCGGTTTTATTTGCCCAAGCCGCAGACTTTAAGGCTTCAAAAACGGATATGTATGTATCCTGATTGTCCAGGTATTTAGCCACAACGGCCACGCTTACTTTTTTATCCCAACTGCTCAGGGCGCTATCTATCATCTTTTTCCAGTCAGATAGATTAGGCCCTTTTTCATTCACAGAAAGACGTTCGGCTATATATTTGCCTATACCGGTTTTTTCCAGTGTCAGGGGAACTTCGTATATCACTTTTGCATTTGGAAGCTGGACTAAAGCCTCCCTGGGTACGCCCGCGTACAGGCTAAGCTTCTGCATCACGTCTTCAGGAGCCTCAAATTCGCTTCTCGCTACCAACACGTCCGGAACTATTCCTGCTGATCTTAAATCCCTTACCGCATTTTGTGCAGGCTTAGTCTTGATCTCTTGGCTGGTACCCAAAAACGGTAGATAGACAACATGTACATACATGCAGTTTTCCTTGCCAAGTTTTAGGCCCATTTCCCTGATGGCCTCGATAAAGGCCGGGCTTTCGTAGTCCCCTACAGTTCCGCCTATTTCTACAATATGAACATCGAAACCTTTACCGGCTTCTATAATCTTTTCCTGTATTGCGTTAGTGAAATGAGGTATAACTTGAACGGTTTTACCTATAAATTTACCTGCACGTTCATCTGTTATAAGCTTCTGCAGTAGGTATCCGCTCATCAAGCTGCTCTTTTTTGTCAGCCTTATATCTAAAAATCTCTCGTAGTGGCCTAGGTCAAGATCGGTTTCCGCCCCGTCTATTGTCACAAAGCATTCGCCGTGTTCGCCCGGATTAAGAGTTCCGGCGTCTACATTTAAATACGGATCACATTTTTGTATGTTAACGGAAATCCCGCGAGCTTTAAGAATGTTTCCGATCGAAGCGGCTGTTATACCCTTTCCGATCCCGGAAAGCACTCCGCCTGTAACAAAAATATACTTTGTCTGTTTACCCACAGATTTACCCGGCCCTCTATTAATATTTGTCTATTTTATCACATTATGTACTAATTTGTATCTACTTCAGCGAATTAATAGCAGCTTTTTGCTGGGGATCTCTGTCTTTTTTTATGTCGTCTTCTGTAATTTTCACCGTCTTATCGGGCTTTATGCCGTCTTCGTCTATATTTACTCCGTTCGGCGTGTACCAGCGAGCTATAGTAACCTTTAGCAAACCGCCGAAATCAAGCTCATTTACCTCCTGCACACTGCCTTTGCCAAAGCTTTTCATACCAACCAATGTCGCAGCACCGTGGTCTCTTAAAGCGCCGGCGACAATCTCACTGGCGCTGGCGCTGCCTTCGTTTATCAAAACTATAGTTTTTACTCCGTTTAATATGGGTTCGCCCTCTGCGAAATATGTTTTTATTACTTGTTCGCCTCTTTTTTCCTGAAGAACTGTTTGGCCTTCCGGCAGCCAAACACTCGCTACATCTACGGAAGCATTCAAAAGACCGCCGGGGTTGCCTCTTAAGTCGAGGATTACACCTTTAACATTTTCGTCTTTAAATTTTTGGGCAGCTTTCCTGACAAGTCCGGCCGTATCTTCGCCAAATCTGGATAATTTTATTACGCCGATGTTACCGCTAATTTTCTCTGTCTCTACGCTCGGAATAGAGATAGTGTCTCTTGTTATCGTGAAGTCAAGGCGCTCGTCGCCTCTAAGGACTCCTAGTTTAACTTCGGTTCCTTTAGGGCCGCGGATTTTCTGAACAGCTTGTATGATGCTTAGGTCAACCGCTGACTCGCCGTTGATCTCAACAATCATATCGTTTGCCCTCAAGCCGGCTTTATCAGCTGGAAATCCGGAAATTGGAGAGACTATTACTATTAACTCATCTTTTTTATCAAGTTCGGCACCGATTCCCTCAAAAGATCCGGTTAGATTTTCCTGAAATTCTTTGCTGGCTTGTTCGTCAAGGAACTCTGTATAAGGGTCGCCGGCGGCTCTGACCAAACCTTCGCGGAGTCCGTCCTGCAGCTTATTTGGGTCAAGCTCTCCGTCAAAATCAGCCTTAAGCTTGGAATAAACTTCCTCAACCGCCCTATAGTCCAATTGTTCGGGTAATTCCTGGGTGTTTTGGTTGCTCTGCTGTTTGTTTATATCAAATTTTACTAACCCGGAATCGGAGGAATAAAAACCAAGAGCAAATACTATAAACGCGCCAACTATCATTTTGATTAAGCTGGATTTTTTAATTTTGGCTCTTTTTTCTGTATTTTCCACCGCTCCTCTTCCTATCTTTTTATTTTACCAGCCAGTTTACGGCTAGTGCTTAAGATTCTATAGTTTAACTTATTTACCGGTAATTCCCAAGTACCATTGAACTGCTTTTCATAGCCACCAAAAGATCTTTTGAACTTGCTGAATCCAGCCCAACGGTGATTATTGTCACTTTCCGGCGACACTCCGTAAAAATCAAATGTTTCCATGCCTTTTTCTTTGGCGTTCATAATCAAATAAGACAAAAGGGGCGAGTTCGCCTGAAGTTTCCTTGCCTCGTCAAAAGATCCCGCATGTGCGTAATAGCGGGTTTTGGCTAATTTATCATCAAAAAACAAGCCACCAACTATTGGTTTATTTTCATGATATCCAATCGCAAGTCCGGCGGATTTATCCGGGAATAAGCTCTTGGCCATAAGCTCAAAATACTTGTCCGAATGCGGTTTCATGCCTGTTCTGGCGGACATATTGTGGATCATGCTAAGAAAAGTGCTGAGTTTTTTTTGGTCATAGCTAATTTCAAACTTTATGCCTTTTTTTGAGGCCGTATTAAATAGATTGCGGTTTGTTGAAGACATTTGTTTTAAAATTTCCTCCTTAGAGTTCTTCAAGTCAATCTGCCAAGTCTGCGAAGGCTGGAAGGAACGCGAAGCTTTAATCAAGCCTTTGGATTTTAATTCTTTTTCACTAAACTCTCCTATAGGCTCAACTCTTATATAGCTGGCTTTTTCTTTCTTAGATACTTCAGCTAAAGCTTCCAGAGCGTCATTTAAGGCTTCGAGGCTCTGTGCTGTCGGGCCATAAGGCGCATAAAGCCTTTTGCCTTTTGCCAGCCGGCTTGAACTATCTTCCAAAATGGCTGAAAAACTCCAATTCTTTTGAGTTTCTTGAAAAACTTTTTTGTTTTGGGCTTTTTGGAAACCAGCCCATGCATCCGACTGCAGAAAATGCCTCACAACTTACTCCGTTGCTCGCCAATAAATACTATCCTGCGCTCAAGTGCGTAAATTGTGGTTTCCATTATAGTAATTTTACATAAATAATGATGGAGTTGATAGAGATAAGAAGGAAATCCGAATTTACTTCGGATTTCTTGATTCCGATTGGGAGATGAGCAGTCAGAGAAAATATTTATTATTTTCCCTGAGCGATGAGAAGAGGAGTCACCTCTTCTCATAAACTTTAGAAGTGGATAAAGACTAAACCGGCGGCAGACATATTATAGACTTCAGAATATGTCCCATTAAAGCTCGCGTTATACTGGCTGATATTTATAGTACCGTTGGAGTTTACCGACTCTACATACATAACATGTCCAAGAGCTCCCCAGTGGGCAACTGCTACATCGCCTTTCTTGGGAGTAGAGCTAACAGGTATACCGGCAGCCCTGGCATTATCGTCCCACAAGTGCGCATTACCATGCCCTCCCCAGTACGGCATATGTCTACCGCTGGCGTAAACTTTCCAAGCCGTATAACTTACACATTCCCGGTTATACATACCCCAGTTATCGATAGTGTTGTCCATAGCATAATTGCATCCCCAGTGTAACCCTAATCCGTTTATGGCATCGGCAGGGTATCCTCCCCCACACTTGCCCTTTGTGACTATACTACCGCTAGCTTGATGCTTAGCGTTTTCTATAGCCTGGAGCCTTCTTAGCTCTGTGATCCTCTCGTTATTTTTAGCGATATCGCCTTCAACTGCAGCTTTTTCGCTTTCTTTCAATGAAAGCAGGTTGTTTTGCTTTGACCGTTGTTTTAAAAGCTCGTCTTGTAAGACTTTTTGTTCTTTTAATAATTTTTCTGTTTTTTGTTTCTTTGTATTCAAGTCCAATTTTAGCTGGGTAATTTTGTCCAGTGTTTCTTTTACTTTATTCCGAACGCTTTCCCTATATTGCTGCTTATCGAAAAAGTCACTCAAGTTTTTGCTGGTAGCCAGCATTTCCAGAGTCGTTATATCGCCTTCTACGTATATAGTCTTTATGGTTTCACCCAAGACCGCTCTTTGTTTGTCTAGCTCTTTTTGGGCGGCTGCAATTTCTTTTTCCAAGCGTCCTACTTCATTTTGATACTCGTCAATTATTGCCTGTTTGGCATTAATCTCATCCTGTAGCTTATTAATTGCGCCTTTAATACTGCTGGCTTCCGAACCAAGCTGGTCATGTACTTCATCCTTTTGCTCATTTTGCTGCTCAAGCTTTTTAATCTTAGCTTCGAACTCGTCGGCCTTAACTAATGAAAAACTCGAAAGCGAAAAAACAGCAACTACTAAAAATGTCAGAGCAGCAAAACCGTGTTTGCTGAATAGACTAATATGATTTGATTGTTTTCTTTTCTTCGCCATTTTTGTTTTTTGGATTTTTGTTTTTAACTTAACAGATACCATTATAGCATAACCTCCTTGCTAATTCAAGCTGCTTTAATATTTTTTGTGTAGTAAAATTTGAGGCTAACTAACCCCTAGCACCTTATGTGCATAATATATAGATTGGTTTTCGATATCTTTGTTTAGGTGAAGCGCAATTCTTCCAAATATCTTTCAGGCTATTACGCTTATGTATATGTTATCAGAAACTTCCCTTTTTCCATATGCGAAAATCTATACCGCCTGTGGGGTTGGACATCTTTAAATATCTTTTGGTCGCAACTAAGGCCGATAAAGCCCCTATTGTCACTCCGGCAAAAAGCAGACCGGCAAAAAACTTCCAGAAATTGTTAGCGAAATAGTCGCTCGCATAGCTCATATCAAGCAATCCTAGGCTGCTGGCGCCAAAAGCTTGGGCTTGCAAAGAAAACAGCAAATTGCCAAGAATTATGGATATTATCGCGGAAATGACCCCGTACACCATAGTTTCTACAATGAAAGGCCCCCGTATATACCAAGGGGTAGCACCGAGCAATCTCATTATCTTTAATTCTTCCCGTCGGTTAAATATGGCCATTTGAATTGTATTGAAAATTATCAGCATTGATATAACTCCAAATACTATTATTCCTATTAAAACCCCTCTTTGAAGCGTAGATGTAGC
Organism: Saccharimonadales bacterium (SeqCode); assembly: GCA_040900025.1. Taxonomy (GTDB): domain Bacteria; phylum Patescibacteriota; class Saccharimonadia; order Saccharimonadales; family 2-12-FULL-41-12; genus JANWLD01. Next base: position 14,591 of record JBBDZT010000031.1, read on the forward strand.
ATGTGTAATTTTATCTATAGCTTCCTTTCTGTCGCCCGAATAAGAAGTTTCATCAGACTGGAGCCCAAGGTTTTCTTCACTCTCAACCACCTGTTTTATATCTTCGTTATTGGCCGGGTCAACAGGATTAATCTTTATCGTAGCAGGCAGAGGGTTATCCGTTTCAGAAATAGCTAATAGTAACTCTAGATTGTCTTTGTTATCTTCCCTGTACTGTTCCAAGACTTGGTCTTTTGATAAGTACTCAATGGACTCGACGTTATCCAAGCCGCTTAATTCGGCTATAAAGCGATTTTTCTGCTCTTCCGTTACTGAATCTTTTAGGTATATTGAGATGTCAATCTTGCTGTTTATGTCTTCAATGGTGTTATTAAAAGTAGCGTTGGCAACAATTGAAAAAAGCACGATAGTCAAAGTAACTACCATTACAGCCGTAGCTGCTACGCTCAAGGTAAAGTTGCGCACAAAATTTATACAACCTGTACGCACTACTCTGTAAAAAGTAATTAATTCTCTCTTCATCAGGCGGAGTAGCCTCCTTGTGCACGATCGCTTTGTATCTTACCGTCATTTATTGTTATGACACGCCTCTTTAGGCGATTAACTATCTCCTGATTATGGGTAGTTAGAAGTACGGTGGTGCCATATTTATTGATCTTTTCTAATACTTTTATAACATCCCATGCATGCTTCGGGTCCAGATTACCCGTAGGTTCGTCCGCTATCAGGATTTTTGGCTGTCTGACTACCGCGCGCGCTATAGCCACCCGTTGCATTTCACCGCCGGAAAGTTCTCGCGGATAACTCTTTTGCTTGTTTTTAAGACCGACTATGTTGAGTACTTTTGGCACGGTATATTTTATTTCCCTATTACTCATTCCGGCAATTTCAAGAGCAAAAGCTACATTTTCAAATACCGTTTTGTTCGGTAATAATTTAAAATCCTGGAAAACAACGCCTATTTTTCGGCGAAGTTTTGGAACATCTCTATCTTTAAGGCGCTCATAATCAATACCGCCAACTATGATCTTGCCCGAATTCGGTTTTTCTTCCCTTGTCAGGAGTTTAAGCAAGGTCGACTTACCGGCTCCGCTAGGACCAACAACAATCACAAATTCCTTAGCTTCTACATGCAGACTAAGTCTGTTAAGCGCGGAATCCTTTCTTTTAGGATAGGTTTTTGTTACTCGATCAAGAAGAATCACTGTCTAATATTATAGCAAAGAAATTCTTATGCTAGTAGTTTAGCCCCTGCCTTCCTCCCCGGGTCCTGTCCCGGGGAGAAGGCAGTTGGGGGTTGGGGTTATTTGTTAATTTGGTTCTCTATATAGGCTTCTATGAAACCGTCTATTTTTCCATCCAGAACTGATTCCGTATCCGATGTTTCAAAACCCGTTCTTAAATCTTTTACCATATTGTACGGATGCAGTACGTAGTTTCTTATCTGGCTTCCCCACTCTGCCGACTGGTTAGGGCCTTTTAGATCTCTTATAGTTTCTTTGTGCTGTTCAATCTGCATTTGAGCCAGCTTTGATCTTAAGATTGACAGTGCGGTTTGTTTATTCTGAATCTGGCTGCGTTCATTTTGTATAGTAACCGTAACCTTTGTTGGAAGGTGTGTTACTCGAACAGCCGAATCGGTAGTGTTCACGCTCTGGCCGCCGTGGCCGCCGGCTCTGAAAACATCAATTTTAAGGTCGCTTTCGTCCAGCGGTATCGACTCGGGCTCGTCTATCTCGGGCAACACCTCTACTTTGGCAAAGCTTGTTTGCCTGAGGTTATTGGCATTAAAAGGACTCAGCCGGACCAGCCTATGAACCCCTTGTTCGCCTTTTAATCTCCCGTAGATTTTAGAGCCTTTCAGCTCTATGGTGGCACTTTTTATACCGGCTTCATCTCCAGCAGATTCATCAATGATGCTTATTTTACTTTTACTAATTTCAGCCCACCTGGTGTACATTCGCAGGAGCATTTGTGCCCAGTCTTGGGCATCGGTTCCGCCCGCGCCGGCATAAATGCTTATAATAGCTCCGTTTTTGTCATGAGGCCCGCTGAATGCCAGTTCGTTTTTTATTTTTTTATATTTTTTCTCAGTTTCTTTTAGCTGATTTTCAATATCCTTGTATAGGTCTTCGTCTTTTAGGCTTGCGAGTTCATGAATTTCATTTATTTCTTTTTGAAGCGTATTCCAGGTATTAATTTCTTCGTTTAATTCAGATAATTTTTGCATTATTTTTGACGCTTTCTTGTTATCATGCCAAAAATCGGCAGCCTCGCTCTTTCCCTTGAGATTTGCTCTTTCATTCTCAAGTTCACCTAAATTTAATGATTCTATAGTTTTGTTTATCTCTCGACTAAGCTGATCTATGTGATCGAAATCCATAATTTAGCCCCATAAAACTTCTATCTGTTTTGATAGCTTATTTGCAACCTGCTTATCGCTACCGCCTAAGACACCAATGCCCCATATTTTGTCGTCGAATAAATCGCTTGCGGCCCTTACTATTTTCGGCTTGGTGACCGCTCTGATTTTCCCTGGCGTATCATAAAAATTATCAATTGTTTCATCAAAGAAATACCTATAAAGATAGCCGGCGGCGATGCCATTTACGGTTTGAGCGCTCCTCTGGAACTGTCCAAGCCTGTACTGCTTTGCGGCTTTTATATCTTCTTGGCTAATACTGCCGTTGAATACTTTCTGCAGCTCTTCGATAATTATTTCAAACAGCGGAGCGGCATTCTGAGGTCTGACCTGGGATCCAAACCACCAATTTGTATAGTTATTATCATAATTAATATTTGAGCTCATACCGTAAACCAGACCTTGCTCCCGAGCCGTGCCTAGAATTTTTGAATGCAGGGTTTCAGTTAAAATGCTGTTTAACAGGTTCATGGAATCGATTTCCTTATCATTCATTCGCCTTCTAACAAACGTATCGAAATAAAAATAAAAGTTCTCGACCGTATCGTTTTCTATGAAAACCGGTTTTTTTAGTGTTTTTGGTATTTGCTTGGGAAGTTTTTTCCGCCCTTCACTACCGCCAGGCAAGTCAATGTCATTAAGTACTGATTTTATATGGCGTTTTCGGTTAGGGTTAAGCTTGCCTGCAATAATAAAGCGCATGTTTTTTGCATAGTGGGTATTCTTGTAGTGATTAACCACGTCGTCCAGCTTTACGTTTTCAATTACTTCGTAACGTTTATGGAACGTAGTTACCGACTTCAGATCATATGATTCGCGCAGAGCAAGCGACAAGTGCGAATAATGGTTGTTAGAGCGCGAAATAAGCTCTTCTTTAACATTGCCGAATTCTGCTATGAACTCATCCTCTAAAAAAAGCGGGCGAGTAAGCGATAATATCATCCTGTCCAGGATGCGCTTCCATTCAAAATCGGCACATTCCGCTTCATAATTAATATCATAGATACCGGTACTTGCATTTGAGTATGCTCCGTTTCTTTGGATATCGGCTTGAAAATCTCTGGCACGAGGGAATTTTTCATTTGCGCCTAAGATAAGATGCTCCATAAGATGTGCGGTTTCCAGCTTATCTTTCGGCGCATAGTAGTCCCCCGCTCTAAAACCGAAATTAAAAGACATGACACTAGCGTCAGGTATGTTTATGAGTAAGCCTTTTACGCCGTTTTTTAGCTCAAGCTCAGTTATGTAATGACGCATCATTTATTTTTTGCGTTTTGCTTTCTTTCGCCTTTGACGTTCGGCTTTCCGGGCTTTTCTGCGTTTATCTTGAGTTTTTTTATTGTTTTCCTGTAGCTGTTCAGCGTTCTTGCTCGGAACAAAGTCTTTTTCGTTAAACTCTTCAAGATCCTGCTGGATCGTACTTGCATTATCAACAGATGCTCGAGCAGCTCTTGTAAGTTCGGTTTCTATTGGCCTGTCAATGTCTCGCTCGCTTATCGGACGGGCATGGAATAGAGCCTTAATTACATCGTGGCGAAGTTGTCGCTGCATTTCCTCAAAGATAACCTGGGATTGCTTGCGGTATTCAACTAGCGGATCACGTTGCCCGACGCCAACCCAATGGATTCCCTCTCTTAAGTGTTCCATGTTTTCCAAGTGCTGCATCCAGTAGTTATCAAGGATTTGTAAATAAATATCTCTTTCGATTTTTCTTAGTATTTCAGATGTGAAGCGTTTTTCCTGAGCTTTATAAAGTTCTTCAGAGGACTTAATCAGCTCAGATTCAAACTTGTCTGAGGGCTGATCAAAAAGATGATCAAGATTTTTATCGTCAAACGGAAAGATTTCGGTTAAGATACCTTCAAATTTATCGGTTGTAGATTCTGGTAAGTTAGCTAGCTCTTTCGCTTCGGAATCAACGAACTCTTTGATTCTTTTGCTTATATCGGCTTGTTTTAAGATATCTGAGCGCATCTGGTAAGTAGCTTTTCTGTGCCTGTTCATTACGTCGTCGTATTTAACAACATTCTTACGAGCGTCAAAATTAAATCCTTCAACCTTCTTCTGTGCGCCTTCCAAACTCCTGCTGATGACCCGATTTTGAACCGGCATATCGTCTTCAACGTTCAATCTCTGCATAATCTTAAGTATTCTGTCTCCTCCGAATATCCTCATAAGATCATCTTCGCAGCTTACGAAGAATTGCGATTTTCCGGGGTCTCCCTGTCTTCCCGAGCGTCCGCGAAGCTGATTGTCAATTCTTCTGGCTTCATGGCGTTCGCTTCCTATCACATAAAGTCCGCCGGCTTTTTTGGATTCATCATCCAAGACAATATCCGTACCTCGTCCGGCGATGTTCGTAGCTAGAGTGACCGTGCCTTTTTTGCCGGCTTTTGCTATGATCGAAGCTTCCCGTTCGTTATTCTTAGCATTCAATATGTTATGTTTAATGCCCTCTTTTTTAAGTAATCTGGCTAAAATTTCATTTTTTTCGATAGATGCCGAGCCAATAAGAACAGGTTGTCCTTTTTTGATCGCACTTTTAACCTCGCGAATAAGGGCTTTAAACTTGCCCGCTTCATTCTTAAATATCTGATCAGGCTTATCTTTGCGGATTAATTTTTTGTTGGATGGTATTTCCAGAACTTCAAGTTTATATATCATATGGAATTCTTCTGCCTCTGTTAAGGCAGTCCCGGTCATTCCTGAGAGCTTTTCATACAGACGGAAATAGTTTTGGAAAGAAATTGTCGCGAGTGTTTGGGATTCTTGCTGGATTTCTACGTTTTCTTTAGCTTCTATCGCCTGATGAAGTCCGTCATTGTAGCGCCGACCGGGTAATAAGCGGCCCGTAAATTCATCGACTATTACTATCTCACCGTCTTTGGTGACTACATAGTCTTTATCGCGCTTAAATAAAGCTTGTGCCCGCAAAGCTTTATCAAGATGGTAGATGGTGCGGATATTTCCAGTGCCGTAAAGATTTTTAATGCCCAGGATTTTTTCTACTTTATCTACACCGGGGTCTTTTATGGCAATTTGTTTCTGTTTTTCGTCAACTTCATAGTCTTCATCGCGTACAAGCTTGCGTACGACTTTTGAAAACTGCTGGTATGAGCTGCCGCTGGCGGTAGAAGGTGCAGAAATAATCAAAGGCGTACGGGCTTCATCTATTAAAATGGAGTCGACTTCGTCAACTATCGCGAAATGCAGACCGCGTTGTCTTAGCTGGTCGACTTCGCGGACCATATTGTCGCGAAGATAATCGAATCCGAACTCGTTATTCGTACCATATGTTATATCGGCATTATATGCATCTTGGCGCGTACAAGGTTTCAGCCGGCGCATTCGGGGGTCTTCATGGCTATCATTGGAATAATCGGGATCATAAATAAAAGATTTTTCAGGAACAATCACACCCACGCTAAGACCGAGAAAATGATATATTTCGCTCATCCATCCGGCATCGCGCTGGGCCAGATAATCGTTAACCGTAACCACATGAGTGCCTTTGCCCTCCAGGGCATTCAAATAAACCGGCAATGTAGCTACAAGGGTTTTACCTTCACCGGTTTTCATCTCTGTTACCGCGCCCAGGTGCAAACCCATACCGCCGATTAACTGGACATCGAAATGCCTTTGTTTCAAGGTGCGCCATGCAGTTTCACGAACCAAGGCAAAAGCATCCGGCAGGATGTCGTCAAGCGATTCTTTTTCCAAACGCTTTTTCAGGACATCGGTCTGCTTTCTTAAAGCAGAGTCGGACATTTTTTTGTACTTCGGCTCCAGGTCATTTATAACCTTTACCCTTTTAGATAATTTTTTTACCGTTCGGATTTGAGGATCGCCAAATACTTTTTTAATAATTTTTTTCATTTTTAACCTGATACGCCTCGCTCATCAACAAATACTGATCTGCACTCATGTGCGAAATTAAAAATCATTTATCCTCCAAAATATTAGGGTTATATTGTAGCGTTTTTTTATCTGTTTTGCTAATAGCAGGATCGTCTATAATCCTCACTATATTTCTATGGTTTCTTTCCGGTCGACTTTTCCATTTTTGAAATGATAAACAACTATAAGTTCATGGGGCATTTCAACCTGGCTTATATGCTCGTCCTTTATCTTATCTATATGCTTGATTAACGCCCGGTTAGTATTGCCATGCGTTACGGAAATTACTGCTTCTCCTTCATCTATATGAGGTTTTATTTTAGAGCTAAAGTAAGGAATCGCTCTCTCATATACATCTTTAAGTGATTCGCCTTCCGGGGGGCGATAATCATAGGCCCGGCGTATTTTCATAAATTCCTCTTCACCGACCTTTTCTTTGATTTGCCACTTATTCTGGCCGGCAAACACGCCATAATGCCGTTCATTCAGATCTTTGTGAGCCGTAACCGGCAAATGTTTTGCGCCATCGGTAAGTTGTTGGTGGATTATATCCCACGTATCCTGAGCGCGTTTCAGGTCGGAGACAAAAGCTCTTTTGATTTCATATTCTTTCAATTTTTCGCCTATTTTACGAGCATGCTCCCTGCCTTTTGGACTCAGCATAGGATCAAGCCAACCGGTCCACAGGCCTTTGGCGTTGTACTCGGACTCTCCATGCCTAACCAAAATTAGCTTAGACATCTTATATCTTCGCTAATTTATCCGAGCCTATTTGTTCGGCAATCCTAATAAGCTCATTATATTTAGCGGTTCGCTCGCCTCGGCTCAAACTGCCCGTTTTTATCTGGCCGGCTCCGGTACCTACAGCTAAATGAGAAATGGTTACGTCTTCGGTTTCTCCGCTTCTATGACTTATGACGGTTCCCCAGCCAGCCTTCTGGGCCATTATAATTGCTTCAAGCGTTTCGCTTAAAGTACCTATCTGATTTAGCTTAATCAAAATAGCGTTAGCTGACTTTTCTTTAATACCTCTCTTTAGCAGCTTCGGATTGGTAACAAGTAAATCATCCCCTACGAGCTGTATTGTATCGCCTATTTCAACATTTAGTTTTTTCCAGGCTTCCCAATCATCCTCAGCCAGTCCGTCTTCAATAGATATGATCTGATATTTTTTGGATAAATCCGCCACCCAGCCAACCATTTCCTCGCTGGATAAGACGGTGTTGTCACTGGATAATTTGTATTTTTTGCCTTCGTAAAACTCACTGCTGGCTATGTCTAAGGCCAATTTTACATCTTTCCCATATTCGAACCTGGATTTCTCGATTGCTTCTACAAGCAGACCCAGCGCCTCTTCGTTACTATTCAAATTTGGAGCAAAACCGCCTTCGTCTCCAACCGTTGTTGGTTGTTTCATTTTTTTTAATTGTTTTTTTAGAGAATGAAATACATCGGCGATTATTTCCATAGCCTGATTGAAGTTTTTTGCGCCTACCGGAATGAGCATAACTTCCTGAATATCAACTCCGCCGCTGGCATGAGCTCCGCCATTAAGAACATTTACCATGGGTACCGGGAGACTCAAACCTTGCTTGCCCCCGGCTTTTTTATATAGCTTCGCAATATGTTTATAAAGAGGTTCGCTGCCTGCCTCGGCATATGCCGAGGCTAATGAAACGGAAAGTATAGCATTTGCGCCAAAATTTGTTTTTTGTTCGGTTCCGTCTAGTTCAATTAGCTTTTTATCCAGACCTGTTTGATCTGCGGCTTCAAAGCCTATAATTCCCGGGGCAATCTTGGAGTTTACATTTCCAACCGCCTTGCTTACGCCTTTACCGGCAAACTTATTGCCGCCATCGCGCAATTCCATTGCTTCAAGTGCGCCGGTAGAGGCGCCGCTCGGGACTATGGCCCTGCCAAATGAACCGTTTTCCAAAATGACTTCCGCCTCAACTGTTGGAAACCCTCTGGAATCAAATACCTGTCTTGCTTTAACGCTTTTAATCTTCGGCAAACTAAAACCCTCCTAAAACTCAAGCTTATCAATAGTATTCTACTACAAGCTACCTGCGCCGGATAAATTTATGCACAAATCTCTTGTGGATTCTGGGACTTGTGTGTTTTTCCTTGTATTTTTTAAGCTGTATTTTCAGCTTATTTTCCGCTTGGTCAATTGAGGCCAACTGAGTGCTTGCCTTTTCGGTAACTGTAATTGAACCGTGGGGTAAATGAAATATAACTTCACAGGTAAATTTATCGCTGGCTGTTTTGCGTTTGCTTTCTTTCAGCTTAACGTCTACTTTTGCTGCATCGCGGCTTTTTCTTGGAATAAATCTGTCCAACGTGCCTATTTTTTTATCAATATACATTTCTTCGTCTGGGGTTAATTTAGTATGAACACCAGCGATTTGAATATTTTTAATCATATTTTCTTCTTACCTCCCATATATTTTTGTAAAACTTCCGGAACTTTTACATCACCTTCTTCGGTTTGAAAATTTTCGATAATAGCTATCAAAGGACGTTCAGAAAAAACGGTTGCGTCATTATTGTGGACCAACTCTACTTCACCTTTCTTACTGCGATAACGAGTTTTTGTGCGGCGAGCCTGATAGTCTGTCATGTAATCCGCCGTGTGAGTCTCACGATAAGCATTTTGGCCGGCCATCCAGGTATCTATATCCCAACCGCTGGCATTGGGACCGCCAATATCAGCAGTACACTTTTGGATCACTTGATACGGTAATCCCAACTCCTCCATAAGTTTACGCTGAATCATAACCAGGAAAATATGCTCATCGACTCCCTGTTCGGCTGTTGTAAAGCTTTCAATCTCAAGCTTATTAAATTGATGAAGCCTGATAATACCCTCTATATCTTTGCCGTAAGAGCCAGCTTCTCTTCTAAATGCTGTGGTTAGCCCGACATACCTCATCGGTAGCTCGGTTTGATCAATAATTTCACCGCTATGCATTGGTGCGAGGGTGTGTTCAGCGCTTGCATTCAGCCACAAGTCATCTTCAGCAAGTTTATATGTAGTCTCTTCTTTATCAAGCCTGGCAGTAGATTCATACACAGCAGTCTTGGCTACGGCCGGCGGTAAAATCGGTATAAAAGGTTTTGGGCTAATCTTTAAGTTGTTCTCCTCGATAATATTTTTTAACCATTCTTCATCAGACAGTCTATCAACTCCAAACTGATTCATAGCCCACTCCAGCCGCACGAGATCTCCCTTTAAATAGACAAATCGCGATCCGGCAACTTTTGCGGCGCGTTTCTTGTCGATCCAGTCTTTCTTTTCGCCTATTTCAATATGGCTTTTGGGTTCAAAACTAAATTTCGGCTTCTCCCCGACTACTTCTATTACTTTATTGTCGTTTTCCGACTTGCCAACCGGTACCTCATCAAGCGGCATATTCGGTATTTGGGTTAAAAGTTCCTTAAACCTCTTTTCTATAGGCATCAATACTTCCTCTGCGGAGGTTATTTTCTCTTTTAGCTCTCTACCTTTATTTATCTGTGCCTTATCCGGCTTACCCTTTTTTAGTGAATTCGCATGCTCATTGCGTTCTTGCCTGCTTTCTTCTAGCTGAGCGATCATTTTTTTTCGCTTTTGATCAAGTTCTAAAAGTTCCTCAACGTTAACATCCACGCCCTTTTGTTTGGACTTTTCCTTTACAGCTTTCGGATTACCTCTAATAAACTGAATGTCTAGCATCTAGCTTTATTATACCTTTTTATTCAAATGTTTTAGAGTCAGCTCTGTTCTGGATTTTGCGTATTCGCAGAAATCGCACGGCCCGCCCATGGCTGCCGTTCCAACTGCCGGCATATCATTCTCCAGGCAGTCTTTCATTTTGGTGATCGCTCCCTCTACCCAGCCATCATCGCCTTCATATTCAATAACTTTGGTTTTAAATTCCAATCGGTCGCCGAAACCTTCTAGGTCCATGCGTGCGTTTGTGTAGACAAAGTAGCCCTTGGGGCTGACTTTAAATCCTTTCTGGCGTAACAGCCACTGGTATATTTCCATCTGGCGTTTGTACATAATCTGCCAGTCGGAATCCAGCGTAATTTCGGCGTTTTTTGACGTCGCTTTGTAGTCCACTACTATCAAATCACCGGATTTGTTTTCCCACACGTCATCTACCGCCCCAAATATATGAAAATTAGTAGGCTTATGCTCTATGGCTACTCCGCTGAAATTATGCCGCCAGGTGTCCAGATCTTCGTGAGCAAAAGGTATAGCCTGAACTTTATTTTTTGTCATTAGCGGATGAGGTTTTTTATCTTTCCGGTAACTGTCAAATTCTTTTTTGAATAGTTCGTCTATTGTTTTGTTTATCTGGAATGGCGGACCGCTTGGACGCTTTATCTTCATTCGCTCGCCCAGCCAAAAACATCTTGGGCATTGCATAAACAGCTCTATTTTACTGCGCGAAAGTTTGTATATTTCTTTCTGACCGGACTGGTAAGGTTTTGATCTTTGGAAGGCCATTGAACCTATTGTATCAGTATAATATTGAACAGATTAGTGTTGTGTTGCATTGATTGACTGGAAGAATAAGATTATTATGTAATAAAGTAAGGTATAGGTGATGAGCGAACAGCATAGTGAAGATATTGAAAAATTTTCAGACTTAAAGGACGAATACCGCTATACAGATAGTTATACGGCAAAAAAAGGTGAGTTTGATAAATGCTTGCTTTTATTTTCCGGAGGACTGGATACGTCTTGTATGCTCAAATGGATACGAGAAAGGTATGAATGCGATGTCTACACCTTGACATTAAATCTTGGACAATCGGAAGATTTTTCAAATATAAAGAAAAAGGCCTATAATCTGGGTGCTAAAAAGCATTTTTACGTAGATG
>JBBDZT010000032.1:0-24470 GCA_040900025.1 Saccharimonadales bacterium (SeqCode)
ACGGCAATCCCGGACAATAAGTCAACCAGCTCATCCTCATATTTCTTATTCATAACCAGTATATTATATACGTCCTACTGTACTAATGCAATAGTACACAAACATTTTCAGTAATGTTGATACTTACGCGCTTGGATACATATTGCAATCAGCTTTGCTGGTACAATCTCAATTATAAAAAAATGTAATTAGAAAGAAATACGAATTTACTTCGGATTTCTTGATTCAATTTGGGAGATGAGCAGCCAGAGAAAATTTTATATTTTCCCTGCGCGATGAGAAGAGGAGTCACCTCTTCTCATGAAAATCAGTGGCCGAAGAAGCCGCGGGCAATAGAGTCGGGCAAGGTACAGAGCGAAACACCCGCGGAAGTTAACTCTTCAGCGACTTCGCCGTCTTTGACCGACCCTCTGGTAGTAATAATTGCGGATACGCCAGCGTCAGCAAGCATTTTCGGACCATCCGGGAACGGGAAAAAGCTATCACTATATGCACATGACCCCAGAAGATCGTGTCCGGCATTTTTAGCCCTCATTAATGCCAGCTCGGCAGATGTTACTCTGTCCTGCTGACCGACTCCGTTGGAAAGAAGCTGTCCGTCTTTTATGATACAGATAGTATTGCTATTACTCGTGGTACCTATTGCCCAGGCGATTATCATATCCTTGGACTGGCGGTCACTTACTTTTTCGCCTGACCATTCAATATCCGGATGCTTGAAATCATAAATAAATGTATAATTGTTCTGCTTAAGCCGGCCGCCTCTTATGTGCCTGATTCTATTTGTCCTGTCTATAGAGTCTTCTTTTATTTTCGCCAGTTCTGGATTAGTCAAAAGTCTTAACTTGCCGTTTTTTCGTTTTAAAAGATCGAGGGCATCGTTTTCTACGTCCGGCGCAATGATAATATCCAGGATTCTTTTACCTTTATTAATCTTGTAGGTCATTATGGTTGATGCAATTTCTTGGGTTATCGGGAAATTCAACAGGACTGATCCGCCGAAAATTGCGCGTTGGTCGCCGTCTAGCATTTTTTTGATAGCATCGACAGGGTTTTCATCTATTCCCGCCCCGCACAAATTTCCATGTTTCGCACCCAAGGCAATTTTTGGGGTTTCCTTGAAATTCCGCTCTAAGCCGGCGGCAATATGAGTAGCCGTCTGCAACAGCCTGTCTACATCGGTGTAATTATTGTAACTAAGAGGTATACCGTCGATTAATTTAAACTTACCTATGCCAAGAGGATCGTCTATCTGCCTAGAAAGATAAAGTCCGGCGCCGCCCTGCCAGGGGTTCTCTCCGTAATTCGGAGCAGCGACTCTTTCACTCATTAGTCCGGCTATATGTTTTCCGCCTAAATAGTTCGCTGAAGTAACCATATAGTCAGCAACTTCATACTCTGCTATAGCTGCCAGCTTTTTTTTGAATTTATCTTCGTTTGGCTTCCCTTGTTTGAGCCACTGAATCACTTCTTCGCGCTGGGTGGGTCTGGATAGAACTATTCTTCTGCCTTTTGCAGCTGCATGTAGAAGCGTAGGGCCGCCAACATCAGTTTTTTCAATGATTGACTCCTCTGTCGATTTTTTGTCTTTTATCTCGTCTGCCAAAGGATACATATCGACGCATACTAAATCAATCCTGGGTATATTTAGCTTTTTTAGTTCTTTTTCGTGGTCTTTTGAGTCGTCAGCTAAAATACCTGCGTAAATTTCGCGGGATAGCGTAACCACGCGGTGACCCAGTATTTCTCCGCCTCCGCTTAGCTTAGATGTATCAGTAACTTCAACACCGATTTTTTTGATAACTTCAGCAGTACCCCCGGAAGCATAAATCTTCCAGCCTAAATCTGATAGTTCTTTAGCAAATTGCTCAATTCCTGTCTTGTCCCATACAGAGATCAGCGCATTGCCGGCGCTGTTGACCACATTTCCTCCGTTAAAAAATATAAACTGAAAACGATTTTCCTGAAGTATTCTATACTATATAGACTAAAATGGCTATACGGGACATTATTCAAAATCCTCATTCCGGTTTCAAAACCGCCTTTTTTGACTACAAAAGTGTCCTTCTCTTTCAACGTAACTTCAGTTATGCTTCAATCGAAGCACCCTTTTTCGCCCAAAAAATATCAATTTTGACCACGAAAGCAGGACTATGAATAATATCCAGATTCCCAGCGACGAAGAATTTGAAGAAATGATCAATGACGGTATATCCAGGCTACCTGAGCTTTACCAGAAAAACCTCAGTAATATAGGCTTTGTAATAGCCGACGAACCGACCGCAGCCCAAAGAGATGAGCTAGAATTAAGATGCAACGAAACCCTATTCGGACTGTACCAAGGTATACCCTTGACCAGGCGCGGTTCCGGATATAATTTGGTCTTGCCGGACAAGATAACTATATTTAAGCTGCCTATAGTAGCCGCCAGTGAAAATATAAAAGAAGTCGCCGAACATGTCCGCCATACTGTCTGGCATGAAGTAGCTCATTACTACGGTCTCAATCACGACAAGATCCACAAACTGGAAAAGTAAGCTTTTTTATTTAGCAGGTTGGCCGGTACTTGTGTCCGGGTCGCAGAGTTCGCACAGTTCTTCCGGCTTGCTCTCGGCCAGCCAGTGTCTTGTAGCTTTGAACCATGGTTCGTAATCATTAAAAGCTACGAGATCCGCGGATTTTCTTAATATCCACCCGAATAGACCGTAGAACTTCAAATTTCCCCAGACTACGGCGGCCCAGGCGGGGCCGGCGGGCAAGACATAAATAGGAAGTTTCGCTTTATAGGGCAAAGGTTTCTCTCCGTCAGCAAGGCGCTTTATATTATTAGCTACGTACTGCCCGTCATATAGCGCGGTTTGAGCCAGCCCGCTGTAAGGCGTGTCCGCATTGTCGCCGATAACATAAAGAGCCGGCTTCGCCTGTAGGAAGTGATCAACCCTGACTTTATGGTTCGTTGCCAGTTGAAAGTTCTGGTCGGAATAAAAAGGGTTGTTAGCCGTTCCGGCTGTCCAGATTACCGTATGGCTTCTTATAGGCTTATCATTTACTATCAATTCGTCAGCCGACTGGCTGCTGACAGCTTTGTTCAAATATAGTTTAACGCCCCTTTTCTTAAGCTGCCTGGTAACCTTTCTGGACACGGCTTTGGGCATGGCCGGGAGCAGTCTGGGAGCAGCCTCTACAAGGTCTACATGGATAGTACGCTTACTGACTTTATGAGCTTTGCAGATTAACTCAATATACTCGCCAAGGACTCCAGCCAATTCAACTCCGGTGGGTCCGCCGCCTACAATAATATAATTAAGATCAGGATGCTTCTTCTTAACTATATGTTTGTGCAAATGTTTCTTTAACTTTTCGGCCTCTTCAATGGTTTTAATTCCGTACGAAAGTTCGGGAAGTCCGGGTATGCCGAAATAGTTAGTTACCATCCCGAGAGCCAAAACTATAACGTCATACTCAATTTCTTTGCCTGAGTTCGTCTTGAGTTTCCGGTTGTCGTGATCTATTGATTTAGCGCTGTCAATCATAATTTCAACGCCGGTTTCGGCAAAAATTTCGCTCAATGGAATACTTGAGGCGTTCCTGCTGGCTCCGGTTGCCGTACGATAAAGCGTGGGGTAATACCGGAAATCATCATGATCGTTTAGAAGGGTTACCTTAAACCGAGGATCACTTTCTAAATCAAGCGCGGCTTTAACACCCCCGAAACCGCCGCCAACTATAAGAGCCTTATGTTTTGAAGCCATTACGACATAGTTTAGTCAAATAAACCTGATCTGTAAATGTTATCTGGTTATGCTAAACTTGTTTTAATGTCCAAGCTCGCAAGCGAAGTGAAGAAAATAATAGATGGTGAAGTCAGCAGCTCTAAAAAAGACATAGATTTCCACAGCCATGACGCGTCTATGTTTGAACTTGTGCCTGATCTGGTTGTTTACCCTAAAAACTCCGGCGACCTAAAAAAAATAGTCGCGTACGTATCTAAAAACAAAGCAAAAAAACCAGAGCTGTCTATTACTATGCGCAGCGCCGGAACAGACATGACGGGAGGGTCAATTAACGACTCTTTAGTCCTGAACATGACAAAGTACTTTAACAATATTATTGATGTAACTCCGAAAGAAGCCGTAGTCCAGCCCGGTGTTTTTTATAGAGATTTCGAGCCGGAAACACTCGCTCAAGGCGCCTTGATGCCTTCGTTCCCTGCCAGCCGCGAGCTTTGCAGCGTAGGCGGTATGGTCGCTAATAACTCCGGCGGCGAAAAATCATTGGAGTTCGGTAAAACTGAAAATTTTGTTAAAGAATTAAAAATAGTTTTATCCGACGGAAACGAATATACGATCAAGCCTTTGAAAAAAGACGAATTGGACGAAAAAATGAAACAAAATGACTTTGAAGGTAAACTTTACAGCCGTCTTTTTGAATTGTTAAAAGAAAATCATGAAACACTGAAGAAGGCAAAACCGAAAGTCAGCAAAGATTCTACCGGATATCATCTGTGGAATATCTACGATCCAAAAAAAGAAATTTTCGATCTTACTCATTTGTTCACCGGCTCCCAGGGCACGCTGGGTATAATCACCGAAATTAAATTTAAACTTGTGCCCGCGCCAAAAGAGTCAGGAAGCTTGATTATATTTTTAAACCATCTGGATAATCTTGGCGAGGTTATTAAAAAAGTCTTATCTCATAAGCCGGCCACTTTCGAGGGGTTCGACAATTACACGCTAAAGTTAAGTTTCAAGCTGTTCTTCAACTTCAAGAAGACACTGGGCTGGAAACAAACTCTCAAGCTGGGTCTCCAACTTTTGCCGTCGCTGATTAATTTTCGGCGCGGTATTCCAAAGATGGTACTTATAGCAGAATTTACCGGTGAAACAGACGAAAAAGTAGTTGAAAAAGTTCGGCTTTTACACAAAGACATGTCCGAATTTGGTCATGACGCACTTTTTGAAGAAGACGAAACGGAAGACAAGGAAATGAAGTTCAGAATTATGCGCCGCGAAAGTTTTAATCTGCTTAGAAATAAAATAAAAGATAAACACACCGCGCCTTTTATTGACGATCTTGTAGTCCCTCCGAAACATTTGCCGGAATTTTTGCCGAAACTTCGCGAGATAATAAATAAATATAAACTCATAGCTACAGTTGCCGGCCATATGGGCGATGGTAATTTCCACGTAATTCCTTTGATGAAATTCGAGCTTGCCAGCGAGAGGGAAAAAATTGAGCCGGCCATGCGGGAAGTCAATGAGCTGGTATTAAGCTACGGCGGATCAATGAGCGGCGAGCATAATGACGGCATGAGTCGAGGACCATGGCTGGAGAAGCAATACGGTCCTGAAGTCGTCGGTCTTTTTAAACAAGTTAAAGATATTCTGGATCCGAAGAATATTTTCAACCCCCATAAGAAAACCGATGCCGACTGGGAATTTTCTATGAACAACTTACGGAGACATTTCTAAAGCATTATGGGAAACAGTAAAGTTAAACGTGTGCCTTGGGTGGTACCCGGTTTTTTAGCATTGGTGATCCTAATAAGTTTTGGAACATTTTTTATCGGAAAAAACACGGCAAAACGCGAAGCCGCGCAAGTAGAAGACTGTCTAACTAAGGGTCCGGATCATATGATTGAGATTAAGAACGACAAGTTTACGCCGGAATCAGTCGACGCTAAAATCTGCGACGAGTTAACCATAGTCAATAAAGATGAAAAATTAAGATTGGTGGCTTTCGGCCTGCACGATAAACATATTTATTACGACGGTATAACCGAAAATGCCCTGAAGAAAGACGAAAGCATGACGATAACTCTAAATCAAATTGGAACCTACATATTCCACGATCATCTCCAGGAAGAAGTCGAAGGTCAGTTCAGCGTTCAATAATCGTTAGTTTGCCGAACGAATTTCTTTCTGGCAAAAATTATCGCGGTAAATACAGCCCCTGTATAAATCAGTCCCATCAAGCAGGACTCGACCAAGTGGGTTCCTCTGCCCAGAACCAAAAAAGTTCCGCTTATAAGCGTAGCTCCGAGAAGCAAGTAATTAGCTTTGAATTTATAGTCGCTAGGTGAGAAGAAAAGAAGGGTCGCGAATAAAACGCTCACCATGGCAATAGCTATATGTGTTATAAGAAGCATTAGAATAATTGTACTATAAAATTATCGACCGATATCATGAAGCTGAAGATTAACAAAATTGCTAGAGAGTATCGGAACATCTTCTTAGCCCAGGCTTCGTTATTTTTTGTTGTCAAACCCTGTGCGCCGAGCCTTATCCAATACAGTCCGGAAGCTGCCATGACAGCAAAATAAAGCCAGCTGACATAACCAAACACGCTAAGCAGCAAAGATGTGACTACAAATGCTATGGTATAGATAAATATCTGAATCTTAGTACTACTTACACCTTTT
Organism: Saccharimonadales bacterium (SeqCode); assembly: GCA_040900025.1. GTDB lineage: Bacteria > Patescibacteriota > Saccharimonadia > Saccharimonadales > 2-12-FULL-41-12 > JANWLD01. The sequence goes on from JBBDZT010000032.1 coordinate 6,422, forward strand.
ATCACTGTCATTACGGGTATTTTTGCCTTAGCGTATTCCTTTTTGCGGTAAATCGCGATGGAATAAAATTCCGGAAACTGCCAAAAAAACAACGCGAAAAACAAAAGAACCGCTGCCGTATCAATCTCGCCGGAAACTGCAACATATCCGGCAAGTATAGGAGCGGCTCCGGATATGCTGCCCATGGCTGTGCCGTGTATTGATCTGCGCTTGCTAAGAGTACCGTATAGCCACACATAAACTATAAAACCTGCTACACCTATGCCTACTACCAGCCAGTTCACCCCCAAGGCCAGGATTATTATTCCGAGAATACCAAGAACCGCGGAAAATATAGTTGCCGGCTTGACGTCAACCTGGCCGCTGGCTACGCCGCGATTTTTTGTACGCTCCATAGCCTTGTCTATGTCCCGGTCAAAAACATTGTTGAGAACGCAGGCAGAAGCGATAACCAGAGTCATGCCGGCAATAGTTGCGGCAAACAAAACTAAATCGAATGTTTCAAAATACCCGCAGGCCAAAAGAAAACCGGCTAACGCCGTTAAAACATTGCCGTATAAAACCCCCGGTTTGGCCAACTGGTAGTACACTTTTATCAACGCAGATTTTCCCTGTCGATAACCTCTTCTTCCTCAATATATTTTTCAATTTGTTCCGGTGTTTTTTTATGGCCGTGATGATAACTTAAATTAACCATTATCCATACCGACCCTAGTACAACAATCAGAACGGTTTGAACCGCAAAAAGGAAAGTTATCATATTCCATCTGGGTTTCCTTTCCTGGTCCAAGTGCAAAAAGTAGAAAAGTTGCACGCCAAGCTGAAAAACAGCTAAAGCTAATATAATGAACACGATAGTCCATCCGGAAAATACATTATTAACCACCAGATAATAAGCAGTCAGGGTGAGAATTATCGAATAGGCAAAACCAAGAACATAAGATTTAGTAGTTGCTACGGGATGTTTCTTGATCATCGCAGATTAACCTCTCCCATTAGATAAACAATTGTGAAGATAAATATCCAAACTATATCCAAAAAATGCCAGAACAAGCTCAGCATAGTAAGTCTTTTTAGCGAGTTGCCGGCAAAACCGCTGCGATAAAGCTTGAGCATAAGTGTTGCCATCCAGATTAATCCAAAAGTTATATGCAGTCCGTGGGTACCGACTAAAGTAAAAAATGCCGACATAAACGCACTGGCCTGCCAGCCGTAGCCTTCGTGTACAAGGTTAGAAAACTCGCTTAGCTCCAGCGCCAGGAACATCAAGCCTAAGGCAAATGTCACGCAGAACCAGGCTAATGTTTTAGCCCGATCTTTATTATGCGCGGCAAGCATAGCTAACCCTGCGGTAAAACTACTGGTAAGCAAAATTAATGTTTCTAGTAGAACAAACGGCATACTGAACAATTCCGCGCCGGTTGGTCCCCCGGCTGTTCCATCCCTTAAAACTATAAAAGTAGCGAACAAAGTAGCGAACAGAACAATATCTGTCATCAGATATATCCAGAATCCTAGAAGAGTTTTATTGGTTGATTCCGCCAAACTCATGACACTCCCTCAATTCGCTTGATCTCTTCTACACTCACCGTGTATTCCGTATCGTCATCATTAATGCGCACAATAACCGCAATAATTATGCCTATCAATCCTATAGCCGCCAACCACCAGATATGCCAAATTAATGCGAACCCGCCAAGCGCACTAAAAGCGGCTATGACTACGCCCATACCTGTATTCTTTGGCATCTTGAAAGGCTTGTAATTCGGTGTGGAAGATTTTTGCTTCTGTTGTTTAAACTCCCAGAACGGATCTCTTGTGCTAACTTCCGGAATTACTGCGAAATTATAGTGCGGCGCCGGGGATTTGGTCGACCATTCCAACGTCCGGCCATTCCAGGGGTCGCCGGTTTTATCCATGGTTTTCTTGCGGTTCCATATACTGTAGGCAAGCTGGAAAAGCTGAAGGCCTATACCAGCCATAATCACCATTACGCCTACGCCGGCAACAATAAACAGCTCCTGCCAGCCAAGCGACGCGTCATAGTGGCTTAGCCTTCTGGTCGCTCCCATAAGCCCAAGTATATAAAGCGGTATGAAAGCCAGTAAGAAACCAATCAGCCAGCACCAAAAGGCATAAAGGCCGATTCTCTCATTAAGCCTGAAGCCGAATATCTTAGGAAACCAATATGTCAGGCCGGCTATCAGGCCGAATACCGCGCCGCCTATTATCATGGTGTGGAAATGAGCCACCAAAAACAGCGAATTATGCACCTGGAAATCAATAGCCGGTACGGCCATCAGAACCCCGGCCACCCCGCCAATAGTAAATGTGACTACGAATGCCAGAAACCAAAGCATCGGTGTAGCGTAGCGTATTCTTCCCCTGTACATGGTAAACAGCCAGTTAAAGACTTTCACGCCTGTCGGAACAGCTATAATCATTGTCATTATGCCGAAAAAGGCGTTAACGTTAGGACCGGCACCCATCGTGAAGAAGTGGTGGAGCCAGACAATAAAGGACAGGAAGGTTATCGCCCCGATCGCCCAGACCATAGACGTGTAACCGAACAGTCTCTTTCTGGAAAATGTAGAAACAACTTCGTAATAAATACCAAACGCCGGCAAAACAAGAATATAAACTTCCGGATGCCCCCATGCCCAGATCAGGTTTATATACATCATCGGATTGCCGTCAAAATAGCTGGTGAAAAAGTGCATGCCCATGAGCCGGTCTAGAGAAAGCATGCCCAACGTTGCCGTAAGAATAGGAAAAGCCAGAACGACAAGAGCCATGGTGCCAAGAATGCTCCAGGCGAACATAGGCATTTTCATAAGGGTCATTCCCGGTGCGCGCATTTTAATAATTGTTACCAGGAAGTTGATGCCTGAGAGTAAGCTGCCGACGCCGGCGATTTGCAGGCTCCAAATCCAGTAGTCTACCCCTACCCCGGGACTATACTCCAGGCCGGAAAGCGGCGGATAAGCCAGCCAGCCGGCAGCCGAAAATTCACCTGCGAAAAGTGAAAGATTCAGTAATACGAAGCCAGCCGCGAATAGCCAGAAGCTAACGGAGTTCAAGAAAGGAAAAGCAACATCTCTCGCCCCCAGCTGGAGCGGCAGAATTAAATTCACGATGCCGAACACCAACCCCATAGCTACGAAAAATATCATTATCGTTCCATGCGCAGAGAATACCTGCTGAAAAAGATCGTTCGACAAAACACCGCTTGAATCGCCGGAAGCCGTGGCTTGCTGAGCTCTTATCATTGCCGCGTCGGAAACACCGCGAAGAAGCATCAAAACGGCAACAGCTATATACATTACGCCTATTTTTTTTGGGTCAAGCGAGGTCAGCCATTCACTCCATAGCCATTTCCACCTCTTGAAATACGTCAGAAGAGCAACTGCGGTTAATCCGCCAAGGCTCATCATTACCACGCCGCCGATAGTTATTGGGTCATCAGGTAAAGCGTCAAAGTTTAGCCTGCCTAATATGCTTGCTAGTATATTCATCTTGCCGCCTCGTAGCTTACCTCAGGGTTAGTAGAATATTTGTGAGTAATATATTCAAACAGGTTTTTGTCTACCAACGCATACTGCTTGACGGGGTTATCCTCCGAAGGTTTAGATAAGTCAGAGTACAGTTCAAGGTCTAATCCCGGGGCACTATTTCTGACTTTCTGCGTCCAGTCTTGAAATGAAGCTTCCGATGTAGCTTCAGCTATAAATTTCATACCGGAAAAACCCCGTCCGCTTATATTGGCTGACGACCCTCTGTATTCACCGGTTTGATCAGCCATTAAGTGCAGTTTCGTTACCATTCCGCTCATAGCATAAATCTGTCCGCCAAGGCTGGGAATCCAGAAAGAATTCATAGGCGCATCCGATGTGATTTCAAAATTAACCGGCGTATCCTCCGGAAATTGTACATAGTTAACCGTTGCTATTCCCTGCTCCGGATAAATAAACAGCCACTTCCACTGCAAGGCTACAACCTGGATAACCACCGGTTTTTCTGCAGACTGAATCGGCTTAAACGGGTCCAGCTCGTGCGAGCTTTTCCACGTAACAACTGAAAGAATTGTAATCAAAATCAGCGGTACACCCCACCAGATTGACTCAAATAACCTGCTATGATCCCAATCCGGCTGGTACTTTGCTTTTTTGTTATTTTCCCTGTACTTCCAGGCAATCACGAAGGTCATTGTAAAAACCGGGAGGACTACTATCAAACTTAGAATCGTTCCGAATATTATCAGATTTCGTTCTTTGTCGGCGATCTCTCCCTGGGGGTTAAGGACAGGAATGTCATTGCCATAAACCAGCATGGTTAAGACGGCGATGAAAGCAATTAAAGCCATCGCGACCAGACCGAATTTTTCTTTGTTTCTCATCCTCTTCATAGCTGAAATAGCATTAGAACGCTAATGTTAATACTATATCAGAACTATTTTTTCTTTGGACGGCTACTGTCCGTTTTTTTCTGTTTGTTTTTAGCTTTTTTGTATGCGTCTTGAATTCTTTTTTTAATATTTTTCTGATGTCTCTCGGCCCATTCAAATTCACTGGAAAGTATTAGCAAGCCTAAGGCTATGGTAAGCAGCCCCGGTCCCGGTATAACAAGCAGTATGAGACCGGCTATTATTATCGTGAATCCTGCTATAAAAACTACCGCCTTTTTGATGGTTCCATAAGTCCTCTTCATAATATTAATTATACCGGAACAACTTATAATGTAACTATGCGGATTAGAGATTACGTGTGGCACAAATTGCTTAAGCGTCCATATAAGCTCAGTAAAGTAATAGACATGGGCGACGGCAAGGATGTAATTGTTTTAGTGCATGGCTTGGCTTCAAAATCTCAAATTTGGCTGCCTCTAGTAGAAATCCTGGACAAAAGTAAATACCGTGTTATCAGCTATGATCTGCTTGGTTTCGGATCTTCCCCGAAACCGGAAAGTTCCAGCTACTCTACCAAAGACCACGCGAAGTCCATTTACCATTCAATCAACAAAGATAAAAAATCCGGTGGAAAAATAATCTTAGTCGGCCATTCAATGGGGTGTATTATCTCTACATATCTTGCCTACAACTACGAAGGTCTTGTAAAAAATCTCGTCTTATACCAGCCGCCTCTCTTGCTTGACAAGAAAGAAAAGAGATCGTTTCATAGAAAACTGTACGCTTATATAGCAAGAAAACCGCCCTTGTTTTTAAATTACGTGAAAGTCGTTAATCGATTGTTCAGAAATAAATTGGAAAATCTTGAAACCGCCGCCAGCAATTGGACATCTATTGAAAAATCCATCCGAAATACAATACTGGCCCAGGAAACAATTTTCGAACTAAAAAATCTTTTGATATCTACCGATGTTATATACGGTAAAATGGATTTTGTTGTCAGCCGTCTGGACGCAAAGAAATTAGCTGAAGTTAATAAAAATATCAAATTGCACTATGTATATGAAATGCACGACATAACTAAAAGGTCATCAAAATACCTTAAATCCTTGATTGAAGGGTTATAATGAAGAGACAATTAAAAGGAGGGGGTTATCATGTTTGAATTGCCGGATTTACCGTATGGTTATGATGCTTTAGAGCCATATATAGACAAGCAGACTATGGAGCTGCATCACGGAAAGCATCATCAAACCTACATAGACAAGCTGAATGCCGCAATCAAAGACAACAATGAACTTTCCAGCCTCTCTATAGAAGATTTGATAAAAAGTTTAGATAAAGTACCCGAAGAAATTAGAACAACTGTCCGCAATAATGGCGGAGGGCATTTGAACCACGACTTTTTCTGGAAAATAATGGCCTCCCCTTCGGAAGGTTCAGGTGGCGAGCCGAGCGGCGATTTAGCTTTAGCTATAAATTCATCGTTCGGCAGTTTCAAAGAATTCCAAGAAAAATTCGCGGCAGCTGCAGCCGGCAGATTCGGGTCCGGATGGGCCTGGCTTGTAAAAAACGGCAGTGGAATAGAAATTACTTCTACTCCTAACCAAGACTCTCCGATTTCAGAAAATAAAAAACCTTTACTTGGGCTTGACGTATGGGAGCACGCATATTATCTCAAGTACCAAAACCGCCGCCCGGAATACATAGATGCTTGGTGGAACGTAGTTAACTGGCAAAAAGTATCAGAAAACCTTTGACGCTAGAAAAAGTTAATCCGATTTTTTAGGATCTAGCTTTGGTTGCTTCTGACAAAGCACTGATTACCGATATGGCCTCACTTGCGAGCGGATGATCTGATACAGGTGATCCTTCCGCATCTAGCCTAATCGCGTCGGTAGCAGTGACTACGCCTTTATGATGTTCGATGGTTTCATACAGTCCCTGTTCAAACGCTTCTATGCCTTGATCGGAAGGTGGTACATAAAGACCATCCAAAGTATGCCAATCTTCATCTTCGACATCCAATGCAGTCGACTTTAAACCTTTAATTGCCGCGGCTACCAGTAATCTTTGTTCTAGATCTTCTCTTTGTATATCTACTCCAAGATATAATGAAGGATCTCTTTTAATTGCTATAGTCGCGCCTATTATCCCAATGTTTGCCGCAGCATTAGCCGGATCGAGCTTGATTTCATGATCTATCCCGCCATGTTCATTGAATCTATGAAATCTTGCCCAAAAAGTTATGTTCGAACTTCTAGAGTTTTTTGCTCTGGCGGCCGGATCTAAGGAAAAAACAGTTTCGAATATTTTCTTATGGGCCTTTCTAGCTTCTAAAATTGCTCCTCTTCTGGATTGTCTCTCTGCTTGGTCTCGGCTATCTCTTACTTCAGTTTGCTTTTCAGCCATTTCTTTTTCCCTCTCTAATCCAATCGAAGCTTCAGCTTCGTGAGTAACAGGCCTTGCCATAACGTCTCCTAACATACCAATTATTATCAAAATGATAATACTAATATTTATATTTGTCAACAATACAAAGTTCTGGTCTTATATTATGCTATAGTGTTATCTTGAAATGCATGTATTAAGTGTCGAGCAGTTTGATCGAAAATATCTGGAAAAGTTATTTAATTTAGCAGAAGAGATTGAAAATAAACTTCAAGACCCGACTGAAATTAAAAAATTAGCCGAAAAATACAGGGACAAACAGCTTTGCACACTGTTTTATGAACCTTCGACCAGAACCCGTCTCAGCTTTGAAACGGCGGCTTTAAAATTAGGTATGGGCGTGGTTTCGACTGAGAATGCCGGCGGATTTTCTTCCGCCGCAAAAGGCGAGACTCTTGAGGACACAATAAATGTTATCAACCAATACGGCGTCTGTGCCGTTGTCTTGCGCCATCCTGAAACCGGATCAGCTGAAAAAGCAGCTAAGGTAAGTAAAGTTCCTATAATAAACGCCGGGGACGGCAAGGGCGAGCATCCAACCCAGGCGTTGCTTGACGCATACACAATAAAAAAAGAGTTTGGAAGATTGGATAATCTTCATATAGTAGCCGGCGGCGATTTAAAAAATGGCCGAACTATAAGATCGCTCTGCAGGCTCCTTTCTTTATATCCGAACAACAGGATAACTTTTGTTTCCCTGCCAGAGCTTGTCATGCAAGACGATATAAAAGACTTGCTTAAAAAATCCAACACAAAATTTAGTGAAACTGACAACGTAGATCAAGCTTTTAAAGACGCCGATGTGGTTTATTGGACCAGACTTCAGAAAGAAAGACTGGAAAATTCGGCTAATTTTCAAAATGGCGGATTTGTAATTAATCGGTCAAAAATAAGCCTGCTGCCAAAACACGCTATAGTTATGCACCCCCTGCCAAGAGTTGACGAGATAGACTCCGAGGTTGACAGCGACCCCAGAGCTAGATATTTCGAACAGTCAGGAAATGGATTATATGTTCGCATGGCTTTGCTGGATCAAATTGCCGGCGAGTAAGATGATATTATTAGACGTAAGCTAATTATGGAGGTATGTAATAAAAGCCGCTAAATTATTTGTTAAAAGTCTGGAAGCCTGTTCAATAGATTACGTTTTTGGCGTGCCGGGTGAAGAAAACCTGGAGTTTCTGGAAGCAATAAGAGAATCATCTATAGAGATGGTCACCACTAGAGATGAGCAAACCGCAGTGTTTATGGCCGCGACAATTGGCAGACTTACCGGAAGGACCGGAGTCGCTCTATCCACTCTTGGGCCCGGTGCTACAAACTTAGTAACCGGTGTGGCTTACGCGCAGTTAGGGGCAATGCCGCTTTTAGTTATTACCGGTCAAAAGCCTATAAAGAAAAGTAAACAGGGAAAATTCCAGCTAGTTGATATCGTAGGAATGATGAAGCCTATAACAAAATTCAGCGAGACAATTGTCAGTGCTGATCGCGTTGCAAGCTCGGTCTATCATGCTATTAGAACAGCTGAAAATGAAAGGCCAGGGGCGGTGCATCTGGAATTCCCCGAAGACATAGCCGAAGAAGAAACAAATGCTAAGCCGCTGGCCTGGGAAAAAATCCGACGTCCTGTCCCGGACGATAAAAGTATAAATATGCTCGTCAATGCAGTTGAATCGGCAAAATCACCGATTATCATGATAGGCGCCGGAGCAAATCGTAAATTGATCAGAAAACAGCTGAGAAATTTTATAGAAAAAACCAATATACCGTTTATCAGTACGCAAATGGGTAAAGGTGTTGAGGACGAAAGCGATTCTCGCTATATAGGTACAGCGGCACTTAGCGATAATGATTTCGTCCATAAAGCACTGGAGTACGCCGATTTAATAATAATGGTAGGCCATGACATAACCGAAAAGCCTCCGGTTTTGGACGAAAGCGGCCAAAAATTCGTACATATAAACTTTTCTCCCGCGGAGATCGACGATGTATATACGCCGGACGTAGAAGTCCTAGGCGATATTTCATACGCTCTTTGGGCTGCCACTGAAAAAGTAGTTTTGAAACAATGGGACTTTAGCAAATTTTACGAAATAAAAGCCAAGCTGGTAGAAAACATTGGCTACAAAGCTGACTCTGATGACTTTCCGATAAAGCCACAAAGGTTCGCTTCTTCTCTGCGCGCTATTTTGCCGAATGATGCCATACTTTCTCTAGACAACGGAATGTACAAGCTCTGGATAGCCAGAAATTACCCGGCTTATGACCAAAATACTGTTCTTTTAGATAATGCACTGGCTACGATGGGAGCCGGCCTCGGCGTTGGTATGGCCGCCAAAATGTTGAAGCCGGATAAAAAAGTCGTAATAGTTGCCGGGGACGGCGGTTTTTTGATGAACCTGGCGGATTTGGAAACAGCAGTCAGGCTGAAGCTGGATTTAACGATAATAGTCCTCAACGATAACGGCTACGGAATGATTAAATGGAAGCAAAAATCCATGGATTTGAAAAATTACGGCCTTAGCTTTTCTAACCCTGATTTTGAAAAACTTGCCGAGAGTTTTGGAGCGTCGGGATATGGCAAGAAGATCAGGTCAGTTGCCGACTTCGAGAATTGCCTTAAAGATGTAATCAATTCTAAAGGCATACACATCATTGAGCTACCTGTAGATTATTCCGAAAATAACACATATTTCGGTGTTGATTTAGCTAGAAGGATAAAGGAGCTGAACTAATGGCCCTGGAATCAATAAACCCGAAGAACAAAAAACTAATCAAGAAGTTCAACGAACTCAGCGACGAACAGATCGATCAAAAGATCAACCAGGCCGACGCGGCTTTTAAAGTTTGGCGAGAAACGGATTTCGACGAAAGGTCAAAATATCTCAAATCAATAGCTAAAGAACTCAGAAACCAAAAAGCCAGCCTGGCAAAAATCATGACCGACGAGGTCGGGAAAACCTTAAGCGCCTCAGAAGCAGAAATTGAGAAATGCGCGCTCACCTGCGAATATTACGCTGATAACGGCGAAGATTTTTTAAAACCTGAAGAGGTAGAAACCGATGCCTCCAAAAGCTACGTTAGGTTTGATCCTTTAGGCGTAATCCTTGCTGTCATGCCCTGGAATTTCCCTTTTTGGCAAGTTTTCAGATTTGCCGCTCCGGCAATTATGGCTGGTAATACCGGTGTCTTGAAGCATGCTTCAAATGTGCAAATGAGCGCCGAAGCAATGGAAAAAGCTATGCTGGATGCAGGGTTACCTGAAGGAGTTTTTTTAAACTTATGCATAGGTTCAAGCAAGGTTGCGCAGGTTATAGAAAACGACAAGGTCAAAGCCGTAACATTAACCGGTAGCGAAAAAGCCGGTGAAGCCGTGGCCTCACGCTCAGGCGGGCAGATCAAAAAAACCGTTATGGAACTTGGAGGCAGCGATCCTTTTATAGTCCTGGAGGATGCCGATCTAGATTCGGCAGTTCAAGCAGCCGTTACGGCCAGACTCCAGTTCAATGGAGGCCAAAGCTGTATAGCCGCGAAGAGATTTATCGTCGCCAAAGCCGTATTACCTGAATTTGAAAGGAAGCTGGTCGAAACAGTCAGCCAGCTAGTTGTAGGAGACCCGACTGACTCGAATACTCACGTAGGGCCGCTTGCGAATCAGCAAATGGTTGATGATGTAGACAAACAAGTAAAAGAATCCGTGGCCAAAGGCGCTAAAATTTTGGCTGGCGGAAAACCGGGAAACACGGCAGGATATTTCTATCCGCCGACAATTGTTACCAATACTACTTTTGATATGCCGGTTTGCAACCAGGAAACATTCGGTCCGGTCTTTGCGATTATCGGCGTGGAAGATACATACGAAGCTATTAAAGTTGCAAATGACAGCATTTACGGACTTGGCTCCAATATATTTACCGAGAATGTTGAGAAAGCCATGAACGACATAGCGCCAAAATTGGAAGCCGGTGCAGTATTCATAAACGGACCGATTAAATCCGACCCCCGCCTGCCATTCGGCGGAGTTAAAAAATCCGGATATGGACGAGAGTTGTCACACTACGGTATGAAAGAGTTTGTGAACATAAAGACGGTATGGGTCAAATAATAACTTTACCGGGCTTGATAGATCCGCACGTCCATTTGCGGGACCCTGGCCAAACTCATAAAGAGGACTTCTTTACCGGCACGTCGGCAGCTCTTGCCGGCGGTTTCACTACCGTCATCGATATGCCAAACAACAAAAACCCTATAACCAACGAGGGCCTGCTAGATGAAAAAATTAATTTGGCCAGACACAAGACTGTCTGCGACATAGGTTTTAACTTTGGAACTCTTGGAGATAACTTTAAAGAATTTTCTAAAATTTACGGAAAAGTTTCGGGACTTAAAATTTATTTAAACATTACCACCGGAAATTTCATCGTAGATAAAGAAAAGTTGGCTGATATTTATAAGGCGTGGAATAGCACTAAACCAATATTTTTACATGCTGAAGACGATGTATCGGATCTGGTTTTAAGCACTTTACGTAAATATCCTAAAAAAACTCACCTTTGTCATGTATCGAGCAAAAAAGAATTAGAACTTGTTATACAAGCAAAGAGTGAGGGGCTGCCCCTTACCTGCGGCGTTACACCGCATCATCTTTTTCTAACCAAAGAGGACAAAGATAAAGTTGGCGGTTTTGCCATAATGAAACCTTATCTTAAACCCGAGTCAGACAGAAAATTTTTATGGCAAAATCTAGATTCTATTGATGTAATAGAGTCAGACCATGCTCCCCATACTGTTGAAGAAAAAACAGTTAACCCCCCTGCTTTTGGCGTGCCTGGTTTAGAGACTACTCTTCCGTTGATGTTGACAGCCGAACAAGAAGGCAAAATATCAAGAAAACAATTACTAGACAGACTACATCATAACCCCGCAAAGTTGCTAGGTATCGAACCAGACGAGAACACAAAAATTGAAATAGACGTGTCTGAATATAAGATTAGAAATGGAGATTTAAAAACCAAATGCGGCTGGAGCCCTTTTGCCGGCAGAAAAGTGGTCGGCAAAGTCAAAAAGACTTATATCCGCGGCAATTTGGTTTATGAAGATGGTAAAATTCTGGCCGAACCAGGTTCCGGTCAAATTATTAAGTAGATTTAATTTCAGCTGCTAATCCGGGGTTCCACATTGGTCCGGTGCAGGCTTGGACACAGTCCGCTCCGGCCGCGCGATAGCTTTTGTAATCTACAGGTGTCATCACCCCGCCTACTCCGACAATTTCAAAGTTATAATTATTTGTACTCCTAAGGGCACTTAACCGCTTAACCATGTCAAGTCCTGCCCACCTTATGCCTGCTCCGCATAAACCGGACTTTAGTCTTCCCTCGCCGGGAAGAGCTTGGGTGCCGTCTTTTTTATAAACCGCGGCAGGAATTGTGTTTATAACAGAAATTGCATTGGTCTTCTCTGCGATACTCTCTACAATCTGCTCAAGTAGTTTTTGTTGTTCGTTAGAAAAATATCCAAACTTCAAAACCAGCTTAGCGTTAGGAATTAAGACTCGGGTTTTATCAACTATAGCTTTTACAGCCTCTGGGGTGTAGCAAATTATCCCCTCATTGGCGACATTAGGACACGATAGGTTTAACTCTATGGCTTTCGCTCCGGCATCATAGGCCTGTTTTGCCGCATCGGCAAAATCCTGAAAATATTCATCCTGAGTTTGATTTTCTTGAATAGTACCACATACACTTACTACTAAAAGTTGTCCCTTACCTTGTCCTTTTAGGGCTTTTTTCACGTCTTCGGGCCAATACCCTAGCCCGCGCGAGGGATTGCCGAATGAATTTGTAATAGTTAGCTTGGTAGGGTCTTCATTAAATTCATCTCTCAGCGTTAAGCCTCGTTCTGCCTCTTCAAGACTGACATCGCCTTCAACGTCAATAGGTACTATATTAGGAAATTGGTTCGCCCGAACTGAAACCGTGCGCTGGGTTTTATAAACAACCACGTCATATCCATTCCTGAAAGCTGCCGTAGTATACCTGCTATTGGGCAAAGTACCGGCGGCTATACCAAATGGTTCATAGACCGGAAGGCCAAGGAATTTGTTGGATGGCTCGCCTTGGTTTTTATGTTCACGGCTAGAAGCGAAGTCTCCAAAAGGCCCATTATCAAAATTATCATCAAATGTTTTAAGCGGGTCGTAAACAGGGTCCATGTCTAAATAATTTTAGCACACCGGACAATGAGGAACCTCTAAAGATTTTTGCTATAATTAGTAGGATTATGAAAAAAACGACAACGATATCCCTTGCACTTGTAATGCTAATAGTTATCGCGGTAGTTTTTGTTCTAGTAGCAAAAAAGGCCGACGCTCCGGCCGTTGAGAATAAAGAAGAACAATCAAGCCAGGCTGAACCGATTAACCAAGAGGAAAATGTCAGTCAAGATTCTGCCCAAGATGCGCCGCTGGACGGGCAATATACCGAATACGATCAAGTCAAGCTGGCCAACAGCAAAGGAGAGAATTATTTATTTTTTCATGCTCCTTGGTGTCCGCAGTGCAGATCAATTGAGAACAGCATAAATGCGGGAGGCCATATACCGGACGATGTAACAATTTACAAGATTGATTACGACTCAAATCAGGAACTGCGCAAAAAATACGGAGTGACTCTACAAACTACATTCGTAAAAGTTGACAATCAAGGAAGCTTCATCGACAAATACGTAGCCTACGATGAGCCTACAATCGATTCTGTAGTAGAAAATTTTATAAATAAATGACATTGCTCGTTGTTGCATTTTTAGCCGGAGTGTTAACCATTGCGGCTCCTTGTACATTCACACTTTTACCGGTAATAGTTGGCGGAAGCATTGTCAGATCAGGCGAAGATAGGAAGAATTCCTGGAAAAGACCGCTTATTATAAGTTTAAGCCTAGGCCTGTCGGTAATTATTTTTACTCTCATCTTAAAAGCTTCTACGTCTCTTCTAGGCGTGCCTACCATGGTCTGGCAATTTATAGCCGGAGGCATAATAATTACGCTCGGCCTAACATTTATCTTTCCTGCATTATGGGAAAAATTCTCCCAGAAAATTGGACTGGTCAGCGGATCAAATAAGTTATTGGGTAAAACTTTCGGAAAGTCGGGTTTTGGCGGAGATGTTGCTACCGGTTTTGCGCTTGGACCGGTTTTCTCCAGTTGTAATCCAACCTATGCATTCATTATTGCGGCTGTTCTGCCAATTGCATTCGCGGAGGGCTTAGTCTTACTAATTGCCTACGCCGTAGGACTTTCCGGTGTTCTTTTGATAATTTCCTACCTTGGTCAAAATATAGTTCATAAACTTGGCTGGCTCAATGACCCGCATGGAAAATTCAGAAAAGTCATAGGCGTCTTGTTTATAATAGTCGGGCTTGGAGTGGCATCTGGATATGATAAAAAACTTGAAACATTTATAATCGATCGCGGCTTTTACGACCCCGTATCCAGCCTTGAAGAGTCTTTGCGCTAAATCAACCTAGGACACTGTTTCTTCCGCCAGCTCTTCTTGTATTTCTTCAACTATAGCTTCCGCTGCTTGCGGATCTTTACGTAAATTTTGTATAGCTATTTCAAAAGCAGATTGCTTGAGCGACAGCCCTGTTTTCTCGGAATAATCCATAGTCTCCTTCATGGCCTTGGAAAGAGTATAGTCCAGCTCGTCCCTGACTTTTCCCAGCTCCCAAGTCTCGTCTTTTTTATTCTGTAGCCATTCATAATAACTGACGATCCCTCCACCGGCATTAGCGATAATATCGGGTATTATAACTTTACCGTCGTTGGTCATTTTTTCATGCGAGCGATAGTCAACGGGCCCGTTAGCTAACTCCAGTATAATTCCCGCCTTAACAACATCTGAGTTTTTATATACAACGGCATCAGCCAAAGCTGCGCATACCAGAACGTCAACCTCTTGCTCTAAAATTTTATCCGGAGACAACTTCTTAGAACCCTCCTGCTTTTGTAATGTGTCTATATACTGCCTGGAATAAACAGAGTCTTTAAAATCAAAACCCTTGCCGGATATAAGCGTCTTTTTAGAGTTTGAGACTGCGATAATTTTCATACCATATTCATCGTGTGCAATCTTGGAAAAATAATATCCAACATTACCCAGGCCCTGGACTGCTACTGTGGTTGTCTTAGGATCCTTGCCTATTTTTTTTAAGTATTCCCTCAAGGCTATTACGCCGCCGCGGCCTGTGGCTTCTTCCCTACCCCAGCTGCCTCTATTGCTTATGGATTTTCCTGTAAAGCTTGCTTTGGACTTTTCGCCGGTTAGTATTTCATATTCGTCGGTCATCCAGTCAATAATTTGGGAGTTGGTATTTACATCCGGCGCAGGTATATCGATATCAGGTCCTATATGCTTATGCAGCTCGCGAACATACCCTCTAGCGATTTTTTCCAATGATCCCAAATCATGTTCAGATACGTCTACTATAACCCCGCCTTTACCGCCGCCAAGTGGTATACCGACAGCTGAAGTCTTAAAGCTCATCAATGTCGCTAGCGCCTGGACTTCTTCCAGATGCACTTCATGATGAAAACGAATTCCCCCTTTATAGGGCCCGAGTTTGTTGCTGTGCTGTATTCTATATCCGTCATATTCGCGATCGCCGACTATTATTTTGACTTTATGTATCTTATTTGGCTTCAATATTAGCGCTAATTCTTCGTCGCTAATGCCCAGGTTTGTTGCAGCTTGCCTGATATTTCTTTCCGCCGTTTTTAACATCTAATTGCTTTTTGTTTAGGTTGATAAATACTAATGCAATCAATATAACAGCTGAGTTTATAATTATCTAGGTTTTCTGTGCTTTTTACGCCACTCCGCAATTTTTTTGTGATTCCCGGACAACAAAACCCCGGGAACATGCATCCCACGATATATTTCCGGTCTTGTGTAATGGGGGTACTCCAAAGTTTTTTCCTCGTCTGCAAAACTCTCTATTTCGGCACTGGTTTCCCCTCCCAAGACTCCGGGCAGTAGCCGAACCACACTGTCAATCACTACCATTGCCGGCAGCTCCCCTCCTGTCAACACATAATCGCCTATTGATATCTGCTCATCTACGAACTCGGTTATCCGTTCGTCGTAGCCTTCATAGCGGGCGCAGACAAAAATTAAATCTTCATCCGCATCGGCAATCTTTTTGGCTCTTTCTTGGTCAAAAAGTTTACCGCGCGGCGTCATCAGTATGACTCGAGGCTTGGGACTTGAGGTTTGAGATTTTGCATATTCAATTGCGGCAATTACGGGCTCCGGTTTTAGCAGCATTCCATCTCCTCCGCCGTAAACTATGTCGTCAACCTGCTTTCTTTTGCCTAGACCATAATCACGCAGGTTAATATATAAAAATTCTACGATGCCTTTTTCTTTCGCTTTAAATAACATGCTCGTTTCAAGTACCGGTTTAAGCATCTCCGGAAATAGGCTTATTATTTGTATTTTCATTCTTATAATTTTCACACTTTTAAGAATAATAGCAAGTAAGTGCTTGCAATTCTATAAATTAAATTTTATAATAGTGATAATCGTAAAGCTTTGGAGTAATTATGATAGGATTAGCAGCCAGCACTACAGGTCAATTGCCGACAGGTCAGCAAGCTCTCGCTGAACTAAGCCAGGAAATGCTTGGACTAGATTCAGCCCGGCATTCAGGAGAAGACGGATTAACCGTTAGTCTAGAAATAGATGTTGACCCAACGCAAGCTGAGCGTGAATTAGGCGCAAGCCCGTTCGGAAAAATGCTGCTGGGCGAAAGACGATCTCTGCTTCGGCCTTACGATGACCCATCCCAGAGAGAAAACGACTTAATCATAGGAGAAAGTGTTCTCCCTAGCGCGGTAGAGCTAACCGCCTCGTCTAGAACATGGAGGTCTCCGCCGGCTTTCGCAGTCTCAGGTCCGCTTTCCGATTATGTCCAGCGCAGTATAGGCATCGGGCTGTGGTACGGCGAGAGAACTGATGATCAAAAAGGAGATGCTGTTCAATATGTCAGCGCCGGCTATCAGTTTGATACTTATTCCGGCCAAGTTGATACAGGAATTAGCCGCCGCGTATTTGTTCCAAGGCTCCTAACAGCCAACAGGTTCTATCGCGGGCATAATCAAAAGCAGCGTCCGATCAACAATAAAAAATTACTCCTGGCAACTCAAGCTGTTCGCGAACTTTTTGACCTTCGTCCCGTAGACGAACCAAGTTAAATAAAAAGCTTTAAAAAATAAAACAATCCGCCAATGAGCGGATTCTTTTACCACATAAAGCTCCAATCCAATTCTGAATTGCTCGCAATGAGCTTCTATATTTTTAACTTTTAGCCGTTTCGACTAGAAAGATTATACATCTAAATCGTCTAGATCGGCAAGTTCCTTGCGAGTTCGGGAAAAATTATCTTCTTTATCTTTATCTTCCTCTCCTTTATCCTCAACTTCCGGTTCTTTCTTACTTTCTTCTGAGGCCTTGTCTTTTGTATCGGTATCGGTCTCTTTGTCGTCCCGCCCCCAGCTGCCCTCTTGTTTTGGCGCTTCATCAGAACTTGAGGAATTTCTTTCCTCCCTGTCCGGTCCGTTATCTACGATCTTTAAGTTGTAACGAGCATCATTTTTTGTACCCAATGCTCGAAGCAGTGTCCGGATGCTTTGCGCTGTTGCGCCTCTCTTTCCTATAACCCTCCCCAAATCTTCCGGGTCTACGGTAAGTTCTAAAAGAACCCCTTTCTCGTCAATTCTTCTTGCTACGCTTACGTTGTCTGGTTTGCTGACTAATGACTTTACAACAAACTCAACAAATTGTTGGTCGATACTGTTACTCACGGAAATCTCCTAATTTTTAACTTATAAATTGATTATACCAAATTAAAAAAGAACTTAGGACTTATCTTCATCCGCCGGTTTGCCTGTATCTGTCTCCGGTTTCGGCGCTTCAGCAGAAGCCTCTTGGTCTTCGCCGGTGTCAGTATCTGGTTTTTTATCTGCCTCGGCCTCAGTCGTCTTAGCTTCAGGTTCTGCCGGCTTGGTTTCTGCCTTAATTTCTTCATTATCGACGGGAATTTCGTCTTGCTGCTCTGGAGCCTCGGGTTTTTTATCTGTAGCCTCTTCTGCCGGTCTGTTTCTGCGAAGCTTATCGGCGTTTCGAATTGATTTTTCCT
>JBBDZT010000033.1:0-19755 GCA_040900025.1 Saccharimonadales bacterium (SeqCode)
AAGGTTAATGATTCTCCGTCAATATTTTTCAAAGGCATGACTGGATCTATATTGCCGGTTCCCACGGCTCACGGAGAAGGTAAGGCCGTCTTTGAAAATGAGAAAGCAATTCAGGGCTCTATTTCCAGCAAACTAATACCGCTCCAGTATGTTGATAATAGCGGTAATGTTACTGAAAAATATCCGCTTAACCCAAATGGCTCGCCAAGCGGTATTACCGCCCTAACTACGCCAGACGGCCGTTCAACAATTATTATGCCCCACCCGGAGAGAGCTTTCTTGTCTAAACAACTTTCCTGGCATCCTGAGAATTGGATCAAAGACTCCCCGTGGATTAAAATGTTTAGTAACGCCCGGGAATGGGTAAATTAATATGGTTATACACAGAGCTCACAGAATAAAACATAAAATTGAGGAGAGGCTACTAAGCCCGAAGTCAAAAAATCTGGCTTTTAACGATGTAGAGCCGGCCCTGGAATACATTAATAACTATTGGCGCCTTTTAACCAGATACCACCCAAAAGACGAAGCAAACTTGATAGGTCTTCCAAATAAATTCATCGTACCGTCTGTTGAAGGTGGAGCCGAATTTGACTACAACGAGCAATATTACTGGGATAGCTTTTTTATTGTAAAAGGCTTATTAAATGAAAAAAACAAAAAGCTAAATTTAGGAATACTGGATAATCTTATATTTCTATTCAAGGAATTCGGAATAATCCCCAATGCATCCAGACTCTACCTAACCAGCCGTTCTCAGCCGCCGATTCTTACAAGCCTGATCTTTGATCTTTATGATACATACAGGTTAGACAACGACTGGTTGAAAGATAAAATCGAGATAGCTATAAAAGAATATAACTATGTATGGTTAGGTACGACCAAACCTAACGCACGGAAAATTTACAGGGGCTTAAGCAGATATTACGATTTTAACTACATCAACGACATAGCCGAAACTGAAAGCGGATGGGACATGACCCCCAGATTCTACCGCAAAGCTCTCAGCTTTCTACCTATTGATCTGCAGGCACTTTTATATAAATACGAAACCGACTTCGCGAGATATTATAAAATCACCGGAAACCAAAAAGAGGAAAAAAAATGGAAGGGTAAAGCAAAAATCCGTAAAGAAATTACGGACGAGCTTATGTGGGATAACGTAAAAGGACTTTATTTCGACTATAATTTCGAAAAAAAGAGAAGGGGCGGAGTCAGTTCGCTAGCTTCATTTTATCCGATGTGGGCAAATATGGTTACGGAAAAACAAGCGGCTAAGCTGGTTAAGGCTTTGAAGAAATTCGAATATTCAGGAGGCTTGGCTACCACCGACAGCCGGGCGCTTCGCTTTTTGCCAATTAGCGAAACGGTTCCAACTCAGTGGGCCTACCCGAATGGCTGGGCGCCACTACACTATATAGTTACCGAAGGCCTTAACAATTATGGCTATTATGATGACGCCGAACGGATAGCTTCAAAGTGGTTGAGGACAAATTTGTCCTGGTTTGAAAAAAACGGCGTATTTCTGGAGAAGTATAACGTAGTCAACCCTGGCAAACCTCCTGAAAAAGGCTTATATCCGTCCCAAACCGGCTTTGGTTGGACAAATTCAATCTTTACTTATCTAGCAAAAAAATACGTTAGAGTCGAAAGCGATTAATACTCTTTCACATGTCGGACTATAAAGAAGAATATGAGCGCTTAAACTCGGAGCAAAGACAGGCAGTTGATCTTATAGAAGGACCGGTTTTGGTAGTAGCCGGTCCGGGAACCGGCAAAACGCAGCTCTTGGCTATGAGAGTAGCTAACATACTGCGTAAGACCGATGTTTCTCCATATAACGTCTTATGCCTTACCTTTACGGATAATGCTGCGCGCAATATGCGTAAAAGACTAGCAGGTATCATAGGGCAGCCGGCGTATCACGTATCGATCCAGACATTCCATAGTTTTGGCAGCGATATTATCAACCAATACCCGGATAATTTCATCAATAGGGAACTTTTGCAGCAAGTTGACGAGCTAGGCAGATACGAGCTTCTGCGTGAAATATTTGAGGACTTGCCGCACAGTGATCCGCTCAGCACTAAAGTCGGCGACCAGTTTATTTTTTTAAAAAATACTTTAGATGCTATCAGCCAGCTCAAGCAAAACGGTTTAACCCCTAAAGAGCTGCACGAAATAATAAACGCCAACCAGGAATTCATCAACGCCCTAGCTGATGAATTAGCAAAAGTTTTTGCAACAACACCGACGGCTAAACATCTAGATAGTTATATAAATCTACTTTCCAGCGTTAAACAACATAGCCGAGGCGAAAGACATTTCGGCTTTCCGGAACTAGCTGATGAATGTGCGCTTGAGCTACAGCAAGCAATAGAAAATACCGATCCTAACGGTCGCTACGCCAAACCAATAACCGCTTGGCGCGATAAATGGTGTAAGAAAGACTCCGAAAACAAATTTATATTTAAGGACGGGGGGATGAACATCCGTAAAATGTACGCTTTGACAGGCGTTTACCAAAAGATGCTTGATAGTATGGCCAAGCAGGGGCTATACGACTTTGACGATATGGTAGTAGAAACGATTCACGCCATGGAAGATAACGATGAGCTGCGGCTTAATCTGCAGGAGCGCTATCAATACGTGCTGATAGATGAATTCCAGGACACCAACAAGGCACAGCTAAGAATGCTGGCGTGCTTAGGCGACAACCCGGTACATGAAAACCGGCCTAATATGATGGCAGTCGGCGATGACGACCAGGCTATATACGCTTTTCAGGGTGCAGAAGTATCTAATATGGCGGCATTTTTTAACATGTACGACGATCCCAAGCTGATAACCTTGGTCGAAAATTATCGTTCCAATAGCAATATTTTAAAGACCAGCTCCACTATATCAGCCCAGATTACCGACCGGCTGGAAGAAGTAGTACCAAGTGCCAACAAGAGCCTCTCAGCCCGAACAAAACATAAAACCGATATTATAGAACACCTATCTTTTTCCAGTGAGCTGGCTCAGTATGACTGGATAGCAGAACGTGTCTACGAACTTATCAAAAACGGCGCAAAGCCTGAAGAAATAGCCGTTATAGCCCCAAGACATAAATATCTAGAAAGATTAATGCCTTATCTTGGTAATAAAAAAGTTCCTGTTGCTTACGAAAGACGGGAAAACATACTGGAAGCACCCATAGTCAAACAGCTAACAACCATGTCAGAGCTGGTTTTGGCAATAGCGGAGAATCGCCAAGACGATGTAGATGTCTTCATAAGCCAGGTACTCAGTTATGATTTCTGGAATATACCGTCAGATGAACTGATTAAAACCAGCATCGAGTGTTATGACAAACACAAACACTGGCTGGAAGTTCTACCTAAAAGCAACTATAAGCTTCTGCGAGAAATTACTGCCTGGTTTGTTATCCTAGCAAAAAAAAGCACGCTAGAGCCCATGGAGTATATACTTGATGAGCTCATAGGCACTACTGCCGAAAACAAAAAACAAAAATTTATCTCGCCTATGAGAAATTATTATTTCAACAAAGACAGCTATGAAAGCTCGACCGATATTTATCTAGTGCTCTTAGGCCAGCTATCTACGCTAAGACACCGCCTCAGACAGTGGAAACCCAATCGCACACTGTACGTAAAAGATTTGGTTGAATTCAGCGAGCTATACATGTCGGCCAGCTTAAAGGTAGTCGATACGAATCCTCACACCCAAGCTGCTAATGCCGTACAGGTTATGACTGCATATAAAGCCAAAGGTTTGGAGTTCGGCTCAGTATTTATAATAAACGCTCAAGACGAAGTTTGGGGGCCGACGGCTCGCAGTCAATCTCCCAGGTTATCTTTGCCCAAGAATCTACCTATAGAACCGACAGGAGGGGAAGATAACGACAAACTTCGGCTTTTGTTCGTCGCCATGACCCGGGCCAAACACACGCTATACATGACAGGATATACGCACAACTTGGATAATAAACCTTCGCCGACACTCAGCTTTCTTGAAAATAATAAAGATCCTAAGACGATTGAAAAGCCGGCAACCTCCCGAGCAAAAGAAATACTAGCAACCGACTGGTCTTATCGCTTCAGGCAAATTATCGCGGATAAAAAAACTCTGCTGGAGCCAATTTTAGAGAATTATAAACTTAGCGTGACTCACTTGAATAATTTTCTGGACGTCAAAGAGGGCGGGCCCGGGTATTTTTTCACGCATAATTTACTAAGGTTTCCTGAGGCAATGCCACCTTCCGCGGCTTATGGCGATTCAATACATAAAACCCTGCAGTGGGCCCATGCCCAGCTTGTTGATAGTGGTAAATTACCTCCCATAAGGAAAATTCAAGATTATTTCAGCGGACAGCTAGAACGAAAATACTTGAAAAAATCCGACGCAAAAAAACTTAATCTAAGAGGCCGTAATGCTTTAGATGCTTACCTTAAACAAAAGAAAGATATTTTATCTATTTCAGACAAGATTGAAAGAGGCTTCAACAACGAAGGCGTTGTCATAAATAACGCTAACTTGAGCGGCAAGATAGACAAACTAAGCTTTGATGAAAACGGGTCAGCTTCAGTTACCGACTTTAAGACAGGAAAACCAGCTAAATCATGGAAGGGCCGGGACGAATACGAAAAAGTAAAACTACACAAATACCGGCAACAACTGCTATTTTATAAGCTTTTAGTAGAAAACTCCGCGACATTCGGGAAAAGGCTTACGGTAAACTCCGGAGCGATTGAATTCATTGAAGCTGACGAGCAGGGTAAATTGACTGAAGAGCTGATTTTAGCTTTTGATCCGTCTGAAATTACTCGTTTCACCACCCTTATAGGCGCCGTATGGACGCATATAAATAGCCTGGATTTTCCGGATATAGGCAAATATCCTAAAAATCTTACCGGTATCAAGCAATTCGAAACTGATTTAATTGAAGGTAAGATCTAACTTTATTTAATATTTTTGTTTATGGCGTTTTTTAAGACCGGCAAGTTGCAATCGGACAGTACTGCGGTCTATCATTTGTTGGGCCTCGGCTAGAGAATGAGCATCACCGGCCTTGCTGCGGAGTTCCTGGGCGCGCTTTAAGGCTTTTTCAGCTTCAGCTTCGGAAATGTCGTCTGAAGTATCGACTTCGTCTACCAGTACTTGTATTTCATTGTTTAGAACTTCTACGGTACCGCCGTAAATAGCTACAAACTCCCGATCCAGGTCTTTAACAGCTTTTTCCTTGCGAATTGCTACGACACCGGGCGCGGCCACGCTTAAAAGCGGGGCATGGCCCCCATAGACGGCAATATCGCCGGCTTTAGTCGGGATTACCGCTTCGTACACTTCATCGTCAAAATGCACTCCATGCAGGGTTATTAACTTTAATCGAATCACTTGACTTCCTTGATTCCACCCTTCATATAGAACGCGCTCTCAGACTTCTTATCATGCTTGCCATCGAGGATTTCTTTGAATCCGGCTATAGTGTCTTTCAGGGAAACATACTGGCCTTTGTTGCCGGTAAATTGTTCCGCCACGAAGAAAGGCTGGGTCAGGAATCTTTGTATTCTCCGGGCGCGAGCAACGGTTTGCTTATCTTCCTCTGAAAGTTCTTCCATGCCTAGAATAGCAATGATATCCAGCAAATCTTTGTAACGCTGGAGGATACGCTGGACTTCGCGGGCAACATTATAATGTTCTTCGCCGACAACTTCAGGGTCAAGCAAGGTAGACGAGCTGTCCAGAGGGTCGACCGCGGGGTAAAGTCCAAGTTCGGTCAATGCGCGGCTTAGAGCTATGGTTGAGTCAAGGTGGGCAAACGCAGTTGCCGGGGCAGGGTCGGTAAAGTCATCTGCCGGAACAAATACAGCCTGAACAGATGTAACCGAACCGGTCTTGGTAGAAGTAATTCTTTCCTGCAAAGCGCCCATTTCCTGAGCCAGGTTAGGTTGGTAGCCAACTGCGCTGGGTAAACGCCCAAGCAAAGCTGATACTTCGCTTCCGGCCTGAGTAAAGCGAAATATATTGTCTATAAAAAGTAATACGTCCTTGCCCTCGTCACGGAAATTCTCAGCTATAGTTAACCCGGACAGACCGACACGAAGACGGGCGCCAGGCGGTTCGTTCATCTGGCCGAATACCAGGCTTGTTTTGTCTATAACGCCTGAATCCTGCATCTCATGGTATAGATCGTTTCCTTCGCGGGTACGTTCGCCAACACCGGCAAAAACCGAGTTGCCGCTGTGGAATTTGGCGATATTGTTAATAAGTTCCTGAATCAGAACGGTTTTGCCCACGCCGGCACCACCGAACAGGCCTACTTTGCCGCCTTTGGCTATCGGGGCTATAAGGTCGATAATCTTAATTCCGGTTTCGAGGATTTCTATTTTATCGGATTGTTCGCTAAGGGGCGGTGGGGCACGATGTATTGAAGCCTTTTTGCTAAAAGTCCCGCCCTTGCCGTCAATCGGCTCGCCGATAACGTTGAACATCCGGCCTAGAGTATCTTTTCCGACAGGCATTTGGATAGGCTGGCCGGTATTTTCCACGGCTGTACCACGCTTCAAACCTTCCGTAGAACCAAGCGCAATGGCCCGTACTCCCGTTTCGCTCAAGTGGCCTGAAACTTCTAGAAA
The DNA here is from genome assembly GCA_040900025.1 of Saccharimonadales bacterium (SeqCode). Classification (GTDB taxonomy): domain Bacteria; phylum Patescibacteriota; class Saccharimonadia; order Saccharimonadales; family 2-12-FULL-41-12; genus JANWLD01. The sequence continues at coordinate 6,642 of JBBDZT010000033.1, forward strand.
AAGTTCGCCTGAATCAGTTTTGATTTTCAGCGCATCATTAACTGCCGGCAAGCTGCCTTCGCTGAACTCCACATCCACAACCACTCCGACAATCTGGCTAATCTTACCTTCTTTTAATTTAGTTTTATTTGCTATCGCCATAATCTACTCCTTTACTTACCATTTAAGTTTGTTTAACCGCTTCAGCTCCGCCGACAATCTCGGCGATTTCCTGGGTAATCGAGGCCTGTCGGGCCGTATTATATTCCAAAGTCAGGTCGTCTATAATGTCATTCGCGTTGTCCGACGCGTTTTTCATTGCTACCATCCTCATCGAATATTCACTGGCAAGCGCTTCTAAAACTGCCTGCCACAACTGAACTTCTATTAATCTTAGAACAGCATCATTAACAATCTCGTCTATATTCGGTTCGAAAATAGCTACTTCCAGCTCGGAAACAACGTTTTTCTCGTGATCTTTTTCTTCGTTATCAATAGAGTCAAGCTTGGCAGGCAGTATATTAATAAATTTTACCTCTTGGCTTACATTGGAAATAAACTTGGTATAGACAATACTGGCCTGGTCTATATCTTTGTCCTCGTATTGTTTGATGGCGCCAAGAATAAGCGGACGAATATCCGCGGGTGAAGGGTCCTGGCTGAACATAGAGTAGACGCCTGCTATGTTCAAACCTTTCACTCTTGAGAAAAATTGTCCGCCTTTGCGTCCTATGGCAACCAGGTTGGTTTTAATTTTCTTCTTATCGTTTTCTTCTATTCTTTTAATTACTTCTTTGATTATATTGCCGTCATAACCGCCGGCAAGGCCTAGATCGCTGGTTATTACAATCAGCAGCTGCTCTTTAACCGGACGGGTTATGAACATAGGGTTTAAAGACACGTCGGAAACCGTGCTTAACCGGCCCAGTATTCCTTTGGCGCTTTCCCGGTAATCTCTGGTAGCTAAAGCCTGTCCTTGCGCTTTTTTCATTTTAGAAGCGGCGACAAGTTCCATAGCCTTGGTAATTTGCTTGGTATTTTTTACGCTGCCTATACGTCGTTTTAGCGCCGTGGTATTCGCCATTTATTTACTCTCTTTATAATCCTTTGCTATGTTTTTTGCCGCGTCTAAGATAGCTTTCTTGAGTTTATCGTCAGGCTTTCCGCCCTCGTTAAGCTTCTCCATGTCTTTTTTATGCTTGCGGTTCAACTCGTCCAGCAGCGCCTCTAAAGCTTTATGGATACTCTTAACCGGCACGATATCAAAAGCTCCTTCGGTGGCTGCCATCAACATTGCTGTCTGTTCCCAAATGGAATACGGAGAATATTGCGGTTGTTTCAGAAGCTCTGTTAGTCTTTGACCTCTTTCAATCCTCTGTTTAGTTTCCGCGTCCAGGTCGGTAGAGAACTGGGCGAAAGCCGCAAGTTCGCGGAACTGAGCCAGACTCAAGCGAAGGTTTCCGGCTACGCTTTTAACTGCTTTAGTTTGAGCCGCGCCACCTACGCGAGACACCGACAAACCTACTGAAATAGCCGGTCTTATGCCTTGGTAGAATAGGTTTGTTTCAAGGAAAATCTGGCCGTCGGTAATAGAAATCACATTTGTTGGAATAAACGCGCTGACGTCTCCGGCCTGGGTTTCGATTATCGGCAAAGCTGTTAAGCTTCCGCCGCCTAAATTGTCTGCTAATTTTGCTGACCGTTCAAGCAACCTGGAGTGAAGATAAAACACATCGCCCGGAAAAGCTTCTCGCCCCGGAGGCCGCCTTAGAAGCAGGCTCATCTGGCGATACGCGTTGGCGTGCTTGCTAAGATCGTCGTATACGATTAACGCGTGTTGTTTATTGTCGCGGAAGTATTCGCCAATCGCCGTACCGGCGTAAGGGGCGATAAATTGAAGGCTAGCCGGATCCGAAGGGGAAGTGGCAACAACAATAGTCTGGTCCATAACGCCTTCTCTTTGGAAACGAGCAACCATCCTGGCCACTTTGGAAAGTTTTTGCCCGATTGCGACATAAATGTTAATGACACCGGTTTTCTGACGGTGCTGGTTGATCATCGTATCTACCGCCACGGCAGTCTTTCCGGTTTGGCGGTCGCCAATAATAAGCTCTCTCTGCCCACGGCCGATAGGCACCATGGCATCAATAGCCGTGATTCCTGTCATCAGCGGTTCATGAACGCTTTTTCTGTCAAGCACGCCGGGTGCCGGATGCTCTATGTTGCCAAAGTGCTTGGATTTAATAGGGCCTTTATCGTCCAGCGGACGGCCAAGGGGGTCGACTACGCGGCCAATAAGCTCAGGCCCAACCGGAATCTGCTGTACTTTACCCGTAAGGCGAACTCTGGCTCCGGCGCCGATTTTGGTTTCATCGCCTAAAAGCACTGCGCCTATCTCGTTTTCCTGCAGGTTAAGCGCAAAAGCTTGTATCGCCTCGCCGTCTTTTCCTTCAATTTCAACTACCTCGTTAGCTCCGCATGAGCGCAAGCCGTAAATCCAGGCAATTCCATCAGCACTTCGGGTAACTACCCCGACATTTTCAAGTTCCTGAGAGCTTTTTAGCTCCTCTATAGCTTTTCTGATGTCTTCTGATAGTTCTTTGACTGAAATCTCGCTCATTTATGTCTTCTCCTTAATTTAAGTAGTTAGTTGTTTCAGCTTATTTAATTTCGCGCTTACGCTAAGATCAAGCAGATGGTTGGCAAATTCCAACCGTACTCCGCCGACAACCGATTCGTCAATTCTCTCGTTAATGATAATTTCCTTGGCGTTGGGGCTAATCCGGCCAACCGTTTTTTCAATCTCATCAATCTGCGGGGCAGATAGCTTGTGCGCAGAAATGGCAGTCAGCTCAACAATGCCGTCCTGGCTTTTTCTAATCTGCATAATATCTCTTGATAGAGAATTAAGCTCGCTTGTCTTTCCGGTTTCAATCAGGTACGCTGCCAGTTTTTTAGACAAGGATTTCTGGTCTTCCTCATCCATAAGTTTTACGACTTTATCAGCCAATTTTGTCCGGGAAAAGCTCACTATATTCGCTCCTTCAGCACTTTGGACACCAGCTGTCTGTCTTTATTTTCATCGAGTTTTTGCTTGGTAACTTCCTCTGTAACAGAGACAATCAGCTCTACCATTTCCTTCTCCAGCTTGCGTTTGGCTCTGTCGGACTCTTCAAGGATTTTCTGCTTAGCTTCTTTTATGATTTGCTCTGCTTTGGCCTGAGATTTTTCTTCGGCCTGCTTGACTATCAGGCTGGCTTTGTCTTTGGTGTCTGATATTAACTCGTCGGCCTCAGCTCTGGTCTGTTTTCTTACCCGATCAACTTCAGCATCCAATTTTTCTTTTTCCGCTTGCATTTCGCCGGTAAGATTAACGCCCTCTTCGATGGTTTTTTGGCGTTTATCGAGTATGTCTACAATCCTATGGAAAACAAATTTGTAAAGAACAAAAAAAACTAGAAGAAATGTCAGAAGCTGAACAATAAAAGCCTGGCCGTCAATACCGAGAGCCGCAAAGCCGGTGGCTTCTGTTTCCTCTGCTGCGAATCTGCTTATAATTTCCAACATACTTTATTTTTCCTATTCAAACTTCTTTCTTAACCGACAATGAAGAATCCTGCGATAGCTAAAATTCCAAAAACTTCCGCTAAGCCTATAAATATAAACAGCTGGCCTAAGAATTTAGCAGATTCCGGATTACGGCTGACAGCGTTCATAAATGAAGCCCCCATTATACCGATTGCTATTGCCGGTCCTATCCCGCCGAATCCAAGCAAAATACCTTTTGCTATTACTGTTGTGTCTACTGCTTGTGCTAGTAATTCCATTTCTTTCCTTTCTTATTAATAATTAAATTCGCCTCAAGCTGCTTCTTCCGCCTCTTCTAAGCTATGAGAAACAGCCAAAGACAAATAAGCAACCAGAAGCACTACGAATATATACGCTTGTAGTATTCCAACAAAAATCTCCAGCAATGTAAAGGGTAATCCGGCAATCGGACCGGCAATACCTGCCAAATGAGTAAAAACAGCAATCAATATTTCCCCGACGGCTATATTGAGGAATAGTCGAAGACCTAGGGTTATTAGCCTGGTGAATTCAGAAAATATTTCAAAAATCCCCACAAGATATGTTGCCGGGTTGAGTAAGCTACCAGGGAAATAATGCTTAGCATAATTCTTAGGCCCGATTTCTCTGATAGCTATGACTTGGATAATAATCATCCCGAAAAGGGCCATGGCCATAGTGCCGTTTAAATCCGCTGTGAACGGACGAAGAAGATTGGTACCGTCATATTGAATAGAATGTCCCACGCCCGGGAACAGCCCAAGCCAGTTACTAAGCAGTATGAAGAAAAACAAAGTTGCGAATATTGGCGTGTATTTTAAGGCGAGCTTCCGGCTGCCTAAGCTGTTGGTTACTGTATTAATAATGAATTCCACTCCGGCATCTATAAGCTGGACCGGTCCGCGGGAGCCGGCAACCGACATTTTGCGGGAGGCAATAAAAAGAAGCCCTATAATCAACAAAGAACAAAACCAGCCGTAAATCATGGAGTTGGTTATAGACACCTCTCCAATTTGAAAAAGCTTTTCCGGCGCTATAGTAATGTGAAGTTCTTCCGCGGCAAAATGAGAAACAAAATTAAAGATCATTAATTTCCTTATTTAGCGTTTTATATGTCCTGTAAATGACTAATCCGGCTAAGATTGTACCAGACAATAAACCGACCAACGTAAATAAATTACCCGATTCCATTTTATTGTCAAGCCAATGTCCGGCAACGATTGGCAAAATAATCGCGACGGCCATACGCCAGCTTATGTCAATAAGCCCGGCAAAGAACAAGCGTTTTGCTTTTTTTGTTGTCTCCACACTAGTCGTCGTTTTACCGGCGCTTTTTATCATTGCTTCTACTACTATACCGCCTCTGTTGTTTGCAATCAACAGCAATCTTCTGATTATTAATCAAAACTGATAATCTATAACCATAATGCAAAAACCAATTCTTTATATGATGCTGGGTATCCCTGGAGCCGGAAAGACCTCTGTTTCAGAATACATAGCCGAAGTAACCAAAGCGGTACATATTAGCAGTGACCAGTTTAGGAAACATATGTTCGACAACCCGGAAAATATTACCGAGATAGAGCATGACCAAATTTATGACATGCTTGACTATATTGCCGCGCAAATTTTAAAAAGCGGAAAAAGCGTCATCTACGACGCCAACCTCAACCAATATATCCATCGGCTGGAAAAATATCATATATGCAAAAATGTAGGCGCGATACCAAAACTGGTATGGGTTAAGACGAGCGAAGAAGTAGCCCGCTTGCGGGCTACTGAGCAAGCTGATCTTCATCTCCGGCACAGACCATTCGGAAATATGCGTGCGGAAACTTTTGAAAGGCTTGCCGCCCAAATGGAAGAGCCGAAAAATGATGAAGAGTCAGCGGTAATAAACGGAAATAAGATCAGTAAAACCGAAATTAAAGCAGTAGTTGAAAGCTTAGCTTAGTTTTTAGTCCGCAGTAGATTCGCAGAAAGCTTTGGGCTCTGAAGGGCAATCCCGTGGCTTAGGCTTGCTACCCATCGCAATATATACCTGTTCAAACCGCCGGGTTTTTTAGATATCCTGAACATAGCTCCGCATTTAAGCTCTGGGCGGCGGACTATTTCAACTTTCTTGGCAATATGAACGGCCAAATCTATGTCTTCATGATACTTATTATCTGCGCAAGTCCTTCCGCCCTCAACTTGCCAGACCCAGGTGGGAATCACCATGTTAGATCCAAAAAGCACGTTATGACGCAGGAACGCATAGCTGAAAACATAGTACGCTAAGTCGACAAGACGAGTGCTTTGCCTCATAAATTTTAAATTCCGGTAAAAGCAACTGCCGCTTAGGGCAAAAGACATACTGTTTTTGTGGTAAAAACTTAATACATTTTCCACCCAATCAGTCGGGAGGACGGTATCCGCGTCAATCCTGCCCAGCAGGTCCGAGCGCGCCGTATTAAAGCCCTTGTCTCGAGCATAGACGATACCTTGCTTGGGTTCTTTTACTACGCTCACAAAATCATACTTTTTGGCAATTTCCGACGATTGGTCTGTTGAGTTGTTATCAACTACAATTACCTCTGTTGGACGCACCGTTTGGCTGTCTATGGAAGACAGGCATTCATCCAGATAGTCTTTCTCGTTGAAAACTGGTATTATGATCGAAAGTGTTAATGGTTTTTGTTTTTTTAGCACTTACCTAATACTATCAGATGGCAGGAAGTAAACAAAAAATTACCGGTGGAAAAAAAACTACAGCCCGAATCGGCATGATCGCAGGGTGGCTTGGCATAGGCTGGCCGAAGTCAAAGTTGGGAAAAAGGCTGCTGATTGGTTTTGCTGCGACTGTTTTTTTAGTAGTCGGCTCAATGTATGGAATCGCCCAATGGTATATAAACAAGCATAAAAACGAGCCGCTTGTTATAGGAGCGACTTTCGTTCCCGGTTATGCCCGGTTTTTCGACTTAAATGCGCAGGAAACACTCGAGGCTATGATAAAAGATCTAGGCTTTAAGCGTATAAGGCTGGTTAGCTACTGGAATAATGGCGAGCCTAAACAGGGACTGTATGACTTTTCAGACCTGGATTGGCAGTTCAAAATGGCCGAAGAAAATAATGTAGATGTCAGTTTAGCTATCGGCTTGAGGCAGCCTCGTTGGCCGGAATGCCATATGCCCGGCTGGGCTGAAGACCTGCCCAAAGAAGACTGGTCGCAACATTTAAAAACTTATATGGGGAAAGTCATAGAAAGATACAAAAATAGTCCCGCACTTGTTAGCTACCAGCTTGAAAATGAGTATTTCCTCAAGGTTTTCGGTGACTGTCCCGACCATAGCAAAGCAAGGCTGATAGACGAATATAATTTTGTAAAAGGACTAGACTCCGATAAGCCGCTGATTGTCTCCAGGAGCGATAATGCCGTACCCAGCTGGCCGGTGGGAGAACCGCGCGCGGACATAATAGGCGCCTCAATTTATAAGAGGGTTTGGGATAAAACGGTTACAAATAGGTATTTTGAATATCCTTTTCCGGCCTGGTTCTACGCGTTTCTAGCCGGCGGGGCAGAGCTAACCACGGGCAGGAATACATTTATACACGAACTGCAAACAGAGGCCTGGCTGCCGGATAACACCGGTTTTAGCTTCGGCTTCGCTAAAAATGATTATCACATGAACGACATTGGCTCTATACCCGAACAAAACAAATCGTTAGATGCCGAAAGGCTAGCCGACAGGATTGATTACGGCGTAGGAACGGGTATGAAGACAATCGACGTGTGGGGGGTGGAGTGGTGGTATTGGCGCAAAGTCAAAGCAAATGATCCTTCGCTGTGGAATACCGCAAAAGAAAAACTCCAGGAATACAGCTTATAACAGCTTAAACAGCGGGTCTCTCTCCTGTTTCCCAAATAATTTTTACTTGAGCCGGAAACATAGCGCATGCCCGCCACCTTTCCATTCCTTGCGCAGCAGCAAAGTCCCTAACCACTCTAGCTTTTTCTTCGTTCGTTTTTTGGGGAAGAAGTGGCGGCAGCTCATGGCGCTCAGGCGCTCTTTCTGATTGGGGTGCTTCTATTTGTGGTTCCATAATCAGGAATAATATTTTTTCACATTTAAAATGCTAACGCAAGGTTAGCTTCTAAAAATTTACAAATTTTGGTTTTCGTATATCACAAATGATATTTATAGGTATTTTTCTTCATAATTATCACTGACAACATATATCGCGATATTCTTCAACTTGGACCACTTAAGCCATAGTATAATTACCGTTATGGCCAAGAAGAAAGCAAAACAGCCAAAGAAGATCCAAAACCGCCGGGCAAAGTTTGATTACGCCTTGGATAAAGATCTTATTGCCGGAATTTCCTTGAACGGCCGAGAAACAAAGTCCCTAAGGTTGAATCACGCTCATCTTAGAGGAGCTTATGTAAACATAAGAAACGGCGAAGCCTGGCTGACAAACGCCACTATTACCAGCTCGCCCGGATTTATCATTTCAGAAACCGACCAGACCAGGGAGCGAAAGTTGCTTCTTAAAAAACGCGAGATAAATACGCTAATAGAAGCAAAAAACCAAAACAAAACCATTGTGCCGATAGAATTCTTAACAGGCGGGAGATATATAAAGATAAAAATAGCAGCCGGCAAGGGAAAGAAAAACTACGACAAGAGAGAAAACATCAAAAAACGCGATGAAGTACGACAGGCAAGGCGGGAACTCAAAAGCAATTGATATAACCATAAACAGAATATTTCATTGACCTGCGTTTAAAAAACATATAACATCAGTCCAATTACTAAGCTAATACGGAACCATGTCAGCCAAAAGCAAACGGCGCAGAAGCCAACACAAAAGATCCATAGCTAAAGCAATAACCTGGCGTATTACCGGCTCGTTAGATACTTTTGTAATTGCCTGGGTAATAACCGGCAGCGCACACCAAGGCGCAGCTATAGGCGGTACGGAAATAATTACAAAGACTGTTCTTTACTACTTCCATGAAAGAGGCTGGAATAGAATCAGCTTCGGCCTGTACGACGACTATAAAAGTAATAAATAATATTTACACCTTTCAAGCAAAGCAGGTATAATTACAGCTTGTATATTCCCGGATAGCTCAATGGTGGAGCAGGGCGCTGTTAACGCCAAGGTTGTCGGTTCGAGTCCGACTCCGGGAGCCAATAAAACAGTTCCTCAGCATGAGGAGCTTTTTTATTGCCCGAGTTCGGCTCGAGAGGCAACGCAGCAGCTTTAGTTGATGCAAAGTTGCCGGTTCGGTCATTAGTCACAGCCCCCAGTGAAGCGGGCGGCTGGATTAATGTGCGTTTGCCCGGCCCCAGAAGTAAAGTCTTTTCAAAATGTAAATTTTATTATATTATATTTTTTATGACAAATGGTCCTGAACAAAGTGGAGAAAAAATTCGGTTAAATATAAATGCGAATGTGTCATTCACGCCCACTGATCAAGGAAGAGAAATTCTTGAAGAGCACTATAAAGATGGGATTGAAGCAGTCCCCGAAGGTTTATTAGCTGATGCAGGTGTGACAGATAGCGTTGAAGAGGGTTTAAGAAAAATCGAAAAAGGTGAACCGGAAGAAGAACCGGACGATACAGTTACCATGCCTCTATGGGAATTGGCCCATGTTCTGGGTCCGCACATACAAAACGGCAGTCCACAAATTATCGTAGATAACGTCGTATTGATAGAGCCCATTGAACTTGAATAAACCGAAGCCAGCCTCGAGAGGCAACGCAGCAGCTTTAGTTGATGCAAAGTTGCGGGTTCGGTCATTAGTCACAGCCCCCAGCAAAGCGGGCGGCTGGATTAATGTGCGTTTGCCCGGCCCCGGGAGCCAAGCCGTACTAGATAAAGTCAGAAATGTTAATTCGGTTCTGACTTTTTGTATGGGCAGATTGGAATCGAAACCGAATAATAAAATGCCCATACCTGCCATTTACAGCAAAAACAGGCTCAGAACTGACATGCCGACTAAGGCTGCACTCTCTATTAAGCTCATGGTCGTAAAGGGCAATCTGATAACTCTTCCGAGTATTCCGCAAGATAATTGGTTTCGCTGTATATATACATCTTGAATTACTCCTATGCTTGCAACTGAGGCGACAATGAGAGTAGCTATATTACGAAAATATGGGAGTATGTCGATAAGATACAATCCGGAAAGCCCTAATATAACAAAGGGATATATATTTGCGTATGCTTTTGCTCGTTTAGCTACAAAGTCATAAGTTGAAAATGCCAGAACAAACATCTTATAATCGAGCAGTTTAACTGCTGCAAAAGCAAGCATGAATACCCCTATGTACCATCGCATAAATGTTAATGTCGTCTGCTCATCTCCCGATTTGAATAGAATATATGACACTACAAAAACAAGAGCTAGCATTAAGGTAACCTGAACCTGTCCGATAAGCCGGTTGTTCCTTAAACTGCTAGAGCTATCGTTTGATTTCATTGCTTAAAGTATACAACTCTTTAGTTGACTATACATTCTATTGTCAGAACGCCTACATAGCTGATGGATCTTGCATTATTGCAGTTATAACTTTCTCTATTGTTGTGAGCCATAGGTCGGAAGATGTCATTTGTCGACATTCTACCTATTTTATTTTTTGTGACCGGAATTAAACTGCCAGCCCAAAAAAAAATAAGTTTTATATTTTGAAAATTTATAAAATATTATTTACAGATATAGTACCATATGGTAAAGTAAGCACTTAATAGGAGTCCGTGTTTATGAGAGGCAGAAGAGACACTTGCTTAGGACCGTCTCTAAATGAAGGAGCTATTGAAATTGGCAATTGGCGAGCAAATCCTGAACTTGCAAATGCTCTTATTGATGATGCTACAGAAACGGGCGCACAAGAACTTGACATAGATGCCGACGCAGTGGTTGGGGCTTTGGCAAAATTACGCGAACTTGATGTACCTACTATCCCTTTTCTGCAGGTCGGTACTAGCGGAACCGAAGAAACAGTTTACGGTGCATCATTAAATACCCGAGGAATCAACAATGAAGCACCAATTGCAGGTGAAGCTGACGTAATACAAGTAGCCGGCATGTTGCTGGGAGGCATTAATAATGGCAGCGAAGAACAAGGGTTATACCTTGCTTATAAGCTCGGTTTAAATGCCGAGAACAATCAAGAGCTAACAGATGCATTGCGGGGAGGTCTTTCAGAAGAAGTTTCTGAAGCTGATCCGACAAACGAAGCTAAAGTAGAGCTATTAACACCAGCAGATTATATGTTTGCTAATGCATCCTCCAGACGGCTAAGGAGCGGGCTTATGTTAGATAGATTTGCTGTTTATTCTTATATTACTGGAAAAGGTGCATTAGGAGTTCCTTCAAGTCCTTATACATTATTTCCTCAAACAGTGTTGGATGACGGCAGTGCGCTTTTGGCACACACAAAGGGAGAGAAACCAGTGTCCAACTTTATGAGAGGCAGAGTAGCGCCAGAAGGTTTTAGTGTTGGGGTACGTTTTTCCATAACTCAACCGGATATTGTCGGACAGGGTAGTATACCTGCCGATATGCTTGCAAATTTGACCTCACATGATGGCGCCAGAGCTTAAATAATAATTCTTAAAAAATCGCTTGCAAAAAACGCATCAATCTAAAGTGTTACCTCCAAAAATATCTGAAGATCTTTCATGCAAAAATCTTAGCAGTTAAAGGCCATGAAAAAAATTATAACCACTAAGAGCCTGCTCCGTTCAAGAGCTATATGTAAATTAAAGTCTTGTAAGAAGGTATTAATGTTAATATAAATATCCGTATGCGACATATGTTTATCAGATTCAGAATATTTATATTCGCCACGCTAACAGCAGTGGCGGTGATTGCGTTTAAGTATATGTTCCACTATCTCGGATGGGAGCCTATAGAGCAAAGTTCCTTGCATAATGGCGTGCTATCAAGCGCAACATTTGTTATTGGTTTTTTGCTGTCAACAACCATCAAAGACTATAAAGAGTCCGAGCGCATTCCTGCTGAATTTGCTGCTAACGTTGAAGATATGTACGCAGATGCCAAAGAGATTCACCAGAGTTACACTGATTTTGACCTAGAGGGACTTCGTAAACATCTGCTAAATATCACTCAGAAATTTAACGCTGTTGTCAGGAATAATGACCGTGGGGTTAGCGATAAAATAAGGGAGCTGAGCGCGTATTTTGCCCAAATGGAGAAAACCGGCGTACCTCCAAACTTCGTCGTTAAGCTCAAACAACAGCAAGTCCTATTATTAAAGCATCGCAAACGAGTGACGTACATACAGCGAATTAAATTTATCCCGTCAGCCACTATACTGTCTCGTTCGATAGTCGCCTTGGTGATTGGCTTGTTGATTTTAACGAACGTGGATCCGTTTTATGGCAGTCTGGCAATTATTGGGATTATAAGTTTCGTACTAGTGTACATGATGATCTTGATAGAAGTTATTAGCACGCCGTTTCATGCTGCTGGCAAAACCCAGGATGATGTCAGCATGTTCCTGCTTGAAGATGCTGTTCGTTTCCTGAAAGCTAAATAGCCATTAACTCAACAGAAGAAAGGTATGTAGATTAAGTACTTAAATACAGATTTATTATTAAGAGCAGTTGTCCTTACGATAGGAGCTACCATCGCGGCAGTTGGTATAGAGTTCTTCTTAGTGCCCAACGATATTATAGATGGCGGAATAGTTGGACTTTCTATCATGGGGGCGCATTTAGCAAATATACCTTTAGGAGTATTCTTATTCTTGCTTAACATACCTTTTATATGGATAGGGCTTAAGCGCCTAGGTAAATTATTTGCTATATCTTCTCTTTACGGAGTTAGTGTGTTCTCTTTGTTTACTGTTTTCTTTCATCCCAGTAGCGCCGCAACTGACGACCCAATTCTTGCAGCGGTCTTTGGCGGAGCGATAATCGGTGTTGGTGTGGGGATAGTAATAAGATACGGAGGAACCCTGGATGGTACCGAGATAGTTGCTGTTCTTGCCAGAAAAAAATCTGTTTTTTCTGTAGGCGAAATAATTATGTTCCTTAATCTTTTTATATTAAGCTCCGCAGGTTTTGTCTTTGGCTGGGAGAAGGCTATGTACTCTTTAATAGCTTTCTTTGTAGCACATAAAACAATTGATTTGACCGTTGAGGGTTTGGATGAGTCTAAATCTGTTTGGATTGTTAGCAACAATTACAAGGAGCTTGGGAGTGCAATAGAGGACGAATTGGGCAGAAAAATAACTTATGTAAACGGAGATACTCAGTCTTCTCATATTTCTGACGGTGTTATGTTCTCTATAATTACTCGTTTTGAAGAACAGAAACTAAAATCAATCGTCAAGAAATATGATCGCCAAGCTTTTGTCGTAATAAGCAATGTTCACGAGGTCATGGGCAAAAGATATAGACAGATAACAACTTCAAATAGCAGGCTTAGAAAATAATTTATGTCTAACAAAGCTAGACTATTTATATACTAGAATTACCAAATATGTTCTCTATACGGTTAGAGGACGTTCCTCTAACAGATAGATAATGTGGCAAGTTTGGTTTAT
>JBBDZT010000034.1:0-19454 GCA_040900025.1 Saccharimonadales bacterium (SeqCode)
AAGAATTTAGACGGCCTAGATGCAGCGCGTGCTGCTTTAGTCCAAGGTGATATTTGCGACGAATCCGTGACCGACAAAGCTGTAGCGGACAGTGACTGTGTTGTCCACTTTGCCGCCGAAACCCACGTCGATAACTCGGTGCATTCCCCCTGGCCATTCGTGAACACCAATGTCGTTGGGACTTACCAAGTTCTAGAGGCAGTACATAAACACGGCAAGCGCCTGCACCATATTTCTACCGACGAGGTTTACGGTGATTTAGAGTTAAACGATCCCAAATTTAATGAGAATACCCCTTATAGTCCTTCCAGTCCCTACTCTGCCACTAAGGCCGGGGCGGATATGTTGGTCAGGGCGTGGATAAGAAGCTTCGGTATCCAGGCTACGGTTTCCAATTGTTCTAATAATTACGGTCCTTACCAGCATGTCGAAAAGTTCATTCCCCGCCAAATCACAGAAATTCTGGACGGGCGGCGCCCAAAACTATATGGCAGCGGTGAAAACATCCGGGATTGGATCCATGCTGAAGACCACTCATCGGGAGTGTTAGCCATTTTAGAGAAAGGCAAAATCGGCGAGACATACCTTATTGGCGCTGATGGTGAAAAGACCAACAAGCAAGTCGTAGAGCTGATTTTGGAACTGATGGGTAAAGCTCCCGACGATTATGAGCATGTGAGTGACCGTCCCGGCCACGACCTGCGTTACGCTATTGACTCTACCAAGCTGCGCACCAAGCTTGGCTGGCAGCCCAAGTATACTGACTTCAAACAAGGTCTGGCTGATACTATCGAGTGGTATAAGCAGAACGAGGCTTGGTGGCGGCCGCAAAAAGAAGCAACCGAAACTAAATACAAGGAGCTGGGCAGATAATGGCTTTACCTACCACTGAATTTACGGCTCACCAGACCGGCATTCCGGGACTTCTAGTTTTTGATGTTACCAGAGTCGGCGATGAGCGCGGCTGGTTCCAAGAAAAATTCCACCGTCAGAAGCTGGTCGCCGCCGGGATGCCGACCGATTTTGAAGTGGTCCAGAATAGTCTGGCCTACAACAAGCAAAAGGGTATTACCCGCGGTTTCCACGCCGAGCCTTGGGAAAAATACATTTCAGTTGTGAGCGGTAAAGTTTTCGTAGCCTACGTTGATCTGCGGCCCGGGCCTACTTTCGCTAAAGTTGAGACCTTTGAGCTGGACAGCAATAAAGCGGTCTTTCTGCCCCGCGGGGTGGGCAACTCTTATCAGACCCTCGTTGATGACACCTATTACCTTTATAGCGTCAATGCTCACTGGAGTCCCGAAAAGGTGACTGAATATACATCGGTTAATCTTGCCGATCCGGACATTGGGGTGAAGTGGCCCATTGCTCTGGACCAGGCCGTGATGTCTGACCGTGACAAGACCCACCCGCTGCTAAAAGACACAAAGCCGGCCACAACCTAAGTATGGAGGGTTCTAAAATCTTTATTACCGGGGCAAGCGGACAGTTGGGTTTAGCACTGCAGGCCAAATATCCGACCGCTCAGAAGGCCGACGCTAGTGAATTGGACATCACTGACGAAAAAGCCGTTAACAGTCGTGACTGGTCGGATACGCAGGTCATAATCAACGCCGCTGCTTATACCGACGTGGACGGAGCAGAAACCCCAGAAGGCGAAAAACTTGCCTGGTCAGTTAACGATAAGGCAGTGGGTAATTTAGCCAACGTAGCGACTGAAAATGATTTGGTACTTGTTCATATCTCTACTGACTATGTTTTTGATGGTCTGCAAAAAATTCATACCGAAGACGAGCCGGTTAAGCCTCTCGGGGTTTATGGTAAAACTAAGGCCGCCGGTGATCTAAAAGCTGCCAAGACCTTAAAGCACTATATTGTACGGTCGTCATGGGTAATCGGTAACGGAAAAAATTTCGCAAGGGCAATATTAACCGCTGCCGAAAAAAATGATGAATTAAAAGTCGTTGCAGACCAATTTGGCAGACCGACTTTTACATCTGAACTGTCCCGAATCATTGATTATTTGCTGAATACTAAAGCCCCTTACGGAACTTATAATGCCAGTAATAGTGGCGACATGGTAAACTGGGCAGATTTTGCCCGGGCGATTCTAAAGGAAGCTGGTTCTAAAACACGAGTCGTTGATACTACGGCAGCAGAATATTTCGCTGGTAAAATATCCTCCGAAAGGCCAAAATATAGTAGCTTTGACCTATCTAAATTAGAGTCGATTGGCTACATACCCAAAGATTGGCGTGAAGATCTGAAAGAATATATAAAAAAGGAGTTGAGTCAATGAAAGGCATAATTTTGGCGGGAGGTTCAGGTACCCGCTTATATCCAATTACACTGGCTATCAGTAAACAGCTGATGCCAATTTATGATAAGCCAATGATTTACTATCCTCTTAGTACTCTAATTAGCGCCGGTATTCGCGACATATTAATAATCTCCACCCCTCACGACCTGCCGCGCTTTCAAGAATTACTGGGAGACGGTAGCAAACTCGGCTGCAGATTTTCTTATGCCGCACAACCCGAACCGCGCGGACTGGCTGACGCTTTTATCGTCGGAGCCGAGTTTATCGGTAGTGACAAGGTAGCCTTAATTCTGGGTGATAATATATTTTATGGCAGCCAAATGGATAAGCTCAGAGAATACACTGACATTGACGGTGCAGTCGGCTTCGCGGCCCATGTTACCGACCCGCAACGGTATGGCGTTTACGAATTCGATGAAAATATGAATGTGCTATCAGTTGAGGAAAAACCAGAACACCCAAAATCTAATTATGCCAACAGCGGGCTGTACTTTACCGATAATCAGGTTGTTGAAATTGCCAAGAATTTAAAACCTAGCGCCCGCGGCGAGCTAGAGATTACTACGGGGATACTTGAAGAATATCGTAAGCGTGGACAGCTAAAAGTTAGTTTGCTCGACCGCGGTACGGCGTGGCTGGATACTGGAACTTTCAATTCCATGCAGCAGGCCGCCGAGTTCGTCCGGGTCATCGAAGAGAGGCAAGGTCTTAAAATCGGCTGTATAGAAGAGGCCGCTTGGCGACAAGGATTTATCAGCGACGACCAGCTAAAAGCTCTAGCCGAGCCTTTGCAAAAATCCGGCTACGGCCGGTACTTACTTTCGCTTGTAGAAAGCACGACTTAATTTTTTATTAAATCAGTTACGTCAAATAGACGGTATTCGTTGGCTTTGTTGTTAGAAAAATAGCTTCGGTCGGGTAACAGCTGATTTTTCTGGCCAAAGTATTGATCCAATATTAGGCGGAAACTATTAACCGGTGTGATGTCTGGATAGAGTTTAGAGTAGTTCCGGTCTGGGAAATAATAGGTATTTAAGATACCGTGTCTTTCTTTGATCCCTTCCCGATCAAACTTTGCGGGGTCTGTTTGATTAAAATCGCTTTGTCCGAGCGAACTTGCGGGGCCATGATCCGAAGCCAATATGATTATGGGCGGTTTGTCAGAATTGTTCAGAATTGTGTCAATCATCTCAAGTGTCCGCTTATTCACATACTCTGTTTGTTCGGCATATTTCTTTCTGTCCGAGAAGCCATGATTAAGGATTTCCAGCTTGGTCTGCTTAATAATTCCTCCCTTATTAAATAAGTATGGGGGGTGCGGCGAAAGGATATGGGTAAAGGTAAAAGTTGGCCCGTCTATATTGCTAACTTCTTCGGTTCTATCAAACGCTCCTAGTATCTTGGCAACAAAACCTTCGCGCAGGCTAGATGATATCCACGGCTTAAGGGCTGTTGTTTGTAAGTACACAAGGGCGAATTCATCCAAAGTAATGTTTAGTATTTTGGTGTCTTCTTGTTTTTTAGTCTTTACCACTATATCGGCTATAGGACTGCTCTCTCCCCAAGCCCATTGGGATCCGATGACCACATATTTATAGCCCATAGACTTGAATATTTTTGCGGCCTCATTTTTTTGCACTAATTCTCTCAGCGGAGAACGGTCGGTCGATTCTTCGCCCATTTGCTTGGTCAAATAGTTCAAATATTTCATGTTAAAGGTAGATGAAACTGAAAAATGAGTATGGGTATAATTGGAGTTCGCCTTGTCGGCAATATAGAACTTTCGCCCCTTTAGAGAATTCAAGAATTCCGAATTATCATAATTGAAATTTGCTTTTAAAATGTCCGATCTGGCATAACCGTCTAGAACAATATAGTAGATATCTGGTAAGTTTTCTTCCTCGATGTTCGAGCCCAGGCTGGCCTGGGGACTGTCTGATGCTTTTGAAGCCTTCTGGTCAGCCGTAAGCTGCGGCAAAGCGACCGACAGCAGCGTGCTAATGAACAAATACGCTCCCACGATTGTAAGCGTCAGGTTTGTTACGTCAGTCCCTTTAGGCGAAAGGCGCCTGATGCCAAACCAGGCCAGGAGTAATATGAGTCCACTCGCTAGTAGTAGGATTTTTGTCGGTCCTAGCGGGGTTATGGGAGTGTTGATTACGAAATCCTGAAGATGGTCGTGAAAGCGGCCGAAGCTAAAAAATATTGCCAAGATTACGACCGCCAGTATGCTGGCCTTTCTCAAACTGCGCATTACCAGCAAGGCGAGCGGCCATAGGACAGCCAAGACAACTAGATTGAAAAGTATGAAAGTAGCCAGGTTAAAACCGCCGGACTGGATTTCGCTGGAATTTGCTCCGTAGAATGACAATAAAGGAAAAAAAGCAAAAAGCAGAGGATATACCTTAAAGCCGTGCCTCTTTACCAAGTCGCTAAGTCGATTCATCCCGCTAGAAGTCCGATCCTCTATTTGCGAATCGACAGATTTTTTCAAATGCTTACTTCTAACGGGATTCATTTTTTTCCCATCAGATAAAGAGTCCGTTTTGAACCCTTGATCTTGGTTTTATCGATAATCTTATACTTGGTTTTAAAAGCCTTTTCGAAACCGGCTTCTGTGTAATGAGGGAAAATGTCTTCTCTTGTAGCAAGCAGGATATCGACTTGAGAGTCACCTTTCGGCACAAATTCAATCACCAGATACTCCCCCAATCTGGCAAAGTAGTCTGCTACCGATTCAAGCGGCAGGTTGTTGGATATAGCCAGGTGGTGGATGAGCGCCAGCGAGAATACCATATCTACGGGTCCTCTCTGCTCCAGGCTTTCGCGCTCTTGGTGTGCCCAGCCTAACGGGGGGCTGGGATTAGTCAGATCCATAAGGATGGGTAAAATTGCCTCCTCATTATTCTTCTTGACCATAATGTAATCAGCCTCAACCGCAATCGGGTCTATATCAAAAGCGACGGTCTTGATACCTCTATCGGCCGCGATGCGGCTAAAAAGACCGTTGTTGGCGCCTAGATCCCAGACATTTTTTGGTTTCGCAATATCCAGGAATTTATCAATGATTTTCTTTTTATCAGCAAAGGATTTGTCGTTGTAGTTAGTGAAGCTGTAGTATTCTCCCCACTCTGTCTTGCTTGGTTTCCATGAAAGCTTTTTGGTGGCGTTATTCAAACTACTGATGATACCGTGCAAGGCATTTTGGCTGATACTCCTGGTCTTGATGCTGCTCTTCGTAGCAGTCGCGTGTCGCTTTTGGGATTTCGCATGCAGATGGATATGAGCTGCCATACCAAAGCTAAGGCGAGAGCGCCCAGGCAAAAGTTTTGAGGCCAGTTCTAACGGTACCCCGTCTATATTGCTTCTTAAAAGCTCTGAGAGCTTGACATCTGTAGAAGACATTAAGCTTAGGGGGGCTAAAAAATGCTGGCAATACTGTTTATAGGCTACCCAGGGCTTGGGTTTCTCCATTATTTCAAAAGACAGTGTGTCTATAAAAATCGGTTTGCCCTGATGGAACTGGACGTTATAGGCACTGGCATCTTTCAAGCTCATGCCTTTACTCATCGCTACCTTTTGTATCTCCAGCGTCAGCAAGGCGGCGTCCTTCAGCTGGCTGAAGCTCCACTCATAGGGGTAGGATATGAAGTCAATTTTTTCAGGTTGGATGATTTTATATGATTCATCCGTAACGGCTTGGTGGTTAACCTCTTGATGTGAGATGAGCAGACCATTATCAGTAAGCTCCTTATAGAGGCCGCCGGCCATTAGGTGATCATACTCTTTTTTGTAGTAAAGATTCACCTGTCGGTATAGTTTGCCGGCCTCCGTAAAAATGAAACCGCTCGGGTCACGGAAAGAGCCGGTGTTTTTCGCTCCTGCCATTTTTATTATTCGGAGCTTTTTCTGGGCTTTTCAGCCGGTTTTTTGTCTTTGCTAAAAAGAGCGACTATTCTTGACCAAAAAGTTTTAAGCAGTACTCCAATAGCCAGCACTGCACCAATAATAGATTGGATTACGAGGCTGCCAGTACCTGGATCCAGATATGCAAATATACTCATACACTCCTTAAAGATTATTTTGTTACAGATTATATTCTACGCCAGACACCGACATATATCAAAGATGTGCCACTCCTTAACCGCCTGTCTTTCGAATTAAGTAATATATCTGTATAAAATTTCATATAAAAAATGCTTGGGTTTCTTCAGAATATATTTGGTGGGGACTAATAAGGTGTTAAGATGTAGATGCGGAGAAAAATAAAGACATGAACCGAATAAACCGTTCTAAATTAAAGATACGATTACTCACTCTGGGGTTAGGTGGCTTAGCTGTAATAGCTATTGGGCTTGAACTTGGTAATATAACTAGTTTTACTGGCAACCAAACAGCACAAGATAATACTAAGCCCCATAAGGAAGGAAGCAGGCAACCAATCTCAACCGAAGGAGAAGGGGGAATAATTAATACCTCAGGAACTGAAAACATTCCGAGTGAAGATAAAGGAATATCCTCAAAATCTGGCAATATCACCGTATTCCGTCCTAGCAGTAACTCGCTGGTTAAAACTGGATCAATAATAAGTGGCTCTTCAAAAACCAATAGTATTTCATATAGATTGATAGATGATGCTGTGGGTGTTATCGCCGGGGGCAGTATTCCGGTTATAGACGGAAAATTTTCAGGAAAATTTGAATTCAAGTCCGAAGGAGCGAAGGGCCGGCTAGATGTATTTAGTACACTAGACGACGGCAGAGAAGTTAATATTGTAGAAATACCCTTGAGGCTTAAATAAATGCTCGCTGCAATAAAACACTTGATGGAGAAGAGGATTTTCTTTATTTCAGTTTTAGGTGTGGCTATGGTAGTTATTTTTGTGCAGGTGTATCCAAAAGCACAGGCTTACGATGGAGCGCGGCTGATTGATAATTCCATATTTAGAAACACAAGCACTATGTCCAAAAGCGAGATACAGTCCTTCCTAGAAAGAATGGGTAGCGGCCTTAAATCCAAGAGCTTTAAATTAGACTGCTACGGAGCTGAGAGTACAGAACGTGAGTGGTATACCGCTGCTGGAGCGCCCTGTGACCAAACTATTCCAGCTTCTCATATTATTTACTATGCCGGGAAAGTATATGATATAAATCCGCAGGCCATTTTGGCCACACTCCAAAAAGAACAGAGCTTAATAACCACTACCAACCCGACTAGCTGGCAACTTGACAATGCTATGGGTTATGGGTGCCCAACAGAAGGCTCTTGTAGTAGCACTGGATTTTATTATCAGATCGATTTCGGAGTTTGGGTTCTTCGCTATCATTACGAGCGGGCAAATGGCAATAATACGTGGTGGAACAATAACGGCTGGACCTGTGGAACGGAGAAAAATTTTTATAAACCCCACTTGTACCCTGGTACAAATGTAACGTTTTATGATGAGGATGATGTTGCTTACCGCACCCACAGACTATTCAGCGCCGCAACGTCTGCGCTTTATTGTTATACCCCGCATGCTTACAATAACCCAGACGGTCTTTTCGGTTTACCCGTATACGGTACTAAGGGTAGGTATTACACAGGTAGCTACAATTTCGTTAAGTTCTTTAAGCTATGGTTTGGCAATCCTCTGATAGATACCTCTAAGGATACGGTCTTCACTGGTGACTGGAATGGTAACGGCGAAGAAACTCCGGCTGTTAGACGGAGTGCGGATTTCTTCTTTGATAATAATAATGACGGCACAGAAGATGCATCATTCGGGTTGGGCCGCACAACAGACGGGCTGATCGTCGGCGATTGGGACGATGACGGACGAGACGAGATTGGGCTTAGGCGCGGTAATGTCTATTACCTTGACCGGGACATGAACGGAACGGCTGAAGTTAGTTTCAGATACGGTAGGTCTACCGATAAGACTATTGTCGGAGACTGGGACGGAGATGGACGCGACACTGTAGGTGTTAAACGAGGAAATATATATTACCTGAACAATGGCCATGATAGTGAAGCTGAAATTAAAGTTGCGATTGGAAGGATTGATGATATTGTCTTTGTCGGTGACTGGGATGATGACGGTAGAGATGAGATAGGGCTTAGGCGCGGCAACAAGTACTACTTAGACGGCAATTTGAACGGTTCAGCTGAAATTGCCTTCGGCATGGGCCGCACTACGGATGGGCTAATAATCGGGGATTGGGATGGTGATGGGGATGACAATATCGGCCTAAGGCGTGGTGCCTCCTACTATTTAGATACTAACAATAGGAATAGTACGGAATTTTATGTATCTATGGGCAGAACAACGGACAAGGTTGTCACAGGAGATTGGGATGGTGACGGTAACCAGGGAATCGGACTAAAACGCGGGAGCTATTACTATCTTGATGATAGCAAGAATTCGAGCCCTGAAATAGTATTCCTCTACACCTACTAGTTCGTCACTATTGACGGGATGGCCCGGCCAGACGAGTCTTTAAGGCTTGTGCCAGCCGGTGAATGTGTTTATTGCGGCGAATAAGCCTTTTCAGGGTGACGGTCGGCCTGTTTAGGTTGTAGGGAATTTCCGTGCCAGCATCTTTCCCCAATAACTTCTTTTCCTCAAGAAGGCTATTCTCGATATCTTCCGTTATGGCCGGCTTGAACTTAGGCCACCGCTCCTGGAGCATCTTGCGTCTTTCTTCAAGCAGCTTTGCTTTAGTTTCAAGCGAGAAGCTCTTGGCTTCTAGGTGAAATACGAAAGCCCAGTTGCTTAAAACGCTTAGCCAACCGTGTTGGGCAATCCGTTGGCAAAAATCGACTTCTTCGCCGTAGCCTGCGCCAAACGCCGGGTCAAAAAGACCGTACTTTTTAATAAGGCTGCGCCTAATCAGCATACAAAAGCCATTGGCTGTTGGCATTATATGATAGCGGGGGAATTTGTCTTTATGTTTTTGGAATATAGCGTAAGATCTTTCAGACTTTAGATTCTTTTTGTCTATGAACGCCGCAAGCGGTATGGTGCAGTTATTGGCGTTGTTGCTCCGGGGCGAGACGGTACCGATATTTTTTTGGCTGTAAAGGACCCCAAGCATTTCTTCCAAAAAGCCTTTGGTAACCTTGGTGTCACTATTTAGGAGCAGTATGTCATTGTCAGTTTTATCGAGGCCCATTACCGCCTTGTTGCAAGTCTTAACAAAACCCAAGTTTTTATCGTTCCTAAAGTATTCAAAGTTTGGCCAGTCGGCTATTTCTTTTTTGATATTCTTTTCTAAGAGTTCTGCTTCCGGGCCGCTGTCATTAATCAGTAGAACTCTATGCCTTTTATCCAGGTGCTGGTTAAGGGAGTTTAAGCAGTCCTTGAGGGAGGGCCAGTCGGCATAAATAGGGATGACTATCGTAACTTTATGACTCATTATTTGTATCTTTTATGATTGCCAAATGGCGCAGCTACCCAAAGATATGCCAGCTTGGCCCTATGCCTTAAGCGCTGATAAGTCAGCCGTCCCAAAGATACTGAACCTGTATCCTCTATGTATTGCTTGGCTATGTCAGGATACTCCAGCCATCGGTGTGAAAAATTTAATGGCTGTGATAAGTGCTTATCTTTGTCTTTGGCCATAGCTATTACAGTATCCATCAGAGCATCGGCATTATGCTGACCTTTCATCATAAGTTCGGCTTTTTTTTGAGCGGCCTCACCGTGAACATTCACGAGACTCCTGTCGCTTGCGTACTTAATAAGCTGGTCCACTAAGCTATCAACGCTACCATTATTGTAGAGGTAACCGTTCTTGCCATCTTCAATCATTTCCGGAGTGGCTCCAGAATTTGACCCTACTACTGGCAGACCCACCACCATATACTCGAAAGTTACTCTGCCAAAAGCCTCTTGCTGAGAGGCCATTATACCCACATCGGCGAACCTAAGTATGGCTAATGGGTTTGATTGTTCGCCGATCAGATGAACTTTATCGCCGAGACTATGGGTTTCGATAATATTTTTTAGCGGCTCATCATCCCCAGGTTCTTTTGGGGTTCCTATAATACAAAGTTCTGTATCGTGCCCCATTTTATTTAGTCTGCCGACAGCTTCTGTGGCTTCGGATTGTCCTTTGGATGGAGTAATTTTACCGGTTATAACTAGCTTAAGACTGCCTTTGCGTTTATATGGATTTTTTGCCGGCTGAAGACTTTTTTGCCTTAGATAGTCAAGATTAAATGGAGTATAAAGCGGGGTTATCTTGTTTTTATCTATATATTGCCGCAGGTATTGAGCCAGGCTTTTGGAGTTTGTAACAACCAGCCCGGAAAGACTGTCGACATCTTGATATGTGTTTTCTCGGCCCAGCTCAAATACGTGCTGATGGTCGGTGTCACCGTATTCGCGCACGAACCAAATGTGGGGTACTTTCTGAAAGTGTGCCGCCAATGCTGCCCACGGCGCGACAATGGTGTTGGTCATTACCACGTCTGGCTGCAGCTCCTTTATAAGCTCCTCTATATTAAATACAGCTTGGGTATTGAACAAGGCATTCCTGTGTACGCTTTCGGCCTGCTTAGACGGGTTGCGTTGGGACCAATTTGTGTAGTGAATGGCTGTATAGCCCCACCCGCGTTTACGTAGTTCAGGCGCTAGGTTCTTTATAGGCCGTCGGATTATAAAGTGAGGCTCTACAAGCCCTTTTTTTGCCCAGTGGTCGAAAAGATCCAACATGGACCTCTCAGCCCCAGCCAGCTCTGAACTATGCGACAATACCAAAACCTTCATAAACTATTAGCCTCATCGAATAGATTCTTAATTTGTTGCCCAATGGCCTGCTCTGAGGTCTTTTCTCGGATTTCTATCATTCTATCCATCGCTCTGCTCCATATACTTGTTCCAAATGTCTTTTCAATATATTTAAGTTTATCAAGGATCTTTTTCTCAGTAACTTCACCTTTTATCAAATAGGGATAATCCTCGCCCAACCAGTGTACTGCTTCTTCCTGTGAATCCTGAACTAATATGTTAGACCCGCAGTGTGCTGCAGTAAATCCTTTCAAGAAAGGTTTATGATTATCTTTTTGGTCAATCTGCCGAATGGCGTAATGGAGGTTATATTTAGGTAGTAGCTCCAGCCAGTCGTTCTCTTGTTTATTGGTACTAATTTGAATAAAGTCCACCTTCTTTTCAATAGCCGCGGTTGAAAAAGTATTTACAAGCTCGCCGAAATACCCAGACTTCAAAGCGCTCGGCTGATAACTCCAGTCAAGAATCTTTAGTCTCGGGTCTACATGATGGTCTACCAGCATAACCTTCTTATTCTTGAATAGTGAGGAGTAATCATGAAGGGCAGTTCTTGAAGCCGCAACAATAATATCGGCATATTTTGCCTTTTCAGCGGGTAAAAAGGCATCTACGGGATCAAATATTAGTACATTCTGTCGGCTCTTAAGTTTATCTAGTGCCTCGACATTAAGTCCCTCAAGAGCCCATTTAGTAAGTATTAGGATTGAATTATTGAATTCGGTATTAAGGGCAGATGCTTCGATCTCTTGTTTATGAGCAACGTCCTTGGCAATTTCTGATAATTGGTTCACCCTCATAACTGTCGATCCGTAAAATTCCCGGCTTTTTAGATAGACGAAGTGTACCGATCGTCTCTTACTCCGCAATTTGGCTAAGGCCTTTTTTGGCAGGGTTTTTATCTTCCTCAGTCCAACCACTACTTTCAAGGCTTTGGAGTTAATAATAGAGCTTGCTGGTTTTCTGTGCACAATACTTATTTTACAAGCAGCGCCTATAATTAATACATCCAAATATTTGCTAGAGTTCTGGACTGGATTAATGGACATCAATTAAGCTATGCTCGTTATTATGGCTTACATCTCCAAAAGATTATTTAAGGCATCACACGCTAAGATCAGGGAACGGGCAAAAGGTTTGTTAAACGCCGCTTTTGAAGCAGGCGTTGCTACCGAGAAAAGAGATTGGCCAGCCGCCGAAAAGAAATGGCATACTATCGTTAAAGAATTTGGAGATGATACACCGGCCAATATTTGGGTCCGCTTAAGCATTTCTCTGCGGCGCCAAGGAAGATATGCCAGGGCCGAGGAGGCAATTTCGAAAGCACTCCGTCTTTTTCCGAAACATATCGGAATTATGAACGAGTTCGCGGAAATCGCCCATGCCAGGCAGGATTGGGATGAGGCAATTCAGCGATGGCAGAAAATTCTCTACAAGTGGGATAAGGATCAGGCTACCACTGCCTACGTACGCCTGCCTCAGGCGTATTCGAAAATCGGTAAACACGCCAAGGCCGAAAGATTGATGCGAGAAGGCCTAAGATTACATCCTGAGAACCTGAGCCTTTTGGAGGCTCACGCTCAGCTTGCGGTTGAAGCAGAGGCTTGGCCTGAAGCAGTCAAGCGCTGGCAACTAATTATTGATTCATATCAGGATATCGCACCGGCTTCTACTTGGGTAGGATTCATTAAGTCTCTGAGGCAATTGAGGGACTTTGAGCGAGCCAACGAATTTGCTGCGTTGGGCTTGGAGAGATATCCGAACGACGCCTGGTTAAGGATGGAGTTCGCAGAAATCGCCAATGACCGTAAAGATTGGCCTGAAGCTCTAAAGCGGTGGCAATCTACTTATTATGATTTAGGAAATCAGTCTAGTACGCCACTATGGGTTAAGCTCCACATAAGAATGAATGTGAGTGTATTGAATCGGATAACCAATATCAAAGAATACAAAAGTCAAATAAAACGATACAGGACGGTCAGAAAGCCAAGACGTATCGCAGTATATACTTCCCTTACCAAAAATTATGATCTGTTAAAATTGCCGGAAATTATCGACGAACGGTTTGATTATATCGCCTACTCCGATGACCCTATTGATGGAATGGGTGTTTTTGATGTGAGGAAACTTAATCAGCCTGACTTCAAAACAGACAGCTCTCGTGCAACTCGCTACCCTAAAACCCACCCACATGTATTACTAAAAAGTTACGAAGTGGCCGTATGGATGGATGCTAGCATGATGATTGTTGGCGATTTAGCTCCTCTTGTTGATGAATTTATTAAATCAGGTAGGCCTATTGGGAACGCTACACATCCTCATCGCCAGTCTCTTCATGAGGAACTGGAAGCCTGCATTGATTTGGGCAAAGACGATGTTGAAATCCTAAAAAAACAGTTGCAGTTTTATGACAGCATAAACTTTGATACCTCTGACCTAGCAAATAATGGAGTTATGCTTTTTAATCTCAACCACCCGAAGCTTAATCGAGTAATGGAAAATTGGTGGGAGCAAATATGTCGTTTCAGTAAAAGGGACCAACTCAGTTTTAATTACGCGCTATTCAAAAACAAAGCAAATCGTTATAAGCTGACCGAGCCTCCAGCCGATGTCCGCAATTACCCAGCATTTGTATTCGTGCCTCACACAACAGAGCCGAAAATATTGAAAAACTTATACGAGTTACTTTGAATAGTCCCGGAGTTGAAAATCCTTTTTGACGATAAGAGTATAGTGTATAGGCATTAAAAACCTGTTCTGCGATTCAAGTGGTGTAAGCTGAATAATTTCGAAGTCTTTGAACAATGCTCTGAGCCCGTGTTCTGTAAAGCGCCAGCAATCAGGTAAAGGTCCATGAATCCGAAAATTGAAAGGGACTGAAATAAGTGCAAGGCCCCCCGGCTTGAGTATTCTTTCTATTTCAGCAGCTGCATCAAACGGTTGAAGAGTATGTTCCAAGACTTCCGTGCAAACCACGTAGTCAAAATGATTATCAGAAATTAGATGACTATTATTTTCGCATAGATCCGCGGTGTATGTGGCTCCGGCATCTTCATCTATATCCAAGGTCTGAACCGTTGATTTTTTAAAATAAGACTTTGCGCCTTCGTGGACTTGAGGTGCTATGTCCAGTACTAATTCCCCACTTTTATCATACTTTTTTGCACACCCTTTTATGAAGCGGCTGACGTTTTCCCTGATAGCTTTGAGGTTCTCATCATCAATTTTAGACACCTTTTTCATATCAATTAGAACTTCTCCATTAAACCTTCAATCATATGGGCGTCAAAGACAGGTAGATTGCATTTTTCCTTGACTGTTTTCCTCTCTGAAAAAGAATCATCGATAAAAATAGAATCTTTTTCCTTTATATATGTGTGTTTTTGCTCGCCGTCTTTTAGCCAGATCAATTCGTCAAATAACCCATTTAATCTATACTTGTTCAGACTATCTTCCAAATTTTCCTTATGCTTCGTCAAAAGATGGATTTTGACATTATTATTCATACACTGGAAGACAAAGGCCATCACCAAGGGGTTGACCTTGTCCTTATGGATAACCAGGTCGTCGAAATCCAAATAAACATGTCTGTAGTTTAGATCGTGCTGATAAGAATTACCGAGTGCTCTGTCTACCTCGATCCGATAGTCGTTCTTAACTACGTCAATACCATACTCCAAGGCCTCAAACAGGCTCATTAAAACTAGATTGATGCCCTTCGATCGGAGCAAGGACATAGTCCCAGCGATCCTTGGAGCTACTTCCATCAAAGTTAAAACGCCGGCACTGCTTTCTTTGACCTGGAAAAACCAGGCACCTCTTAGTTCGATCTCATCATTAATGCGGCCCGCCATTTCGGTAAAAGTCGGGTTCTCAACAGTGTAAGTATTCACGCTTATGCCGTTTTGCACCCTAGCTCGTTCCCGGCCCTCGCAAAAGATAAGTTCACCATTACGGCTGGTGAAGCACTCTACCGTGTACATTTGGCCAGGGAGTAACTCAAGTATCAAGAGAGAGGGGTCAAGCTTCTTATAAAAGTTCAGTTCATCATGAGACTTAGCAGTATATATCCCTCTTGATCCTTGGCCCACATCCGGCTTCAAGAAAACGGGGAAATCATCTGATGAGATTGTATTAGGGTATTCATATACCCTCGGTACCGGCACTACCCCAGCAAAGCGCTTATAAGTTTTCAATTTTGATCTTGTCAATTCACAGGTTGGTGCCGGCGAGGTTATGACATCACAATCCAGTCTACCTTTGGCCTTTTCGCGGGCCAGCTTCACTATTACGCTATCGTGTGCAGGTATGATGAAATCTATCCCATACTTTTTTATGACGTCGTTTAGTTTTTGCGTAAACCTTGGGTCATCAATATAAGGCATACTTCCGATATAATTTTCGAATACGAACATCCCGTGGTCATCCACCGAGGAGCCGCCGAATACTGTGAAATGAGTAGAATATCTGAGAGAGTTATGGATTTCCAGCCCTATTTCGGAACCGCAAGGAAAAACTAGAACGTTTCTCTTATCTATCATTAGATAAGGCTTTCTAAAATAATTTTACTGATTTTCTCAACATCATTTAACGCGAGATCAGAGTACAGAGGCAAGCAAAGAATCCGTCGGGCTACGTCTTCGGATATGGGGCAATGTTGCTGTTTTTTTAAGTACGGCAAGGTGTTCAAAGACGGGTAAAAATACCTGCGCGGAGAAACGTCCTTCTCCTCAAGCGAGCTTACCACTTTCAAGAGTTCCTCTTCAGATTTAAGAATTATAGGGTAATAAGCGTAGTTGTACTCTATTCGGTCGCTTGCGATTTCCGGTCTTTCTACTCTGGCTCCGAGTAATCGATCATATAGTTCAGCAACGACTTTTCTTTGTTCAATAATGCTATCAATGTGATTAAAGTTACATAGCCCCATCGCTGCTTGAAATTCGGAAGGTTTGGCATTTATACCAAGCAGATAATGATCATCGTTCTGATGGCCGAACCTTTTCATCAACTCGATGGTCTCGCTTAATTTCTTATCATTCACGATAATACCGCCCCCTTCGATTGTGTGGAACAGTTTAGTAGCATGAAAGCTTAATACGGATATATCCCCGTGTTTTGCTAGTGAACCTCCTCTGTACTTCACTCCAAACGCATGAGCAGCATCATAAATTACCTTTAAATTATGTTTTTGGGCAATGACTTTGATTTTATCTATATCACATGGTATCCCGAACACATGTACAGGCATTATGGCTTTAGTATCCGTCGTTATGGCAGCTTCTATCTTATCTGCGTCAATACACAACGTATTTGGATCTATATCTACAAAAATAGGATTGAGTTTTTCCCAAAGTATCGCCGAGGTCGTAGCGACATAGGAAAAGGGGGTAGTTATGACTTCACCATTGTTTATGCCTAATCCCCTGAGTGCAACCTGCAATGCCACTGTGCCGCTTGTTACGAAGTGGAAGTAGTCGACACCCAAGTATTCCTTGGCTTTACTTTCAAACTCGTGCAAAAGAGGGCCTTGGTTGGTCAGCTGGCCGCTCGACCAGATTTTATACAAATACTCCCGGTATTCCTCCATGGGAGGTATGAAGGTTTTGGTAACGTTGATTCTTGCCATATTAATGATTAAAACTTCTACTCCAATGTATTGCCTTCATTCTAGTGTAGCCGAATACTGTACTCCGTGTAAGTTATAATACGTAGATGAAGCGAAGCAATCTGATTATTTACTTCGTGCCAGAGAAGAAAAGGGTGAACGGTGGGATAATGTCCATATTTTCCCAATGTAAAGAATCTCGAAGATTTTCTCATTTGCATAATTCGGATGTCGTTGTTTGTGTCTATCCAGGTTTTGAAACTTACAGGCGGAATGATTTATTTAAAAACTCCGAGAAAATTTATAGTTTTGAGGAGATTATTAGAAGCTGGGTAAAGCCGAAGAGACTTCTGCTTCAAATGCCAGAAAACTCCATTAATGTAATAATGAGTGCCTTGAATACCTCTAAATATGCAGAATATGTTGAACAAGTTAATCATGTACACGTAAACGTGATGACTCAAAATATTGAACTGATCAAACCGGTGCCTGAGTTTGCGAACTTATTTTTATTATCTCCGTACGTGACGCAGACGACTGCTCATAAAAAATATGCGACTCAAGAACTAAGCAACAATTACCATACGCCCGTCCACCATTTATCTGTTTTTAATGATAAGAGCCAATATGACGTAGTGCCCTTTGAAAATAAGGAAGATCTAATCGTTTACTCCCCTGATCATCATCCTTTGAAAGAAAAAATTATAGAGAAGATCGAATCATCAGAAAAATATAAAACTCAAGAGATTAGGGGCCTTACCTATGATAAATATAAAAAGTTAGTTGGACGCGCAAAGTTCTGTCTCACTTTTGGAGAAGGCTTTGACGGCTATTTTATAGAGAGTTATTTTTCTGGTTCGATAGGTTTATCGGTATACAATGATCGATTTTTCCCTGAGGAGAGTTTTAAAAAATTACCTTCAGTATCTGATAGTTATGAGTCAATGCTAAAGAGCTTGGATCAGACGCTCGCATTACTAGACAACCCTAAAGCATACAATGAGTGTGTAGCTGACGCTTTAGAAAAAATAGATCGAGCCAATAATGAAGTCGACTACTTAAAAAAAATGGAAAGATTTTATAAGAAAGATTATGACTACTTGCCTGAACCGATTGAATCTGCAGAGATTATCTCGTGTGTAGTGAGAGAAAAGAGGGAAAAGTCTGAGCTAGCAGATGAATTGCAGGCAAAGATAGTTGAATTGAGTAGAAGCTTGCAAAAAGAAAGGGAATGCTCTCAAAAAAATAAATCTATGCTTGACTCTATACTTAACTCTCGGAGCTGGAGGGTGACTGTACCTCTACGCTACTTAAATAAGTCTACCCATAGACAAAAATAGCTTCAATCAACCCAAGTCTTGTTAAGTCTTATGGCTCCGCCTCTGGTTTCGTCTAGCCCCTTAATAATAAATTGTGGTTTCACGCGAGTATAGGCCACTGCTTCTCTTCCTTCGGTTGTAAATAACGTAGCACTTATTTCGTAAATACCCGCGTTCAGGTCAGCTGTACTTAGTTCGTACTTTAAAGTATTGTCTTTAATCGCATTGGGTTTGTCGAAGCTGCTCAGTTCAGCGAATGTTACACCATCTTTGACTAAACTAAATCCGAAGTAATAATCTTCTTTTTTGGTTTCTCGATGTTCCATTTGAAAAATTATTTTATCCTTTGTTTTTTCAATGATTTTCACTTTGACAGTATTATTTTTGTCCTTTATCTTTGGTGCGCCTTTATCGTATGTTGATAAATTAATTTCTCTGTATGCGTCTGCTGCTTCCTGTGAATTCCCTTTCTTCACAATTTCCCCAGAGTCGATAAGAATTGCCGACGTACAGAATCTCTGTACTGTTCCCATACTGTGAGAGACCAGTACTACTGTAGTGTTAGAGCCTTTTAAATCTTCGAAGAACCTGTAGCATTTTCTCTGAAACGCACTGTCGCCGACCGCCAGGACCTCGTCCAACAGCAAAATGTCGCCTTGGGCACGTATGGCTATAGAGAAGGCCAGACGGACCTGCATACCCGATGAGTAGTTCTTCAATTTCTGATCCATGAATTTCTCTAGCTCTGCGAAGTCTACGATTTCGTCATACATGGCCGACATTTCTTTTCTGTTAAAGCCTAAAAGCGCACCATTTAGGAAAACATTTTCACGACCGGTTAGTTCAGGGTTGAAGCCTACACCCAGTTCGATAAACGGAACTAGTTTGCCGCTGATTTTTACCTCACCCTTATCTGGTGTATAGATGCCGGCCATTAATTTAAGCAGGGTGCTTTTTCCGCTGCCGTTCCGGCCAACAATCCCAAAAAACTCGCCTTTCTTGATTTCAAAAGATATGTCATCTAAAGCTTTTTGAATTTCGTAGGTCCGCTGGCGGCGAAAATTAATGATTGCGGATTTAAGCGAGCCATGTTTTTCGTGGGGGAGTTTGAATGTCTTGCTGACATTATCCACTTTAATGGCAATATCAGCTGATTTGTCTTCTGCCATTACACATTCTCCGCGAAATATTTTGATTCCTTACGAAAATACCAAAGCCCAAATACTAAGATCATGATCGTTAATATATATGGGATGAACATCAGCCAGCCTCCATCAAGAATGCCTCTGGTGGTCACAGTGGATGGAGTTATGACAGCATAGCGGGCATCTTGGATGGCCTGTGCCATAGGGTTCAATAGTAACAATTTTTGAAAAAATTCATCCGGGATACGGCTTATAGGGTAGATGATAGGCGTAGCGTAAAAACCGGCACGTGTAATGA
>JBBDZT010000035.1:0-16654 GCA_040900025.1 Saccharimonadales bacterium (SeqCode)
ACTAGCATTGAAAAGTTTAAATTCAAGGTTGTAGTAACCGTCTGAAACTACGCTGCCGCTGCTGTTTAATAGCCTGCCTTGAAAATTTAAATTTGAGGATGTTGCAGCAAAGACTTGTTCAGGTGCGCCCGCGCGCGTATAAGAAAACACCCCGAAAGATAGCAAAACCAAGACCAAAAAAAGACTTAAATGCCTAAGCAAAAAGCCAGGAAAATTGAATAAATTTTTTGAAAAAAACATTTGGTCTTGATTTTTTTAATTTTTGTTTTGGCTATTTTTTAATTTTTGTTTGAATAACCTGATTACATTATCCTCCTAATAAAAACAGAGGTCAATAGTAAATTGAACACAAAATATTACTTAAAAAAATATGATCAAAAATAGCCAAATATAAAAAAATGTTGATGTGTATTTATCAACATTTAAAAGAGTTACCCAGTTAATTTTAGATTTCTTGTTAAATTAATCTGTTAATGTTTAAAATAACGTAGACTTTTTTACATTAATATTTTTTAAAAATTTAACTTATCCACAAATTATTTATTATTTTATGGATTTTATTTTTATTCTTGTTTGCTTTTGCCTGTGTCCCCTGAGCTTATGGACTCGTTTTTTGGCTTTATAGCGAATTGAAGTTACTTTCTGCTGGAGCACCTCTTCATTTAGAATATTTGCTGTGACTTTATAACCTTTAACCAGTGGATCACCAATATTAACTTTGCCGTCCTCATAAACTAAAATCGGGTCGAACTCCGTATCTTTTTTGCCGGAATTTATCATCTCAACATCCAGCTCGTCCCCTTCGGAAACAAGATATTGCTTACCGCCAGTATTAATAACCGCTTTTTTCACCGAACTCTCTCCCTGAATTACTAATTGATATTACCAGAGGTTAGCTCTTCTGTAAAGATATAGTCAGTTCTTCGCCGTCAATAACAACAACTACTTTATAACTTTGTTCCTCCTTGCCGACGTTGACGGCAAGGGTTTCTTTCATGATTTGGCTACTGTAGCTATCTATTGCTTTTTGAAGATGTTTCCCGGTCGTTGACAGGGTTAAAGTTATTCTGTCGTCAACATTCAGTCCGGCTTTTTTGCGAGCATTTTGGACGTACCTGATAACTTCTCTGGCCTGGCCCTCGGCTCTAAGCTCTGCGTCAATCTTAGTGTCAAGCTTTACACTTTTTAGCTTTTTGTCTAATTTAACTTCTTTAACATTAAGTTCTTCTTGAATCATTTCTTTGTAAATATCAGGCACTTCCGGTATGGTTACAGATTTGAGGGGCTGGCGGACTTTTATCCCTTCTGTCGCTCTCACAGCCAAACCATCGGCAATGAAAGCTCGAACTTTTTTCATGTCACTGATCAAAAGCTCATCAACGTGGCCAAACTCGGGCCAATCAAGAAGATGCACGCTTTCACCTCCGGTTAATCTCTGATAGAGCTCCTCGGATAAAAACGGCGTGAAAGGTGCTAAAATTGCCGATAAAGTGGCTAGGACATAGTGTAGGGTTGCATAGGCATTGTCTTTGTCTTCGTCATTGTCGCTCTTCCAGAACCTCTTCCTGCTTCTGCGCACATACCAGTTTGAAGCATCCTCAATGAACGGTATGATCAACTTTATGGCGTTCGGGATATCGTATTTTTGCATATGCGTGTCAACTTGCTCGCCAAGTTTATGTACTCGAGATATAATCCACCGATCTAAGGTGTTGGACATACCCTCTGGAGGAGCTATATGTCCGTTCCACTGCCATTTATCAACCTCCGCATAAAGCGTAAAAAAATCATACATATTCCAGACCATACTTAATTTTCGATGTATGTCAGCTACATCTTTGTCGGTTAATGAAAAATCCTCACCGTTTAAAAGTGGTGATCCTAAAAGCAAAAATCTGTATGCGTCAGCGCTGTATTTATCCATTAATTCGTTCGGATCGGTGTAATTTCCATAACTCTTGCTCATTTTTCTTCCGTCATTGCCGGAAAGCGTACCCGTTACGATAACGTTGTTAAATGAATTTTTATCGAAAATCCCCATACTGATAGTGTGAAGATAGTAAAACCATGCCCGTACCTGCCCTACATACTCCGATATAAAGTCGCCCGGAAAGCTTTCTTCAAATTTTTGTTTGTTTTCAAATGGATAATGCCGCTGAGCAAAAGGCATGCTTCCAGACTCAAACCAAGAGTCCAAGACTTTGTCTATCCTCTTATATTTGACGTTATTTATTGTGAATGTTACATCATCTACCCATGGTCTGTGGTAATCATCAAGTTCTATACCTGACAGGTCTTTAAGCTCTTTGTAGCTACCGATAACCTTTGTATGAATTTTACCGTTATTATCCGTGCCCTTCCAAACCGGTATTGCTGTCGCCCAAAATCTGTCGCGGCTTATATTCCAGTCAGGGGCAGATTGAATTGTCTTTTCAAACCTGCCTCGTTTTATATGCTTCGGAAACCAATTTATATCTCCGTTTTGCTCTAACATAAGCTGTTTTTGGCCTTCAACGTCCATAAACCAGCTCGGATGAGCTCTGTAGATCAGCTTGGTTCCGCAGCGATGACAGTGAGGATAACTGTGCTTATAATATTCTATTTTCCAAACCTTGCCTTGGGAGAACAATGTCTTTGCTATCTGTTTATCGACATCCCACACCCGGCTTCCTGCCCACTCGCTTTCAGTTAATATGCCGTTATCGTCTATGACTGATGCGACCGGAAAATTCTGCATTTTGGATAGTTGATAATCGTCCTCGCCGTAAGCAGGAGCTTGGGACACTATTCCAGTGCCGTCTTCCATGCTTACAAAATCGGCGTGATGTATAATATGCGCCCCTTCCCCC
Organism: Saccharimonadales bacterium (SeqCode); assembly: GCA_040900025.1. Taxonomy (GTDB): domain Bacteria; phylum Patescibacteriota; class Saccharimonadia; order Saccharimonadales; family 2-12-FULL-41-12; genus JANWLD01. Next base: position 2,850 of record JBBDZT010000035.1, read on the forward strand.
CAATCTTTATAGAACGGTTCATAGTTGCGTCCGACAAGTTCTTTGCCTTTAAGTTCTTCAAGTATCTTAAAGTCCAAGGTTTGGTGCTTCTCATCTGTCAGTACCTTTTGAACTAATTCTTTAGCAATAATAAGTTTTTCCGACCCTAAGCTAACTTTCACATAAACAGACTTTTCATTGACGGCTAAAACGGTGTTAGCTAAAAGCGTCCAGGGAACAGTTGTCCATACAAGCAGATGAGCGTCTTCTCCGGCCAGTTTGAATTTAGCGTACACGCTTGGATCAGTTACATCCCTGTAACTGTTGTCCATAGCCACCTCAGCCTTGCTAATAGGCGTCGCGTCGCGTATGCAATAAAGAAGTACTTTTTCTCCTTCATAGATCTTTCCCTTCTTATAGAGCTCAGAAAAAGCCCACCAGACTGACTCCATGTAGTCTTTGTCCATGGTTTTGTAGGCACCCCTAAAATCCACCCATCTTCCGACTCTGTCTATGGTATCTTCCCATAGTGATCCGGTCTGGACCATATTCTCGCGGCAGGTTAGGATATACTCTTCCAGGCTGACTTTAGTCCCTATATCCCTTCTATCTGTAATCCCAAGCTTCTTTTCCGTAAACACTTCCGCCGGCAAGCCATGGCAGTCCCAGCCCCAAACTCTTTCTACGCGCTTCCCTTTCATCGTCCAGTACCTGGGCACCGCGTCTTTCACGATAGATGAAAGAAGCGTGCCATGGTGGGGTACGCCGGTTATAAAAGGTGGCCCGTCATAAAATACATACGAATTATCTGTCGGTCTTTGTTCAACTGATTTTTCGAAAGTCTTATTTCTCTTCCACTGTGTTACAAGATCCTTTTCGTATTCAGCTGGTTTTCGCCTGTTACCGGACTTAAATTTCAAATTATTTTCCTCCTAGATATATAAAACTCTCATCTGAATGCCAGATCCCAATTTCGGGAGGTACCATCTGGCTTCCAAATGAGAGCACAATCTCACCTAGCACTTAATTAAGTTATTACGGGCTTTACCGTTGGGTTCTACTCTCCGGTGGCGGATTTCTTCCCAAAGCATTCGCGGTTGATAGCCGCTATCCCAAAATGGAACGCTTTATCTAAAAGTATAACAAATCTTATGCGCCAGCGTAATAAGAAACTTCACTGATAAGGGGTAATCTTTGTTCATGCCATTCCTGGATTACTCGTCCATCGTCCGAGAGAGCCAGCACAGCAGGATACCTCAAAATGTCATAGAGCGAGGCCGTCGCAGAGCCATCCCTGGTGTCAACGCTTATTAACTCGATCTTTTTATCGGGATAGCGTTGGGTAAACTCTCTCGCAAACTCATCAACTGCCCTAGAGTATTCAGAGTCAGGCCTATAAAGCACAACCACTTTCATATTGTCTAAGTTTACAGGTAACCATGTTTTGTGTACAGGGGCTTAGCTACAACCTGTAGTGCTGCCGCAAGCCGTACACACATAGCAGGAACCGGAGCGTTGAGTCTGGTTGCCGCAGTTATAACACATAGGCGCATTATCGTCCTGAGATATTGTCTCGGCTTTAGAATCAGAAGATTTTAGTAAGTCTCGTCTGGCTTGTTCAGACTCTGTCTTTAATCCTGTATCCGGGACCTTAACGGACGACGCGGATTCAGGTTCTTCTTCAAGCAGAGTAGTTTGTTCTTGAGGCATATCATCTATTGAAGCCAGGCCCAGCTCTAGAAGGTCTTCAAAAGGCAGATAAGTGTGTGCGAGCCTCTTGAATATATAATCAACCAATGAAGTCGCTGTTCGTATTTCTGAATCATCTGTTAAGCCTGCAGGGGCAAATGTCATGTTAGTCAGAGCATGAACATAGCTTTTAAGGGGTACGCCGTATTGCAAACCATAGCTAACGGATATGGCTAAGGATTCCATTACTCCTGAAAGGGTCGAGCCTTGCTTAGCGATCTTTATAAATATTTCGCCGGGAGTTCCGTCTTCATACTCGCCTACTGTAATGAAGCCTTTGCTTCCCGCCACGCTAAATTCGATGGTTTTTGCCGTTCTTGCTCTTGGCATTCCTCTCCTGACCGGCCCTTTGATGATTATTGGGTTCGGGCTTTCGACTGCTGTTTTTGGAGTGGTCTCTTTTGCATTTTCGCCATCTTTTTTCGCCATCGACAAAGGTTGGCTGACTTTGCAGTTATCCCTATATATAGCTACGGCTTTAAGGCCCATCTTCCAAGCATCAATATGAAGCTTTTCTACGTCTTCAATAGATACGTTTTCCGGCATATTTACGGTTTTACTTATAGCTCCGGAAATAAATGGTTGTACAGCTGACATCATCTTAACGTGACCAAGATAGTGAATAGAGTTATCTCCCACTGAGCAAGCAAAAACTTCTTTGTGCTCTTCCTTGAGATGAGGAGCACCTATTATAGTCTTTTCGACATCAATATATTTTATTATATCTACTATCTGGCCTCCTTCATAGCCGAGTACTTTTAGTGCTCTGGGTACTGTCTGATTCACTATATTCATTGTCCCGCCGCCCGTTAACTTTTTGTGCTTAACCAGTCCTAGGTCAGGTTCTATGCCGGTTGTGTCGCAATCCATCATTAATCCGATAGTACCTGTCGGCGCAAGCACGGTCGCTTGTGAATTGCGTATTCCATGTATCTCTGCCAGTTCATTAGCTTCATCCCATGCACTGGCCGCTGAGCTTAGAAGTTCTTCAGCTACTAAAGTAGGATCAATTTTATCAACTGCTTCTCTATGTTGTTTAAGAATTTTTAACACGCCCTTTTGGTCGCCGTGAAAACCGGAGAATGGACCGATTTTTCTAGCTATTTTGGCACTTGTCGCATAGGCGTGCCCTGTCATTAGAGCTGTTATTGCTCCGGCTTGGGCGCGACCTTCATCAGAGTCATAGGCAAGTCCCTGTGCCATTAATAAGGCTCCGAGGTTTGCATAGCCTAGTCCTAATTCGCGATAAGCTCTCGTATTTTTAGCTATATTTTCGGTTGGATATTCGGAGTATCCAACGAGTATTTCTTGCGCAGTAAACATAAGTTCAATCGTATGCTTGAAAGATTTGATATCAAATGACCCGTCTTCTCTTAGATATTTAAGTAAGTTGATAGAAGCTAGATTGCAGGCCGAATTATCCAGATGCATATATTCGCTACAAGGATTTGAACCGTTTATTCTACCCGCATTCGGCGTTGTGTTCCAACTATTTATCGTCGTATCATATTGCATTCCGGGATCCGCACATTCCCAAGCCGCCTTAGCAAACTCCCTCATAAGATAGCGTGCTTTTACGGTTTTAGTTGTTTTCCCTGTTCTTACCGACTTTAAGTCCCAATCATCATCATTTTCTACCGCCTGCATGAACTCGTTCGTTACCCGAACCGAGTTATTCGCATTTTGAAATTGAACGGAGAATGAGTCTTTACCGTCCAGATTCATATCAAATCCCGCTTCTTGCAAAACCTTGGCTTTTCTTTCTTCTATAGCCTTACACCATATAAATTCTTCAACGTCGGGGTGATCCGCATTTAATATAACCATCTTAGCAGCTCTTCGGGTTTTTCCGCCGCTTTTTATAGCTCCGGCTGACGCATCAGCTCCCCGCATGAAACTAAGCGGACCTGAAGCTGTTCCGGCACTTTTACCGAGAGGTTCTACAGAAGACCTGATAGCGCTCAGGTTTATACCGGACCCGGAACCCCCTTTAAATATCATCCCTTCTTCTGTATACCAATTTAAGATAGAGGGCATTGTGTCTTCTACGCCCAGGATGAAACAAGCGCTTGCTTGCTGAGTTCTATCGGCCACCCCTATATTGAACCAGACAGGCGAGTTAAAGGATGCTCTTTGGGTAGCAAGAATATATTTCAGTTCTTCCTGGAAAATTTCCGCCTCTGATTCGCTATCAAAATAATTTTCCGCAATGCCTTCCCGCGTAATGGTGTCAACCACGCGATCAATCAACTGCTTCAGAGAATACTCCCGGTCTTTTGAGCCGGGCGTACCCGTAAAATATTTTTGCGCAACGATATTAATAGAATTAAGCGACCAGCCTTCTGGAAATTCGACATTTTTCTGCTCAAAGACAGTTTTTTCCGTCATTGGATTTTTAATAATCGAATCTCTCTTGACCCATTTAAGCTGGTCGTGTGCTTTATTTTTAGGTTTAGTGTATAGCCTACCCACATTTAAGTTGGTTGTTCTCATAGCTCCCTCGCCTTTATTTATTAATGTTTTTGTTATTATTTAGAGTCAACCGGCTTTTTAGTAAACGTCTCTAGGATTTACTGCCCGCCTGAAAGCTCCCCATGACTATTATGATTTTATAAAAGCCAAGGGGAGCTGTCAAAACCTTATTGAAGATTTTAACTAGCTCGCGTCTTTTTCTTCCTTATATCTGAAAGCTCTTTTTCAAAGCTCGCAATGTCTTTAAATCTTCTATAGACACTGGCAAACCTGACATAGGCAACTTCATCCAGCCCGGATAGTTGCTCCATTACAAGTTCGCCTATTTTTGCGGTTGTAACTTCAGAATCATTTAGTTCGTACAGTTTGCCTTCTACATCCGAAACCAGTTGTTCAAGCTCTAAACTGCTAACTGAAGTTTTTTCACAGGCTCTGTATAATCCCGCAATTAATTTCTCCCGATTGAAGATCTCTCTCACCTGATTGTTTTTTATAACTATAAGCTGAGGCCTTTCGATTCTTTCATAAGTAGTGAACCTACAGGAGCATTTACTGCACATTCGGCGGCGTCTTATAGACTTTCCTCCTGCCACGTCACGAGATTCTATAACTTTCGTGTCGGGCGCTTGGCAACGATTACAATTCATAAGTTAGTCCTTCCTAGTTTTGTTTATCGTGCTGACTTTAATAGTTGGTTATCATTTTGAAGAAAAAATATGTTCAATTTAAACGTACTATCACGTTCATGTAATTGTCACTAACAACTACATATAGCGTGTGTATTAGCTATCATAGCGCTGTAGATAGCGTTTTGCAATAAAAATACGCTGTATTAATTACACTTATTCTTTATCGTCGTCTTTTGTGTCAGACTTAGTATTTTTTGAGTTTTTGCGACGCTTTAAACGGCGTAGGAAAGAAGGTTTTTCTATCTCATCTTCATCATAAGTTTGGCTAACAAATTTATTCTTGTTGTCGTTTTCACTATCATTCTCGTCATCTTCAAGATGATCTTTTTCTTGTTTCCAAATGTTATCGGGCTCTTCATCCGAATCAAAATCCGTAGTGTTATCATCGTCTTTGTCTGAATCAAGATCCAGATTTATGTCGCTGGGGACTTCATCCTTATCGCTGGATTCAACGGCATTACTGCTGCTGAATCCGTATTTTTTATCTTGTTTTTTGTCTTCTGATTCATCGCTGCTACTCGCACTTATCAATGTCTGCAGGTGCGATGAAGCTTGTTTTGAAAAATACGAATCTTCAAAGCCGGTAGCCACTACAGTCACTATAAGTTCTCCTTCTATGTCCGGGTTGATTGTCGCTCCGAAAATAATATTGGCTTCTTTGTCTGCGGAAGCTGTAATCGTCTCAGCTACAGTATTAATTTCATGCATGGACATGTCATTGCCGCCTATTACATTAAAGAGTACTCCTCTGGCACCATCAATTGATACTTCCAAAAGAGGTGACTCAACTGCCTGTTGAGCAGCTTCTACAGCTCGATTATCACCGCTCGCTCTGCCAATTCCCATTAACGCGGAGCCCGCATTGCTCATAACGGCTCTCACATCAGCAAAATCCAGATTAATTAACCCATGGACAGTTATTAAATCCGATATTCCTTGTACCCCTTGACGAAGAACATCATCGGCAACCTTGAATGCCTCAAGAATAGGAGTAGACCTGTCTATGGTTTGTAGTAGCCGATCATTTGGAATAGTGATCAAAGTATCTACATTCTTACTTAATCTTTCTATTGCAGCTTCGGCATTCCGGACTCTTTTGTCGCCTTCGAAAGCAAACGGCCTGGTAGCAAAGCCGACTACTAGAGCATCTTGTTCTTTGGCCAAGCTAGCTACTATATGTCCGGCTCCGCTACCCGTACCTCCCCCGGCGCCAATGGTAACAAAAACCATGTCCGCATCTTCTAAGGCCTTTTTTATTGCATCAGACGATTCTTGTGCTGCTTTTTCACCGACAGATGGTTCGGCTCCCGCGCCAAGACCTTTTGTGGTTTCATGGCCAATATGTATTTTTGTAGAAGCTTTTGAGTGATGTAATGCTTGGGCGTCTGTATTTATAACTATAAATTCTACGCCTTCTACCCCAGATTCAATCATTCTATTGATAGCCGCGCCGCCCGCGCCGCCGACTCCGACTACTTTAATACGTGCAAATGTTTCAATTCCCGGTGAAACTTGAGGCATTTCAACAACTCCTTAGTTTAGTACTGATCAAAGTATACCCCACACAAACGTGTTGTTCAAACACTAAGTCTATGGTTTTATCTTTGACCAAATTGATCTAATTATTGATGCGCCCGCATGGACATTCAAACTATTTTTATTCAGATTATGGCTGTCGCTATCCTGGCCGAAAATCATATCCAAATACATTAATCCTACTGAAGTTATTACTCTTAGATCCTTAGCATTATCCATAATACCGTCTACGTTCTTTAATGAACCGGTTTTAACTGATAGACCTAGTTTTTCCTTAGCAAAATCAGCTAAACCCGGTATTTTTGCCGTACCGCCAACTAAAACGGCGCCTCCAGGTAATTTTTGCGACTTTTTAACCGTTTCCAGCTCTTTATCTATATATTCGAAAATTTCCTCTACCCTGGCTTCAACTATCATGTTGACGTCATCTGCTTCAAACACATAGTTTCTCTTGCTTTTTTCGACGCTTACCCTGCCCGTTTTAGCCGCTTCAGCCAATGAAGCATGTTTCAGTTTAATCTTTTCGGCAATTTCAAGGTCAACTTTTAATCCTATAGCCAAGTCGTTGGTTATATTTATACCTCCAATAGGAATCGTCGCTACATGCTGTACTTCTCCGTCTTCTATCACAGCCATGTTTGTCGTTGAAGCTCCTATGTCAACTACCAGGCATCCTGCTTCCCTCTGTTTTCTTGATAAAACTATCTCCGCCGCAGCAAGTCCGCTAACCGTATAGCTTGAAGGATAGAGTCCTACCGCTTTTAATACTTGGTCAAGCCCCTTCAGATAAGGAGTTGTTGCCGTTATTATATGCGTTTCGACCTCCAGTCTTACGCCTTGCATGCCAACCGGGTCTTTTATGCTATCCTGTCCATCAACTTGATAGTTTTTTGGGAAAACCTGGATGATTTCTCTATTGGACGGCAGTTGAACAATAGTTGCCGCCTCTTCAGCACGGTATTTATCTGCTTGGGATATTTGCTTTGACGAAGCGCTTATTGCCACGACTCCTTTGGAGTTCAAGCCGCTAACGTGAGAGCCGTTGATATTGACAGTCGCGTTTTCTATTTTTATTCCTGAAACTCTTTCAGCTTCTACAATGGCGTTGTGTAATGCGGATGTGACTTCATCAATATGAGCAATCACCCCTTTTCTCATCCCTGTGTTTTCAGATGAACCATAGCCTATAATAGATATTTTTGGTTCGTCGGAAGAGCTGTCCATAGTGCCAACAACGCATCTGACTTGGCTGGTTCCAATATCAAGGCCGACAAAAAACTGAGAAGAGTTTTCGCGCATACTGAAAGTATAACGCTTATTTATTAATGGACCAAGCTTAGACGACGATTTAACTTCTCTCTAAAGAAACGGGGTCAGTATTTCAAAACCGTCTTTTTTTATTAAAACCGTCTGCTCAAAATGAGCGGATAATGACTTGTCTGCTGTTTTTACGGTCCACTTATCTTGATCTACAAATACGCTTTCAGTTCCTAGAGTAGCCATGGGTTCAACAGCAATGGTCATTCCCTCTTTTAGCTTAAAACCGGTATTGGCTTTGCCATAGTTAGGAATATTAGGCTCTTCATGGATAGCATGACCTACTCCGTGGCCTACAAGATCTCTTACAATCCCCAACTTCTCTTTATTTAAAACTTTCTCTATAGCATGACCTACGTCTCCGGTTTTACAGCTGTCTCTCAGAACGGATAGACCATCTTCCAGCGATTTTTTAGTATTTTCCAGTAACCTTCTCTTTTCCGGGTCATTAGAATCAACCAGTACGGAGATAGCATTATCAACAATCAGGCCCTTGTAGATAACACCGAAGTCAAAGCTTACTACGTCGCCCGCTTTAATGATTCTGGTTGTTTTAGGTATACCGTGAACGACTTCGTCATTTACTGAAATACATATTACGTCGGGAAATTCATGGTAACCGAGAAACGCCGGACTGCCTCCTTTATTTTCAAGTTGCTTCCTTGCTGTGTTTGCCAGCTCTTTGGTTGATATTCCAGGTTTTACTTCAAGCCTCATGGTCAGTAATACTTCAGCGCACATCTTGCCGGCTATGCGCATATCCTTGATTTCCTGTTTGGTTTTGACTTTCGTATACATAGCCTTTTACTACTTATTAAGTTGTTCAAATATGTTTTTGTGGATCGTCTCTACGGTCCCGCTACCATTGACTTCAATAATCTTAATCCCCTCTTTTTTATAATTTTCAATTATTGGCGATGTTGCCCGGCTATATTCTTCAAACCTCATTTTGATAGCCGCTTCGTTATCGTCAGCTCTGCCTCTAGCCAAAAGTCTGTCAATTAGCTCTTCTCTTAATACTTTCAAGTAGATAAGAGCCTCTATGTTGATTTCATTTTTTTTATGCTTCTTAAGCAGCCAATTCGCCTGTTCTTCGGATCTCGGGAAGCCGTCTAATATAGATTCTTTTTGGGCATTGCCTAGAAATTCGTCGATAATTTTTATCATTTCAATATCATCCACAAGTTTTCCGGCTAGTATTTGATTTTTTCTTTCTTCGCTCAAATACTCTCTCAGATAATCGCCTGTAGATATATACTCGTAGTTCAGCTTCTCTGATAGTAGCTTTCCCTGGGTTCCTTTACCGGAGCCGGCAAGACCCATAAGTAAAATCATTTACCGATTTTCCCCTTAGCTAATTTAGCTATAAGCGCCCCTTCAGCTAAACCTTTTGACCGGGTCTTAACATCAGATATTATTTTACCTAGCATCTTTGGATTTACTTCTTCCAGCCGATTAATAGATTCATCCACTAATTCAGCCACTTCTTCTTCGCTCATCATCTTCGGTAAATACTTGCCGATTATTTCTTTTTCGTATTTTTCACTCTCTTCTCTAAGCTTTTCTCCGGCTTTAGAATAAAGCTCCGAAGCTTCTGTTCGCCTTTTTGATTCTTTTCTTAAAATATCCAATATTTGTTCGTCCGATATTTTATCTTTAGAACCTGAATCAACAGCCGCATATAATATGGCGCTCTTAAGGAGCTTAAGCACGGAAACCTGCTTATGATCCCTACCAATCATAGCTCGCTTTAGATCATCATTAATCTTATCGTATAAATCACTCATAGATTAACTCTAAGTATAGCCGATAAAAGACTTAAGACAGTTTTAACTTTTTAAGTTTCTGTTCTTTTCTTTGTTTTCTAATTATTGCTTTTTGGCGCCTATCTCTTTTGCTAACAGGTTTTTCAAAGTACTGGTTTTGTCTGACAATAGCAACAACCCCCGCCTGCTGTACTTTACGGTTAAATCGCCGAAGCATATTTTCTGCCGACTCTTTAGAGTCTTTTCTTGTAACTTGTATCATTATTTCTATATTACCCCAGTTCTACAAAAAATTCAAGGAGTTATATGAGGTTTGCCTGAAACCTGGCGTTTTTGGGCAGCAGCTCTTTGCGACTTTAAAACTATGCTCTGTAGTTCTTTAAAAATAGCAAAGTGCTTATTAGTGGCATAAACCTTTGTGTTAGATTGTTTTTCACTTGTCAGGAAGCCGATTTTCTCCAAGCGCTTGAGTTCTCTTTGGATATTTCCGGCGTCTTCTTTTATCAATTTAGCCAAACCCCTGACATGAGTTTTAAAATCAGGATATTTAGCATACACAACTATGATTTTTCGTCTTACTCTTGATGTAATAAAAACGTCTAACATTATCTCCCCTTTAGACATTAGTCCGATGTCATTGAAACAACGTATAGTATATCAATATACACCCATACGAGTGTTCCTGGCAAATAAAAACATCGATTCGGTCTATACTTATACCTATGAACTATTATGGAGTACGTCCGGCGACAAATAAATATCACGGCGAGTCGGCGCTTACTTATAGCTACCCCGGGAAATTAAAGAAAAATCAGATAGTTGAAGTAAAAATACGAAGCTTAGCTTGTTTAGCTGTCGTAGAAAACCAGATCTCCAAGCCCGAATTTTCTGTAAACAATATAGAAAGAGAAATTAACGACCTGAAGTTAACCGACAAACAACTTGAGCTTTTTAATTGGCTGAAGGATTACTACCCTGAGAATAACGGAGCAATAACTAAACTTTTTGTACCGGGATACTTATTTAAATATACAACGCCTGAAAAGACTGATGTTTCTACGATCAAGATCAATGCAATCAAACCGGTACTAAATAAAGAACAATTGAAAACATATCAGTCGATCAAGAAAGGTTCCGGGACTTTCCTGCTGAACGGAGTCACGGGCAGCGGGAAAACAAGAATTTATCTGGAACTCGCTCGCGATCATATTAACTCCGGTAGATCCGTGTTGATTTTAACTCCGGAAATTGCTCTCACTGCTCCGCTGGAGCGGGAATTTAAGAAAATATTCCAGAATAAGGTATTCACGAACCATTCAAATCTGACACAAAAACAAAAGCTGGAGCTCCACAGGAAAGTCTACCAAGCAAACAACCCGCTGATTATAATCGGTCCTCGTTCCAGCCTTTTCCTACCCATTCACAACTTAGGTCTGATTGTAGTTGATGAGTTTCATGAAACTTCATATAAGCAGGAGAGTTCTCCCCGGTATTTTGCAAACCGCGTCGCCAGTAAATTGTCTCAAATATCAAGTTCAACACTATTATTCGGGTCTGCAACTCCACCCGTGAACGATTATTATATTGCTGAACAAAAAAAGGGAAGGATTTTGAATATTTACACCTCTGCTATTACTAATAAGCGTCCTGAAGCCAAAGAAATAATTGTAAACCTTTTAGATAAAAACGAACAAACTTCTTACCCTTTAATCAGTAAGACTGCGCTGGCTAAAATTACAAGTGCTTTAGATAAAAACGAACAAGCTTTAGTTTATATAAATAAAAGAGGTACTTTTAGATCTATACTTTGCAAGAAGTGCGGCTGGCAGTTCAAATGCACAAACTGTGATCTGCCACTTATATACCATCAGGACATCAATTACGCAGTGTGCCACACGTGTGGGCATAAGGCGAATGCCCCTAAGTCCTGCCTGGCGTGCGGATCAATAGAAGTATTCTTCACTAGCCCCGGAACAAAGTCTATAGCAGATACTTTGTCAAAGATTTTTCCGGATGCAAAAATTGGTCGTTATGATAAAGACAACAAAAAAAGCGAGCGAATAGAAAGTAACTTCCCATCTATTAGTGAAGGAGATGTGGATATAATCGTAGGTACACAAATGATTTCAAAGGGTTTTGACCTACCTAAACTTTCTATTGTTGTAATGCTTATAACGGAGAGTGCTCTGAACTTCCCCGACTATACGTCTAACGAACGATCTTATCAGCTGATAAAACAGCTCGCCGGGCGGGTAAACCGCGGACACAGGAAAGGTGAAATAGTTCTCCAAACCTTCACTCCAAATAGCGAAATAATAACTTACAGTAAAAAAGATTGGATAGATTTTTATAAAGAAGAGCTGGCAAAGCGCAAACTTTTGGGGTTTCCTCCTTTTTTTAATGCTCTGAAAATACAGGCGACTGATAGAAGCAGATCTAAAGCTGAAGCAAAACTTGAGAACATTGCCATAGATTTAGTTAAAAAATATAAAAATATAAAAATACTCGGCCCGTCACCTAGTTTTATTGAAAAAAAGATAAGTATGTTCCATTGGCAATTGATAGTAATGTCCAAAAACAGAGTAACGCTTGTAGAAATATCCAAGGCTCTTCCTAATACTTTTAAAAAAGAGCTGGATCCTATTAACTTCCTTTGAACAAATAATTGCTATACTTAAGAAAATGGATAAATCGGATATTATTACATTGCCTCATCAATCCTTAAGGCAGCGGTCAAAAAAAATAAATGTCTTTGCTGAAGATACGGCCACTTTAGCGGACAATATGATGAAAGCTACTCTTTCCTGGGAGGACAGCAGAAAGCATGAAGTAGGGGTTGCCTTAGCGGCAGTCCAGATAAACATTTTGGCGCGAGCTGTAATTATCAGGAACAGTTTCGATGATAAATCCGACCGAACGTTTCAAACCCTCATCAATCCGAAAATCATAAGACTTGAAGGTGATGTAGTCGAGGATTATGAAGGATGTTTAAGCGTTAAAAACATATATGGCAAAGTTCCTCGTCATAATAAAATTAAAATTAAAGCCCAAGATTTAAATGGTAAAGAAGTCAGGATAACAGCTGAGGGTTTTTTGGCCAGAGTTTTACAGCATGAAATAGACCACACGAACGGAATAATGTTCCTTGACCATATCAAGGACCACCATGAGGCATTTTATAAACTGAAAGAAGACGGCTCTTTGGAATCATTAGACTACAAAAAACATATCAGGAATAGTTCCGCTCTCTGGGAATAACATGGCAAAGAAGATAGTATTTTTTGGTAACGAAAGGCTTGCAACGGGGGTGACAACGAAAAGCCTGGCTAAGCAAGCCTTGCTAGACCACGGCTACGAAGTTGATGTCATAGGTAAAGACTTAGAAAACATAGAAAAAAAACTGCATTCAATTAAACCCGATATTGGGGTATTGGTTGCCTACGGACTGATTATCCCTAAGGAATTAATTGACCTACCTACTTTTGGAATAATTAATATACACCCTTCGTTGTTGCCTAAAGGCCGCGGCCCGTCGCCAATAGAAGAAGCAATGCTGGGAGGCGCTAAGCAAACCGGAGTCTCTATTATGAATCTGTCTGAAAAAATGGATGAAGGGCCTGTGCTTGCTCAAAAAACAGTAGAGCTGGCCGGAAATGAGACTAAACAGGAGCTAGCAGACTCGCTGCTGGGTTTGGGAAGCCAGCTTTTAATAAAGTGCTTGTCCAACATTTTCTCGGGCAATTCAAAGCTTGTCCCTCAGCCTGAAAGCGGCGTGACCTATACCAGTAAAATTAAAAAGTCTGATGGTGTGATTGACTGGAAAAAGCCAGCAGTCAGAATAGAACGGGAAATACGAGCATATGCCGGATGGCCTAGAAGCCGGGCAAAGATAAACAATATCGACTGTATTATCATCGACGCGGATATTACTGATGTTAAGAGCAAACCCGGAGACATAAAAGCCGATAAAAATTATCTTTCAGTTGGCTGCGCTTCCGGATCCCTTTTAATAAAAATGTTACAGCCAGCCGGAAAAAAACCTATGTCAGCGAGTGAGTTTATTCGGGGGTATATAAAATAGTTCTGAATATCTGAGAGGTTACTCAGTTTTGCCGTCGGATTTTTTATTATCTTCGGTTGAACCTGTCGTAGCCTTGGATACTTCTTCCAAAATTTTAGGAGCAGACTCTTTAATTTCTTTTTTTAGCTTGTTCAGTTCTTCAGCCACTACGTCTTTGTAGTTGGGGAAATTACCTTCAAGCCAAGTGAGTGCTCCTTTTTGGTCATTTTTATTTAT
>JBBDZT010000035.1:16754-18350 GCA_040900025.1 Saccharimonadales bacterium (SeqCode)
TTTTCTTGGGTTTGTTGTTCTAGCTTCTCTTGCAGCTGTTTGATAATTTCTGTCAATTCACTGATACGGTTTTCATAAAGTTCCTTTTGCTCCAGTAAAGCCTGTTCAAGCGCGGCAATTCTTTGTTCTAACGCAGAAGGCGTTCTTTCATTATTGTTATTGCCGTTTTCGCCATCTTCGTCTGTAGAACCTTCTCCCGAATTACTTCCGCGCCGATGATCACGGTTCAAGAAATAATGGGCGGCTGCGCCTCCGGCAACTCCAGCCATTGCAGAGGCTACAAGTTTCTCTCCGCCGGACAAGTCTGGTCCTTCTTTGCTATAAGAAACACTTTGGTCGTCAAAGGTAGATGTATCATCTTTTTGTACGTCTTTGCCGGTCGTCTCTTCCAAAGTATCGCCCTGCGCGGCAGCAGCCGTAGAAGAATCACCATCTGAATCGTAGCTTACTGTTGCAGTTTCCGGGGCGGCTGTTCCACCAGAAGGGCCTGAAGGTGCTGCTTGTTCAGAAGATAAGCCTAATTCTTTATCTACGAGATCTTGCATTTCCTGCGAGCCGAAAGTAGCGTTTTCTGAAGGGGCGGATATCCTTTGTTCTGTAGCCCCGTTAGCAAGAGTGTGATCATAAGAGTCTGGTCCGCTGTGGTCTAATAGATTAATAATGTCCTGGTCTGGAAATTTGTTATGTAGTTTTTCATATATTTCGTAAGCTTCTTGGCCGTCTATATCTATACCGTGCTTTTTAGCATATTCTTGTATCTCGTGCGTATCTCCATGGCCGGCTTCTACTTCGAAGTGGTCTAAGACTTGCTGGTTGGCTACTTCTTGACCGTCTGCTGGGGATGCAGAATCCGCACCAGCACCGCCCGTACCATTGCCTTCACCTGTATTACCGGTGCCGGTATCTCCTTCGGCACCGCTTCCATCTAATCCGGTAGTGTCAGGTGTGACATCTATAGATAGGGTACTGTCCGCACCATCAATATTTAAATGTTTATCAAGGTTAATATCTGTGCCTGAAAAATCAAAGCTGCTGGACTCACCTCCATCTAACAAGCTCAAGCCTCCGAACACAATACCAGCGGAGCTAACTGCTGCAATACCTACTGGAAGATATTTTGATGCTCTTCTAGCTCTATTTCCTCTTTCGCCGCCTCCGGTAGTTGCGGCCGCACCGGCTCCATACCATGCATTGCTAATTCGATCACGCATTCTTCCCCATCTACTTCTAGATGGTCCTTGGCCATCACCATCACCGGCAGGGCGTTCTGCTGTAGCGTCATCCGCTGGCTGTCTTGGCTCTGCAGGCTCGCGAGGTTCACCATCACCGTCGCCGGTTGGGGCAGGCTCAGGTTGTCGTTCTTCCACCCGTGGAGCGTCATCGGGAGAAGGTTCTCTTACTTCTGCTTCGGGCGGTGTTACGGCAT
This sequence comes from Saccharimonadales bacterium (SeqCode), assembly GCA_040900025.1. Classification (GTDB taxonomy): domain Bacteria; phylum Patescibacteriota; class Saccharimonadia; order Saccharimonadales; family 2-12-FULL-41-12; genus JANWLD01. The sequence continues at coordinate 18,181 of JBBDZT010000035.1, forward strand.
CTCTCCTAGCATTCAACTCTTCAAGCCAGGCTTGGTCATCAGCACTAACTTCAGGGCCTTCGCCAGCGGGGCGAGGCTCATGTTCCGGGCCGTCTGGTGGACCTTGTGGTGGCTGGGGTGGTTGTGGTGTCATAACTATTCCTTTAAATTGTTTTTTGTAGAAACTTTTT
>JBBDZT010000036.1:0-12341 GCA_040900025.1 Saccharimonadales bacterium (SeqCode)
ACAGACGTGGATTTAACCCGGAAGAATCTGAATCTTTTGCAGATTACCGTGAAATGATTAGACATACGGCCAATGTAGCTGACGAAGAGACCGAAAAGGCAGGATACAAGCTTGGCTTATCAGCCGGCGCAGGTATTGGCTCAGTTCTTTTAGGAGTTGAAGTGTCGCCGGTAGTCGGCGCTATAGCTGCCATACCTACCGTAGCGCTGACTCAAAGCGGCATAAAAAATGCACTTGGCGCTATAAGAAGCGGAAATTCAACCTCTACCCTTCAGGCTCTACATCATCATGAAAAGTATGAAAGGAATTTGGCTAAGGAAAAGCAGGCACAAAACAAAGCCAAATCATCTGGCCAGTCAGAATAGACCTCTTGCGTATATCTGTTAAGCGTGCTAATATTGTCCCAACTGATGATTACTATTGAGAAGAAGCAAAAAATAGTTGCTGATTTGGCAAAGAACAAAAAAGACACTGGATCTCCAGAGGTCCAAGTAGGTATTTTGACTGAACGAATCGCTGAAATCACCGAGCATTTAAAAGCCAATAAAAAAGACTTTGCCGCACGGCGGGGGCTTCTTCAAATGGTGGGCAAGAGAAAACGGCTTTTAAAATATATAGCTGATAAAGACTCCAGGAAATATTTAATGTTGATCAAGAAATTAGGAATTAGAAGATAAATTAAGCTTTGTCGCTGCGGAAGCAGATATCAACTAACGTGATACCTGAACCGTGGTGATGAAAAGAAAGGCAGAATAATAATTTATGGGCCAGACTATTAACCCTTTTGGTAAGGAAATTACTAAAGTAAGTACGGACTTTTGCGGAAAAGAACTTACCTTGGAAGTCGGAAGGCTTGGTTTCAGAGCAAGTGCTTCTGTAATAGCTCGGTACGGAGATACTGTTGTACTAGGTACGGTTATGGTAGATGATAAACCCGCAGAAGGCTTTGACTACTTTCCTCTGAGTATTGATTATGAAGAAAAGATGTACGCGGCCGGCAAGATAAGCGGCAGCAGATTCATAAAAAGAGAAGGGCGACCCAGCGATGACGCTATTTTGATCGGTCGTATTATTGACCGACCGATACGGCCATTATGGCCGAAGGGCTATAAACATCAGGTTCAAGGAGTTGCTACGGTCCTTTCTATGGACCCTGACTTCCGGCCTGACATGATAGCCATGATAGCCCTGAGCAGCGCGTTTATGTTATCCGGCGCTCCATTTGAAGGTCCGGTAGCCGGCTTGAGGGTTGGCATGGTTGATGGAAAATATAAAGCTTTTGCCAGCTCCGAAGAGCTGAAAACAGGCACGCTTGATCTGGTTGTTGCTGGCACTAAAGACGGAATCATGATGGTAGAGGCAGGAGCAAACGAAGCGACCGAAGACGAAGTAATAGACGCGCTTGAATTTGCTTATAAAAATTTGCAACCCGCCATAAAATTGCAGCAGGAACTGATTAAAAAAATCGGGGTCAACAAACAGGACTACACTCTTTCTCTGCCTGATGAGACTATCCAAAAAGAAGTGGATAGCTGGCTTGAAGGCAAACTTGGCGAGAATTTGAGAGCTCCATATCCTGAAAGAAATCAGATGGTCAGAGACCTGCAGGCACAGATGGAAAAAAGATTCGCTGGTGAGCTGGGAGAAGAGACTTTTGCTGACCTGAAGAATGTTTACCACGACGCTTTTACCGCGGCATTACACAAAGATGTTCGAAAAGAAATAACCGAATTTAATATACGTCCGGACGGACGGGCGATGGACGAAATACGCGCCCTTTCCAGCGAAGTTGATTTACTGCCTAGAGCACACGGGTCAAGCATATTTACAAGGGGTGTAACGCAAGCGTTAAACGTAGTTACATTGGCGCCTCTAAGCTATGCTCAAATGGTAGATACTATGGAGACTGAAGGTGAACGCCGATACCTACACCATTATAATGCTCCAGGGTGGACGGTTGGAGAGGTAAAACGGCTTATGGGACCGGGCAGACGCGAAATAGGGCACGGATATCTGGCCGAGCGTGCGCTTCTACCTGTTATACCCGCCGAAGACGAGTTTCCTTACACAATCCGCTCAGTAACTGAAATTATGAGCCAAAACGGTTCTACATCCATGGCGGCAGCTTGTTCCAGCTGTCTGGCGCTTATGGACGCCGGCGTACCTCTTAAAGCTCCGGTTAGTGGAATCGCAATGGGTCTTATGCTTAGTAAGGACGGAAAACCTTTCATCCTGTCCGATATTGCTGACGCTGAAGACTTTGCCGGTGACATGGACTTCAAAGTAGCAGGCACTATAAAAGGAATAACCGCGCTTCAAATGGACATGAAAGTCCACGGACTTAGCATAGATATTCTGAAACAGGCCTTAACGCGAGCTAAAAAAGGCCGGGCGGAAATCCTGAAGCATATGCTTGACACCATATCGCGTCCAAACAGCGAATTGAGCCAATATGCTCCAAGGGTAGAGTCAATTAAAATTAACCCTGAGAAAATCCGGGAAGTTATAGGCAAGGGCGGCGAAATGATTAACAAGATTATCGCTGAAACAGGCGCCGAGATCGACATAAAAGACGATGGAACAGTTATGATTGCCAGCCCGGATAAAAAGAGTATTGACGGTGCTAAACAATTCATCCAGACGCTAACCGCCGAGCCTGAAGTCGGCAGGATATATGAAAATTGCCGAGTCGTCAGCGTTCTGGACTTTGGTGCTTTTGTGGAAATACTTCCCGGCAAGGAAGGACTTGTCCATATAAGCGAAATGTCAGAAAAAAGGCTGAATACTCCTAATGAGGTAGTCAAAGAAGGCGATAAAGTATCCGTAAAATTAGTTGGCATTGATGATCGAGGCAGGCTACAGTTAAGCATGAAAGCGATAAAAAAAGATGACAAAAAGTAATACCGACAAAAAAGTCGACCAAATAGATAGGTTTCATAAAACAAGAAAAGGACGGATTACCTTTGGACTAGTCGAACTTTTAGCTGCTTATTTATTTATATCTTTGGCAATACATAGCGGCAGCATATGGCAATACATAGCGGCATTAATTTTAACTGTCGGCGCGGTTAACAACTTGATTCGCGCATTTGTCCCGGTTGGAGCAAAATCGAATGGGAAAAGACCAGCAAAAAAACGCTAATTCAAAACTCCTTGATCAGATCAGGGCAGAGATAGTAGAGAAAAATATCTGTCCGGATTTGGCCAAAGAGGCCACGAACCTTGTCATGGGCGTAGGCGACGAGAATGCTGACGTAATTTTTATAGGCGAAGCTCCCGGAAAAAATGAAGATCTGAAGGGTGAGCCTTTTGTCGGCGCCGCCGGCAAATTTTTAGACGAAATGTTGGCGCAAATCGGCTTAGGAAGAACCCGGGTTTATATAACCAACATCGTGAAATACCGCCCGCCAAATAACCGAGATCCCCTGCCAGACGAAAAGAAAGCTTTTTGGCCATATCTTCTCAGGCAGATTATGATCATCCAGCCGAAAGTTATAGTGACTTTAGGGCGCCATAGTATGGAGTATTTTCTGCCGGATCGGAAAATCACTCAAATACACGGCCAGCCCAAACGCATAAAACTAGGCGGGAATAAAGTAGTCATCTTGCCGCTATACCATCCGGCAGCAGCGCTATACAACGGCAGTATGAGAGAAACCTTGATAGAAGATTTCCATCTAATACCCAAGGTAGTTGAATTAGTTAATAATAATCAGTAAATAAGGAAAATTTAAATGAATAAAAACGAAAAAAATAATAAGCCGAAGAACACTTCGGGAAATTCCAATAAAAAACCTAACAATAACGGAAGATCAAGCAGTCGAGGGGCGGCAATCCGGGCCCAAAGACGAGCCAGCGATGATGCCCATAGGATTGCCAGCCAGTATTTAACGGCTGATAATAATCCGTCTTTTAATAACCAAAAGCAAAAAAACAGGAACCAGCCTGAAAACAATAAGCCGAGAGCGAATTACATTGATGATAGCCCGAAGCTAAGATTTGTAGGTCTTGGAGGCATGGACGGCGGCGGTTCTAAAAATACGCTGCTAGTAGAGTATAAAAATGATGCGATCATTATGGATTGCGGCAGCGACCTTGGTGTGGATTTGCCGGGTATCAACTATGGGATAGCCGACACCGCATATCTTGAAACAATCAAGCATAAGCTGAGGGCTTACATAATTACCCATGGACACTTGGACCATATTGGCGGACTGCCTCATATTCTGCCGAAATATCCCGCTCCGGTTTACGGCAGCCGGTTTACTATTGGCAGAGTTGAGGAAATATTTGAAAATTTCGGTCTGCCAATGCCTGAAGGTTTTGAGCTAAACACCGTAATTATGAATGAAGACAATCATGAACGCTTAAAAGTCGGCGAGTTTTTCGTCGAGCTGGTAAGAATAACCCACTCCATACCGGGAAGTACCTGTATTGTTATTGATACGCCTGTGGGTAGGATCATTAATACCGGGGACTTCAGGCTTGACCCTAATCCCCTGGATCATGAGAGAACCGATGTTGAAAGACTAAAACAACTCGGGCAAGAAGGCGTTTTGGCACTTTTAAGCGAAAGTACCACCTCTGACAGGCCTGGGCGTACTCCTTCTGAAAGCACAATAGAGAAAAGTTATGACGATATCATGGACCAAGCTCCCGGCAGAATATTCGTTGCTATATTCTCTACCAACGTTAACCGCGTACAGATGATAGTAAACTCGGCAGTCAAGCATAACCGCAAAATCGCTTTGGACGGGCGGAGCATGATAAGTACGCTTGAAATGGCTGTAAGAAATGGATTTATGAAGATTCCAAAAGGTACTTTTATTCCGATCGCCAGTGTCCCCAGCCTAAAAGATGACCAAGTAGTCGTTGTTTGTACCGGCGGGCAAGGCGAGCCGAATTCAGCCTTGCAGCGTATGGCTACAGGCGAACACAAGCACATAAAACTTAAAAGCCAAGATAGCGTAATTTTGTCCAGCACCCCCATTCCATATACGGGCAATGATGCTTCAGTCCGCGTAATGGTTGATAATTTATTTAAAGACGGCGTACATGTATTCAGACATGAAAGCCGGGAAGTTGATAGTTGCGGTCCGCTGCACGTTTCCGGACATGCCAGTATGGACGAATACGCGGACATGATAAACATGATCAAGCCGAAATTTTTTGTACCGATCTACGGTGACTATACCGGCAAGAGGTATCACATTGAACTTGCCATAGAACAGGGAATTCCGCGCAGAAACTGTCTGAATGTTGGTAACGGCAAGGTTATAAATTTTAGCAAAGACACTATGGAAGTCAGCGAAGAAATCCCGCACGGAACCATACTTGTTGATCAAACCGGCGCTATTGTCAGCAGCGTGGTTATCAAAGATCGATTAATGCTTAGCAACGAAGGCTTGGTTGCAATTGTTTTGACGGTAGATAAAAAGTCCGGACAGCTTCTAACCAGCCCCGATATAATTAGCCGCGGGTTTATCTATATGAAAGATCAGGAAGAGCTGATGAATGAGTTCCGGCAAGAACTGAAGCGCGCAGTATCGCAAAGATATAGAAGGGTGGACTTAGACCGCTTCAAACTTGAGCTAAAAGAGCACATAACTCATTTCTTATATGATAAAACCGGCCGAAGCCCGATAGTCATACCAGTGGTCAATGTAATAGGCGGAGCTAAGCCATCTCAGAAATCTTCCCAGATGCCCCCAAGACAGAATAAGCAGCAAGAAGCAGAAGACCTTCAGAAGAAGTTTGCTGATATGCGCTCCCGTCTGCTAAATCAAGATGCCCGCATAGATTGACAGATGTAGTAATTTATGCTACAATACATAGATATTGTTAACTAATTATAGTGGTAGAATAACTAAACAATGCCTAAAAAGAAAAAGCGCGCAAAAAGAGCCTCAAATACCAAGAAGAAAAACAATAAATCGGAAGTCGCCGATAACGGTTTTTGGCAGTTAGCGTTCGCTATATTGCTGCTGGTGGCGGCATTTTTACTTCTGCTGGGCGGTTTTGGCACAGGAGGTCCTTTGCCTGTCGGCGCATTCGAGCAAGTCTACAATTTATTTGGCTGGACTGCATACATAATTCCGTTTTCATTGGTATTTTTTGCCATACATAAATTTAATGCCGAAGATCGCAGAATCCCGTTAGTTAAATTCAGCAGCATGATAGGGTTTTTGCTAAGTATGTCGGTGGCTTTCCATACTATTTTTGCAGATAAAATCCCGGCAGCAGGCAGCTTTGAGAACGGAAACGGAGGCTTTGTGGGGGAAATAATAGGCAACGCTATGCTCTTAGCTTTGGATAAGGTTCCAGCCAGTGTCACCTTGCTGGTCATAGCTTTACTGATGTTTTTCTTGGCTTTTGACATATCGCTCAAGAAAATCCTAGTCTTGTTTAGCCCGCTTACCAAGAAAGAAGAAGATACAAATTTGGCCGAACTAAAGGAAAAATCGCCAAAGATTAAGCTAAACGAAGGAGTCCCGACTGAACATAATGAAGATAGGGAGGAATCAAATCAATCCCGGCTGTCAACGCTTAAAAATACTGCTAAGAAATTGTCCGATTCGGAAAATCATGAAGCTTTAACTACAGCCACCGATATTAATTGGAAATTCCCCTCTATTGATTTGTTAAATCAAAAAGAAGATAAGGCCGATGCCGGGGATGTACAGTCAAATGCGGAAACAATCCGCGAGACTCTGAATGACTTCAATATTAACGTGGAGATGGAAGGGGCGAATGTTGGACCGAGGGTAACCCAGTACACACTGAAACCGCAAACGGGTATAAAACTTACCAAAATAACCGCGCTGGATAATAACCTCGCTTATGCATTGGCTGCACACTCAATTCGCATTGAAGCCCCTATCCCGGGCAAAAGGCTGGTTGGCGTGGAAGTGCCGAACTTAAAGTCGGCGACAGTAAGGATAAGCGGCATTTTAGGCGCAGATACATGGACAAAAAAGGGAGGACACCTTAACTTTGTTATCGGTAAAGATATTGCCGGCTCACCGGTAATAGGCGACCTTGCAAAAATGCCTCATCTTCTTATTGCCGGCCAGACTGGTTCCGGTAAGTCCGTAATGATTAACAACGTTCTTACGAGCATGCTCTATAAATACAGTCCTTCAGACCTAAAGCTTATTCTGGTAGATCCTAAGCAAGTTGAGCTTACGCCTTTTAACGATATTCCGCATTTGCTTGCCCCTGTCATCCATGAGCCTGAAAAATGCATAAGCGCCTTAAAGTGGGCAGTAGCGGAAATGGAAAGGCGTCTTAGGACCATGGCCGAAGTAGGAAAGAGAAATATTAGTGAATACAATAACCTGAAAAAAGAAGAGCCTATGCCTTACGTGGTTATCGTAATTGACGAGTTATCAGATCTTATGATGATGGCCGCGAGGGATGTTGAGGCATTGGTTGTAAGGGTGGCACAGAAAGCACGTGCTGCCGGCATTCATCTAATTTTGGCTACCCAACGCCCGAGCGTAGATGTAATAACCGGTTTGATAAAAGCTAATGTCCCGGCCCGGGTCGCCTTTACTACTACCTCTCAAGTAGATTCTAAAACAATTATTGACGGTGTTGGCGCGGAAAAGTTGCTAGGAAAAGGCGATATGTTGCTGCAGACGTCGAATATGCCTAAGCCTATACGTGTCCAGGCGGCATTTATTTCTGACCAGGAAACTAAAAAAGTAAATGACTTTTTGCGCGAGCAAAGACCACCTGATTACGATGACGAAGTAATTAGCCAGCCCGTACAGATTGGAAAAGGCGGCGTAGTTAGCGAATTTGGCGGAAGCTCAGAAGCCGACGACGACTTATGGAGAGACGCTGTCCAGGTTGTAGTAGAGGGCCGCAAAGCCAGTACAAGCTTGCTGCAAAGGCGCTTAAGGGTCGGCTATGCCAGGGCAGCCCGATTGATTGAGACTATGGAAGAACAAGGTATTGTCGGCCAAGCCGACGGTTCAAGGCCAAGGGACGTATTGGTGAATAGCGTAGATGAAGTCTTCGGGTCTTCAGGCTCTGTCCCTAATGACGATGTCTATGATGAAATAGCAAATGACGATTCTACTCCAGGCGACGGAATAAACAAGGTGTAGATTTGCTATATAGCGCAGTTAGTTAGAAAATATTGTATTTTACGGCTGGATTATGTAAACTTCGTATCAATGGAAGCAAGAGGTAATATTCTAAGGAGTCCATGTGCTGCTGCTGGCGGACATGAGGCAGCTATAACGGGCTGTCCACTGCAGGATGAAATTGATGAGGCTTATAAACAGCTGGCTAGACAAAGGGGTGAACCTGTAGATGCCGTCACGCCTTATACCGAGACGGTTGAGGCCGGCGCATATGGACCTAGCGATTTCCAGAGCAGAGGTGAAAGAGCAAGACGTGCTATAGGGCGTCTCTCGGGCAGATCGGCGGCGGAGATAGATCTAGCAGAAGAAAGACGAGCCCAACAACGGGAAGCCAGAGTAAAGAGCAGGGCACGGAAAGCCCAAGAAAAAGGGGCGATTTTCAGGTTGCCCACAGTCACTTACGAAGAAGTTCAGCTTTGACCAATCGAATATGATCTGTTAGTATAGTCTAACTATTAACTCAGTTTGCGGTTCGCTCGTTAGGCGGAGACGCGCAGGCTATAACCAAAGGAGAAGGATCTTATGAATATATACGAAGTAGCGGTGCTATACGACCCGCAGCTTGAGATCGACCTTAGCAAGGCCGAATCTAAAATAGAAAAAATTATTACCGAAAATAAAGGTAAAATTACTAAAATGGATAATTGGGGCAAGAGAAAGCTAGCTTATAAAGTAGGCGACCACGATAACGCGATTTATGTTTTCTACACGGTTGAATTACCAGGAGAAAATGTTGTCAATGTAGAGAAAACCCTGAATATCACTGATGAAGTCATACGATTTCTGATCACTCGCCCGGACCTAAAAGCTATTGCTAAAGCAGAAACTGCTAAGAAGATTAAAGCCCAAAAAGTTGCCGAGCGAGGCGACTCAGGCGATAATGAAAAGGACGGAGAATAATATGGCCAGATCATTCAACCAGGTAACATTAATGGGTAATCTAACCAGAGACCCGGAGCTGAGGCAAATTCCTAGCGGTCAAAGCGTCTGTTCCTTTAGTTTGGCGCTAAATAGAAGTTATAAAAATGCTGGCGGAGAATGGCAGGAAGCAACCGATTACGTAGACGTAGTTGCATGGGCAGGCCTTGGAGAGCGTGTCGCGCAATACGTTACAAAAGGCCGACCGGTTTTAGTCAGCGGCAGACTGCAAAGCAGGAGCTGGGAGCAAGACGGCCAGAAACGCAGCAAGTTGGAAGTAATAGCTACGGATGTAACTTTCCTCGGAAACAGAGGCGGCGACAATTCTGGTTCTGATAACTATTCTTCATCCTCAGCGCCATCGGAGGGAGCTAGTAAAAGTGATAGTAAAAGTACACCAAAACCTAAAAAACAAGATAAAGAAGTCAATATAGAGGACGTTGATGACGAACCAATTAACCTCGACGACATCCCATTCTAGTTTATTGTTTATAGTGAATAGGTGATAGGAATAACAACAATAAATGATAAACAAGCAACGATAAACTAACTCGACTGGAAGGGAAGTATAAATGGCAAAGATTTTTAAACACAAGACGGACATAGCATATTTTGACTATAAGGATTATAAAACCCTTCAAAAATATGTTAATCAGTATGGTCAGATAGAGAATCGTAAAAAGACAGGACTGACAGAGAGCCAGCAAAGACATCTCTCCGCAGCAATTAAACGCGCAAGACACATTGCCCTATTGCCTTTTACGGTCACAGCCTAAAAGTAAAGTAAAAGGTTAAATAACGTGTCAAATCTATCTATTACGGATTTAAAAAAAGGTACTATTTTTCAGCTTGAGAGAGTTCCCTATAAGGTTGTCGACTATTCGCAGAAAGTTTTGGGTCGGGGAGGATCAATAGTCAATGTTAAAATTAAAAGCTTAATTGACGGTAAAGTACTGGCAAAAACCTTTAAGGGTGCCGATACTATTCAATCTGCTGATGTCACAAATTCAGAAGCCCAGTATTTGTACTCAGATACTAGTCAGCTGTATTTCATGGATAGTGGTACGTACGAAACATTTAGCGTGAATTCAAAAATTATAGGCGGACAAGCTGACTACTTGATCGAAGGTCAGAAGGTAGTTTCTCAAATATTTGACGGTAATATAATAAATGTAGAGTTGCCCAAGAATGTATTTTTAGAAGTCAGGTATACAGAAGATGCCGTTAAAGGCGATACCAGCTCTTCTATAGTCAAAGAAGCAGAACTGGAAAACGGCACTAAGATAAAAGTTCCGGCTTTCATAAAAACCGGCGATGTGGTTAATGTTGATACTACAACAGGGAAATATCGCGAAAGAAAAAAAGATTAAGCGCTATGAATGACAGGCTGGACAAAGTACTGGTTGACAAGGGCATAACCGACAATAGAAGCCAGGCTGAGAATTATATAAAACTGGGAAAAGTCAGGGTGGACGAACAAGTTGTTAAAAAGCCAGGTTCAAAAACTTCGAAAAATGCCGTTGTTACTCTAACAACTACGAAAAGGTATGTTTCCAGGGGGGGCTTCAAGCTTGAGTCGGTTGCACATAGTCTAGGGCTTGATTTCCGAAACCAAGCTGTGCTGGACGTAGGTAGTAGTACGGGCGGCTTTAGCGACTATGCTTTGCAACACGGAGCTTCTAAAGTCATAGCAGTTGACATAGGCACCCGCCAGCTTGCAGAAGCCTTAAGAACGAATACTAAAATTGAACTTCACGAACAAACCGATATTAAGGCAATTAAGAAGCTGAGTACAAAAATTAACATTGTGTTAATTGACGTCTCATTCACCTCAGTTAGACCGGTACTAACACATTTGTTGAATTTGGTAAGTCCAGGATGCGTAATAATAGCAATGGTGAAACCGCAGTTTGAAGTAAGAGATAGCTTTAAACATAAAGGGGTAATTAAGAACCAGACTATTCGAAGAAAAATTTTTAAAGACTTTGAGGCGTGGGTAAAAAATAAATATAAAATTCTTGATAAAGCCGACTCAGGCGTAGCTGGCGAGAAAGGTAATCTCGAGAGATTTTATAAGCTGGTAGTTTTAGTTTGAATCCACTAAACTTGATCTATGCGATATTTTGAGAACAGACATTCCGCGGGAGAAATGCTGGCTGAAAGCCTGAAAAAATACAAATCAGAAAACTGTGCCGTAATAGCACTAAATGAAAGCAGTATCGTAATCGGTATTGAAATAGCGAAAAAACTTCATTCCTCACTATTCCTTTTAGTAACGGAAGACGTGAAACTGCCGGGAGAGGAGCATAAGCCCGTAGCGACAGTGAGTACATCCGGCAGCTTTACTTATAACAATGAATATTCCACCGGAGAACTCGAAGCTATAAATGCAGACTACCATACCGTTATAGAGCAGCAAAGAATGCTTGCATTCCAAAAGTTAAACAGGGTGGGCGAAACGGAAGCGAAAATTCCTCGCGCGCTTCTTAAGAACCATATTGTTATCTTTGTCAGTGACGGGCTAAGAAATGGACTGTCGCTTGATGTTGCGGCTGATTTTATTAAGCCAATTAAGGTTAAGAAAGTCATAACGGCGGTGCCTGTAGCAAGTGTCCCGGCCGTGGACAGAATGCATTTGTTGTCTGATGAAATCCAGTGCCTCAGCGTGGTTGGAAATTTTATGGAAGTCGATCACTACTATAAAGAAAATTCGATGCCTAAGCATGAAGACATAGTAAAAGCTATGAAAGACATAACGCTCAGTTGGCATTAAAATAAATTGAGTAATTTTTTTGAACAGTACATCTTACAACAGAAGTTATCCACAGGCAAAAAAATAAGCTTTACAGGTTAAAAGCTTTGATATCCTCAATTCACATCAGTAAACTTAGCTAGCTAAGAAAGTTACTCAATAGGCGATATTTTGTGCACAAAAATATAGTCTTGCACGACTTTTTCAGGGTTGGTAAATTGGAGCTTGTAGGCGGACAAGCTGCTTGCAAAAAAGCGAAACAAAATCCAAAAACCTAAATGGTTGGGAGTCTAGTCTGAGAATTTTTTCGAAAGTTCTCGCAGACTCCCAATTAAAATCAAAAAGAAAAGAAAATTGAAAAAACTCAAAAAAATATTTACAGCAGAAAAACGTGCCTATTTTCATTATAAGCACGGTACGTATTTCAGAAGAAACCGCAAAAAGCAGACTTTCATTTGGGCGACGAGCCTGCTTAGTATGTGCGGTTGTTTTTTATTTATAAGCACATACCTGGTGCC
>JBBDZT010000036.1:12441-16735 GCA_040900025.1 Saccharimonadales bacterium (SeqCode)
CGAGCCTGCTTAGTATGTGCGGTTGTTTTTTATTTATAAGCACATACCTGGTGCCGCTTATCCAGTCCAGTAGCTATATGCAGGCAAGACAAAATGATTATCAGGCTCAAGATAGCCAGGAAGTATCCGCGGAAGATAAAAAGCTGAAGCCAATTAGCAGGAACAACTCCGAACTTGAAGCGATTGTTAATAACGCGCTAGATGAACTGGCTCTGGACGAACCTTGGTCTGTGTATATTTATGACTTGAAAGACGACTCATCCGTTCAGATAAATTCCGAACAGGCCTCAGATGCGGCAAGCTTGTATAAATTGTTCTTAATTGAATATTTAGAACAGAAGCTATCTTATAACGAATGGGCTAATACATGGCTAGCTGATCAGAGTGTCTCGGACTGTGTCTACAACATGTTGCGTGAAAGCGACGATCCTTGTGCGGAAGACTTGGCGAATTATCTCGGTCTAAAAGATGTAGATAAGTTTAATGAGCTTAATGATTATAAAAATACATCTTTTGCCGGACACTCCGGAAAACAGACGTCAGCAGCCGATATAGGTAAGCTATTCGTCAGCCTTAAAAAAGGGCAGATATTAAGCGATAATGCCAGAAGGTTTGTTTTTGACGCTCTTTACCAGCAAGATATTAAAAGCGGTATTGCAAAAGGCTGCGCTAAAGATTGCCGGACTGCCAATAAACGGGGAGAGCTTAGCGATATAGCTTATGACGCAGGGATTGTTACCCATGGCAAACGCGACTACGTACTGGTTATTATGAACCGGGGCGGCGACTTCAAACAAATAACTAAACTTACAAAAACCGTAGACGAATACTTGCGCTAAGCCCTTAATTTATAACCCTTAGCGAACAGTCTGTAGTTGACAATAAATAGCACGCTTCCCGCTGCTGCTATTATAAGCAGACTTTTTTTTGGATCTATATCAGCGCTTCCGATCATTGAGTACCTTAAAGTATTTATCATGTAGTAGATTGGATTGAATCTAGTCAGGGTTTCAAACAATGGCGGGAGAAGAGAGGCCGAATAAAACACGCCGCCTAAGAAAATTAATGGTTGCAATATAAACGTCTGATAAAAGTTCAGGTTGTCAAAAGTGTCAGACCTTAGGCCAACCAAAACTCCTGCCATAGCAAAGAAAAATCCTATAAAGATAAAGCTAAGTACAAACATAATTGGGTGCTCTACCGGGAGGTCCGGAATAAGGACTTTAGCAGTTATGAAAGCTATGGTTACAATTAAACAAGCTCGGAGAAATCCTCCCAAACCGAAAGCGGCCAGCGCTTCCAGATTCGATACTGGCGAGGCCAGCTGATCATCAATTGCCCTCTGTAGTTTCTGCTGCATTATGGAAAATGCGTTATTGGAGAATGTGTTGATAGCGAAACTCATCATAAGCAAACCGGGGATAATGAATATTACATATCGGTGTCCGTCTATTTCGTTGATCCGGCTGCCAAGCGCTGCTCCAAAAATACTGATATACAAATAAGTTTCAATCAATGGTCCAAATATGGTCTGGCGTTTTATCCCCCAGAAGCGCCTTAGTTCTCTGCGAAGTACGGTCCAAAACGGCAGCCATCGGTAGGCAAAACTTTCCATTATTTAATTTCTCTATTTCTGGTTAGTTCGCTTCTACCGACAACTTTCAGATAAACATCTTCGAGAGTTTTTTGCTTGTAGTGTTTCTTCAGTTCTTTTGAAGTACCGGTATGTATGATCTTGCCATGGTTTATAAGAGCGATGTTATCGCATAATTGCTCTGCTTCTTCAATGTAATGAGTGGTTAGCAATATCGTGGTTCCGTTTTTGTTGATCTTTTTCATATATCGCCAAAGCTCCAGCCTTAATTCCACGTCCACTCCAGCTGTTGGTTCGTCTAAGATTAATATCTTTGGTCTATGCATTAATGCTCTAGCCAAAATTACCCTGCGCTTCATGCCGCCGGACAGGAACATAGCCCGTTCTTTTCTCTTCTCGTAAAGCGAGAAGTCTTTTAAGAGTTCATCTATCCTTTTTCGTCGATCTTTTTTCCGCATGGAAAAATATCCGCCGTGGAAATCCAGAGTCTCTTCCACGCTTAAGAACCAATCTACATTTGTTTCCTGCGGCGCTAAGCCAATGAATGATCTGGCCTGTCGGTAATCATCAACTACATCATAGCCCAATACGGAGGCTCTTCCGCTCGTTGGAATAGCCAGACCCATGATGCAGTGAATAAGCGTGGACTTGCCGGCGCCGTTCGGCCCGAGCAAGCCGAAAAACGAACCTTCAGGGATTTCTAAATCTACACCTCGTAAAGCGTGGGTACCGCTTGAATAAGTTTTTTTTAATTCTCTGACCTCTAGTGCATTCATACGTTGAACCTAAATTCTACTACATCGTTTGGCTTTAAAATATAATCTTTACCCTCTGTGCGAATTTTTCCAATGCTCCTGGCCGCCTGTTCAGACCCAGCTTCTATCAAGTCTTTGAAGTTAACTATTTGGGCAGCTATAAAGCCTTTCTCAAAATCGCTGTGGATTGCGCCCGCGGCTTGGGGTGCTGTCGAACCTTTTTTTATAGTCCAGGCCCGGACTTCTTTTTCGCCTGCTGTTAGAAAACTTTGCAGGCCTAACACGTCATAAGCCGTATGGATAACTTTGTCTAAACCCCGCTCATTGGCCCCGTAGCTTTCCAGTAGCTCCAGAGCTTCATTATGGCTTAGGCCTTTTAATTCATCTTCCAGCTTGGCGGAGACAAACAGACTTTTAGTCGGCGATGCCATCTCTGCTAGTTTCGATTTTCCATCCTCGCTGCTAAGTGTTTCTTCGTCGATGTTAAAAAGGTAAATAACCGGCTTCATGGTTAAAAGCTGGAGATCGCCGATGAGTCCTTGGGCTGTTTCTCTCCACTCGTTGCTTTGAGCAGACAAAGGCTCGTTTTTGTCTAAAATAGTTTTTACTTCCTCAAGGATATTAACCAAAGGCTTAAGTTTTGGGTTGGCTCTGGACTCCTTTTGTAGTTTAGGCAAGCGTTTTTCTACGGTTTGCAAATCTGCCAGAACCAGCTCGGTATTAATAACCTCAATATCTTTTTTTGGATTTCGATCTCTATCGACGTGCTGGATGTTGTCATCGTCAAATGCCCGAACGACTTGGCATATAGCGTTACAGCTGCGAATATGGCTTAAAAACTGGTTTCCCAGTCCTTCTCCCTGACTTGCTCCGGATACTAACCCGGCAATGTCTACAAAATTTACGGTTGCCGGAATAACTTTTCCAGGTTTATACATTTCTGCTAACCTATCCAGGCGTACATCTGGAACCGGAACAACACCGGTGTTAGGCTCAATCGTTGCAAAAGGGTAGTTAGCCGCCAGTACACTATTGTCCGTAAGAGCATTGAATAATGTAGATTTGCCGACATTCGGCAAGCCGACTATACCTATAGATAAACTCATAATTGTTCTATTGTACCTTTTTGATGTGAGTTTCTATCCAGGTCGCGACATCTGCTAGATCTGGATGCGAGTTAGCTGTTTGTAAGGTAAATTTTTCTTTTTTTACGGAAGAAATTTTTAAGACAAAGCCGTTTTTGAATAGAAAATACTCTAAACACGCAATTGCTGTACGTTTATTACCGTCAACGAACACACGATAATTGCAAAGAGCTTCAAAAATTGCAGCTGCTTTGTCGTAAATTGTTGGGTATAGCTCGGCGTTTCCATAGCTAGCTTGTGGTTTTGCCGCAATTGCCTCTAGTAGCCCTGGCTCGCGAACTCCTAAGCTGCCGCCAATTTCTTCAACAATTTTATCGTGGATAAGTACGATTTCGTCAGGAGTTATGTAGAACATTATTTTTTAGACAGGGAAACTAACAAATCGCGGTTTTTCTTTATATAATTTTCAGCCCAGGTATTTGCCTCGTTATCATTAACCGGCGGACCAATGCTAAACATTGCCTTGGAGCGTTTAACCACAGTAAAACGCTCGCCCTTTTGGGCGCGTTCTGCTATTTGGGTGGCGTTTTGCCTCAGTTCTTTTAGTCCGATTATTGTCATAATATATCCTTGAAGTTACTCTGTAAGTATACCTTTAGTTATACTTTGAGTCAATTATTTGTATGGTTTATAGGTGTTGGGATTATTTTTGGGCTTTTTGATTATAGTGTATTTATCGTCTATGTAGCTTAGGTCTCTGGCCAGTTTTACCAATAATCTGAACGCTTCGGGGTTAGTCTTCTTCACTTTTACGGCAATATGGCCAAGCTCAGCTGCCAGGCTGATCAGGTAGTCTCCGG
>JBBDZT010000037.1:0-16425 GCA_040900025.1 Saccharimonadales bacterium (SeqCode)
GTTTTGCCTTTTTTGGCAATTATCAACGTTTTAAAGCCTTCATCACGCGCGCCCTTAAGAATTTGTAAAGCGGAATGGCTTCCAAGCGTAGCGATTTTATAATCTTCGATTTTGCCCATGGTTGTAAGGAAGTAGTATAGCTTGAAATCCCAACTAGTGCCAGAGGTGTTATTATTGTTTAAATGTCAGACGCTATTGATTTTAAAATTATTGCTAAAGACGGCCAGGCAAGAACAGGAGTTTTATCCACGCCGCACGGCGATATAAAAACCCCGGCTTTTATTCCCGTGGGCACAAAAGCAAACGTTAAAACATTGGATATAGCCGACTTGAAAAATTTGAAAGCTCCTGCAGTGCTAGCAAATACCTATCATCTTTATTTAAGACCGGGCGAAGAGCTAATACATCAAGCCGGGGGCTTAGGGAAATTCATGGGCTACGATGGCCCGACCTTCACCGATAGCGGGGGGTTTCAGGTTTTCTCGCTTGGTTTTGGCTTAGAACACGGCGTCAGCAAAATTTCCAATATTTTCCCTGAAGAGGGCTCGCGGGTGGCCCGCGATTCAATAGTTCCAAAGAAAAAATTATTCAAGATAGATAATGACGGAGTGAATTTTGTTTCGCACCTGGACGGGTCCAAGCACCGTTTTACACCGGAAAAATCTATTGAGATCCAACAAAAAATCGGCGCGGATATGATATTCGCATTCGATGAATGCACCTCGCCGCTTCACGACAAGAAATATACGGGTGAGGCAATGGAGCGAACACATGAATGGGCAAAAAGATGTGTTCAGGCGTGGACTAACAAGAGCACCCAGGCATTGTTTGGGATAATCCAGGCGGTGCTTATAAAGACTTGCGCCGACAAAGCACGGAATTTATTTGTTCGCTGGATACTCCCGGCATAGCAATCGGAGGAAGCTTAGGGAAAAATAAGAAAGACATGCACTCAATACTGGATTGGACCCTGCCAAGCCTTCCGGAAAGAAAACCCAGACATCTTCTTGGCATAGGCGAGGTCGAGGATTTGATCAGCGCAAGCTTAAAGGGGATTGATACTTTTGATTGCGTCAGCCCGACTCGCAATGCTCGAAACGGCAGCCTGTATATTAGCCCGGGAAACGGCGGTAAACCTTCTAATAAGTACAATATAAATATACGATCGAAGATATATGAATCCGACCTATCTCCTATTGATCCGGGTTGCGGCTGTTTTACCTGCGCTAATCATAGCCGTGCTTATATAAGGCATCTATTTGCTACGGGCGAATTACTCGCTATGCGGCTAGGTACTATACATAATCTTTATTTTATATTCAGCCTTATGAAGCAAGTACGCGACTCTATAGAATCATCAAGCTTAAAAAATTTCGCCAAACAGTGGGAAATCGGTTAGAATAAGACGAAATGTGTTAACGAGGGATAGATCTTAAGGAGTTATATTGCCTAAAAAAACATCAAAAACATCAAAAAATAATCAAAAACTTAGCTTGCTTCAAAAGCTAAGTCTGTTTTTTTTCAATAGGCCCAGAACCACGGCATTAATTTGGATTATGCTAGCCGTATTCGGGTTCGCTAGCTACCAGACGCTGCTTCAAAGGGAAGGGTTCCCGAGCATAGAGACGCCCTTTGCCATTTCAAACGGAACGTATTTAGTAAACGATCCTTCAAAGATTGATAATGAAGTATCCAAGCCCTTGAGCAAAACCATACTTGAAGAAGATGGAGTTAAATCAGTCCAAGCAACTTCCCAGGCTAATTTTTATAACGTCATTATTAGCTACGATGAGAATATTAACCCACAAACTAAGAGCAAAGAGATAAGCGATAAAATTGCCAACGAAAAAATATTACCCGGCGATGCCACTTTTTCTATAGAACCTATCAAATTCGGCTTTAACGAAAGAGGTGACGACCTTATAATTTCCGTTTATTCGGAAGATAACGGAAAAACTAAAGAGTTGGTACAGAGAGCAGAATACCTCGCGGATTACATAAAAGACAAGAACATTCCGGAAATAGATTCCTTAGCCGTTGTCAGTCCGTTTGAAACGGCATTCAACCCCGCAACCGGCCAAACACAGACAGCTCAAAGAAACTTTGACCGTTACGGCGAAAGAGAAGGCAATGAAAGCCATTTCTATGATTCGGTGACTATCGGATTAAAGGCAAAAGGAGGTTCGGACAACCTAGAGCTTAATGATTCAGTCATGCAAGCAATAAATGAGGCAGGGAACACAAGCGAATTTGAAAATTTCCAGGCCAGTATCAGCGCAAGTTACGCACCCGAAATAAGAGCACAGGTAAACGAGCTTCAAAAAGTTTTGCTTGAAGCCTTAGCAGCGATACTGGTTGTCGGTTCTATTGTAATAGCAATCAGGGCGTCGGTTTTAACGGTTATTTCTCTGATTACGGTCCTGGCAATTGTAAATGGCCTGCTCTATCTTATTGGCTACACTCTTAACACTATAACTTTGTTCAGCCTGATACTGGGCTTGGCTCTCATGATCGACGATACGATAATCATGGTGGAGGCACTGGACGCCCAGCGCAGGCGGCAAAAAAACGCTGCAAAAGCCGTGGCCGTAGCAACCGGCAAAGTCAGCCGGGCTATGATAGCTGCTACACTCACGGCGATTTTAAGCTTTGTTCCGTTAGTTTTTGTCAGCGGTATATTGGGGGAATTCATAAGAGCTATTCCGGTAACTATAATTGCTGCTTTATTTATTAGCTTATTGGTAGCTTTGATAATAATTCCGCTGTTCGCACGCTTCCTGCTACTTAGCAAGCAGCAGATGAAGTCTGCTAACGTCGGCAACTTTACTGCGGGAGTAGAGCATTATATAGCTGAATTGGTAGCTAAGCCTATGCTTATGGCCCGACATTCAAAGATAAAGCTTGCTTCTGTTAGCGTAGCGGCTATATTATTTAGCTTTATATTCATCGGAGCAGGCGCATTCCTCTTCCAGAAAGTTACGTTTAACATCTTTCCTTCATCTAAGGACACTAACAAGCTTACCGTTACCGTAAATTTTGCACCGAATACTGACATCGACTCAGCACAAAAGATTGTCGACGAAGTAGACGAAATTGTAGCTGGCAAGATAGGCGAAAACTTTGATCACTCGTCATATTATGGCGAAGCAGACCAGAGGTCAGCAACTATGACTATCGACATCACGGACTACAAAGAGAGGGAAATTACCTCCCAGGAGATGGTCGCTCAGGTTGATTCAGCTTTGTCGAATTTTAATAAAGCCGACATATCCGTAGCCCAGCTTGATGTAGGTCCGCCGGCGGCAGAGTTCGTAGTACAGATCAATTCAAGCGAAAACCGCGAACAATCCCTGGCTTTAAGCCGTGAAATCGCCAGTTTCTTAGAAACCGCAAAGCTGGAAAGAATAGACGGGTCCATAGCCAAAGTAGAAAACGTATCCGGAGGAGTGGAAGATGTTTACTTTAGAAACGATAATCTCCAATATGTCGCTACGACCGCCACATTTGAAGATACGGATACTACGACGCTGGTCGCTTTGACCCGGGACGCAATTAAAAAAGAGTTCAACGACGAAAGACTCTCTGCGTTCGGCCTATCCGCCGATGATCTGAACTTCAGCTTCGGTCAAGAGGACGAAAACCAGGATAGCTTCAACACGCTCGCATATTCATTCCCGATAGTGCTGATAGCAATTTATATATTGCTGGTTTTGCAGTTTAGGAGTTTTATCCAGCCAATATTAATATTCATGGCTATACCTTTCAGCTTATTTGGCATTACGCTAGGTCTTTACCTGACTGATAACCCATTTAGTTTCTTCGCAATGCTTGGCTTTTTCGCGCTTATAGGGCTTAGTCTTAAAAACACTATTCTGCTGGTGGATTTTGCCAACCAGTCAAGACGGGCGGGCAAGAACCCTATAGACGCCATACACGAAGCATTGGCCGAGCGCTTTCGACCGCTAGTAGCTACCAGCCTTACGGCAATCGTATCTTTAATACCGCTATACTTGACCAGCCCTTTCTGGGAGAGCCTTACCGTCGTACTAATATTCGGCCTGTTGTCCAGTACGTTCCTGGTAATAACAATATTCCCTTACTATTTCTTAGCCGGTGAATATGCCAGATTGCAAAGCAAGAGGCTATTTCGCAAAATTAGAAAATAACGACCAAGCATAACCGTTTGATATCAGGCGTGATATAAAAGCTATTTTTACAACAGCTTATTATTGATATTTGCAATACTAGCAAAAATATAGTTGGCGAAAAGTGTAAACAGGTGTTAAATAAAAATATTAACAAATAATAATTTAAAGGTCGCAAGCAATGGCCGCCCCAACCTCACACCCAACTCAAACACCTACCCCAATAAGCCCGGAGTTCGGTATTGAAGCTGCCGAGCAAAGGATGTCAGGCGAAACAGCCCAAACACATAATTACGGAGTTTATGTGTTGAGAGGCACAGAACATGAAGACGGTTCAAGCGGTTTAGTATATACGTTTAATCCGGATGTTATGCCGATGAAAGATCCGGACACCAAAAGAATAGCCCGGAATGTCAGATTAGCTTTATTACCATTGAAGCGCCAGGAACAAGAACAAAAAGCCCCGGATGAAGACATGCCGAAAGACGACCTAAGATTCAGGGTAGAGGGAAGTGAAGGCCCCGCAAGAGTGCTGAAAAACAATAAAATAGTTGATGACGATGAAGAGGTTATGAGTGTTATGTTCGGTGATATAGAAGACGATAGAATCGGGGATTATACCGTAATGCGCAGCTGGCCGGCAGTTCGGATAGACTACAATACTTCCTTGATTGACGAAGCAAGTTTAACAAAGGCTGTCGGCTATATCATAGCTAGTCAAACAGAAAACTCTGATGAAAATTTATGGATGGAGGATATGTCGACTGGAGCGAATATAGAAAGTCTAATTGACCCGGATTCTGTAAAGCCAGGTAATCCGAATGAATATGTCAGACAATGGATCAGGCAAATTATTGAAGCAGGCAAGCCCCTTGACGCGCCCGACGAAGAACATATAGCCAAGGTTGGCCGCGCAGCAGAGGGCGTTTCTTCCTTGCTAAAAGCCGCTTAGCTAGCTGTCGCTTCTTAGTGCGTCTATCGGGTTCTTTCTGGCTGCTTTTATTGCCGGAGCTGCGCCGAATATAACGCCGATAATAATCGACAGAAGCGCGGCAAACAATACTACTTCCCAGACAATTGCCGGCTGAACATTCGTTATTACTCTGAACCCGAGATTAATCAATCCTGATATGAATATGCCAAGAATTGCGCCCCACGTGCTAAGAACCACGGCTTCAATCATAAACTGACCGGCAATCTGCCTATCGGTTGCCCCTACGGCTTTACGTATGCCTATTTCATGAGTACGCTCAGTCACTGAGACTAACATTACATTCATAATCCCAATCCCGCCGACAAGCATCGCTATAACCGCTATTATTCCAACCATCGAACTAATAAGGTTAACCACCGAATCGGTCACGGCACGCGTGTCGTTAACTTTTAATATAGTGAAGTCTTTTTGGTCCCCCCGGTTTGAAGCTAAGTTTTTTTCAATAAGCGCCGATGTTTTATCAATGTCCTCGATATGGCTAACCTGGGCAAGAATTTCAAAAGATTGGGAAGACCCGCTTAATTCTTTTGCTGTTGAATAGGGGAGGAATATTGCTTTGTTAAAATCAATGCCTTGGGAAAAAGAAGCAACCCTTTGCTTCTCTAAAACGCCTTGTACGATAAATTCTTTTCCTCGAAGCGTAAAGCCTTGTCCGATTGGAGCGTTCTCGGCAAACAATTTCTCGGCCACCGTTGCGCCTATGACCGCAAAATTATGATTTGAATCCTCGTCAAAAAATTTGCCGAACTCTACATCCTGATTCAACAGGTTAAGCAGGCCCGAAGTTGTACCAATAGCTATAGATTCGTTATATGTTGATTCATTTTTTGAGGGCAGACCGGTTACCAAATTTAGCGGGACGCTTAGGCGGACTCCGTCAGTGTCCCGTATTGTTGCTAAGTCTTTCTCACTTAAAACGGAGCTGGTCGAATTCGGAGCAAGAAAATTAATTCCGCTTATAATGCCATCCTGGCCCTGTTGAAGCTGTACGCCGGGCCGAATAGTCAATACGTCCCCTCCAAGCCTGGTAGTTTCCTCGGCAACTTGCTGTTTTATTCCTTCAGCGAGACTTACGCTGGTTATAACGCCGACTACGCCTATAATTACGCCGAGCAGGGTGATAAAACTACGCAGTCTGCGCGAGCGGATCGATTTTATCGCCATGCTGAAATTGTCGCCGAACATTATTTACTCTTTCCTATTTTTTTCATTTTGGATTTTTGGCGCTTTTTTGGCTTCTTTCTTTTCCGGGTTTTAGGCTTTGGCTGAGCTGCTTCTTTTTCTGCGGATAGCTGCATAGTCGCCGCTACGCGCTGCAGGTCGTCTTCAACCGAACCTTCCGGGGCAAAGACTGTAGTTTTTTCCGGTTCTTTGGCTACTCCTCCAATTCTTTTCTGCAGGTCGTGTTCAATATTACCGTCGTTCATATACAGCACTCGGCTGGCATAGCGAGTCAATTCCGGATTATGCGTAACCATTAATACAGTGTTCCCGAGGCTGTGGATTTCGCTTAATAGCTCCATGACTATTCTGGAGGATACGCTATCAAGATTGCCTGTAGGTTCGTCGGCAATTATTATCGTAGGGTCGTTTATCAGCGCGCGGGCAATAGCGGCTCTTTGGATTTGACCGCCGCTTAGCTGATTCGGCATGAAGTAAGCCCGGTCGGATAACCCAACTCTCTCCAGCATTTTATGAGCCGTCTTCATCCTGCCGCCTAGCAAACGACCTTTGTAGGCAAGCGGCAGAGCGACGTTATCTATTACATTCATTCTTGGCAACAAGCTGGAAGACTGGAAGACAAAACCTATCTTATCCCGCCGGGCTTTAGCTCTGGCGTTTGAGCTGAGTTTTTCCGTCTGCCTGCCATCAAGCTTGTAGTTGCCATGGCTGGCTCCGTCTAATAGGCCGATTATATTAAGCAGGGTAGATTTGCCTGAACCGCTAGGGCCCATAATAGCTACAAATTCGCCTTTTTCAACTCCCAGTTCGACATCTTCAAGAGCTACGGTAGCAGCGTCACCGAAGCCGTAGATCTTACTTATATCCGTTAGTGTAATTATTGCCATAGCTCTTTCTTAATGAAAAAGGGAGCATAGTAGCTCCCTCCAACTAAGTTAAGTTTACATCTATTTGTACACTTCAATCAAGATGTTATTGCAACAATTTTTCCGATATACTGTAGTTTGTTGTGGAGAGATGGCCGAGTGGTTTAAGGTGAGGGCTGCCGGTGGCAGCTCGCAAGGGAACCTTCTCTTGAAAACTTGTTTTTCAAAGATGAAGTTCCGGGGTCGCGCTAGCGTGACCACGCCTGGACCAAGCATGCTTACAACTTTATTTAGGTTAAGCAAGATTTTACAATTAAAGTGTGGAGAGATGGCCGAGTGGTTTAAGGCGCACGCTTGGAAAGCGTGTTGAGGAGAAATCCTTTCGCAGGTTCGAATCCTGTTCTCTCCGCCAGGTGATATAATCCTCTAAATATATGAATCTAACTAAGAAACAAGAATACGAATTGTTAGCTTCTATTTCTGCCCGTGGCGAAATTCCTGATAAATTTACATATCTAAATGGAGGCTGGAAATTATGGGATAAAACTTATACCCAGCGAGCACAAAAGGGAGGAAAAGCCTATGACGAACGTGAGCTGCTGGCAGATCATATTAATAGCTTTGTTAATGTTTTTGCAAAACCTAAAGGTATAAACTTAATAGATTTGGGGTGTGGCAACGGTAAGCCTGTTATACCAATAATCGAAGTACTCCAAAGAGAAAAGATAGCGGTAAATTATGTGCCGGTAGATATAAGCTCCGCCATGATTGATCTGGCGATTAAAAATCTCTTTGAAAAATTTTCAGATCTGTCTATAAAAAAACTGGTTATCGATTTTGAAAAAGAAAGTCTCGCGGATGCGCTTTTGGATATTAAGCAACAAAATAATTATCCAAGCTTCTTGGTCAATCTTGGTAATACACTTGGAAACTACATTAACACAAGCGCGGTATTAACAAATTTTTTGGAATCAATGACCTTAGATGATTATTTAGTAATCGGAAACGGGCTGGCAAATGACTATAATACGCAGAAAATTCTTGTCTCTTACAATAAATATGACGAAGAAAATGTTACCCTGCCCGCCAAGTCTCTTGGTATTTATGATTCCGGTGATAAGTTCAATTGGGTTTGGAATAATGCTAAGAATAGAGTAGAAGGCAGAATAAAACTTAACACTGACAAATCCGTTACCCTTGCCGGACAAAATGTAAATTTGGAAGCGGGCGAAGAGCTGCTTGTCATGCGCTCCAATAAATATTCGGAGTCGTCGTTAACGAAACTACTTTCCGATGTAGGGTTCAGAACAGAGCTGCTTACGACTACTAAAAATCGGAATGAAATTATAGCAATGGTTCAGCCAACCCGCTACAGCGTAGTTTAACTTATCTGTATTCCGGGTTTTCGAAGTCGAAGCGTGAACCACCGTCCCACTTGCTGCGCTGGTTGCCGTGGGCAGGGAAGCCGCCATTGTCTTTTAGCATCTTTGCTAAATGCATAAGATTCCATGTCATAAAAGTCGTATTGCGGTTTGTAAAATCGTTGTCAAAACCGGCAAGACTGCCGTCGTCTAGCTTGTCACCGTAGCTTGGCCCGGGGCCGGCTTCGCCTATCCAGCCTGCATCGGCGGCGGGCGGTATTGCATAGCCTATATGCTGAAGGGAATAGAGAATATTCATAGCACAATGTTTAACACCGTCTTCATTACCGGTTATCAGCGTGCCGCCAACTTTACCGTAATAGATATATTGTCCTTTTTTGTTCAGATCACCGGAATTCGCATACAGCCTTTCAATGATCCTTTTCGTAACCGAGCTGTTATCGCCCAGCCAAATAGGCCCGGCAATGACTAATATATCTGCCGGTTTAATATATTTCTCATAAATTTCCGGCCATTCATCCGCTTTCCAGCCTTGTTCGCGCATATCCGGATAAACGCCTGTCGCAATATCGTGGTCGACTGCTCGTATAACATCAGTCTTAACCCCTTGCTTTTCCATTATTTTCCGGCTGGTGTCAACCAAATGCTGGGTATGGCTTACATCCGGCGATTTCGTAAGAGTGCAGTTTATAAAAAGTGCGTTCAACCCTTTAAAGTCATATTGTTTACTCATAAGCCCCTCCACCTTTCAAGGCAATATCTGCAATAAATATATTCTAATACCTTTTGATGGATATAGCTAAAATTTATCCGATTAGATTTATTGGATCTTGATACCGGTACATTTCAAAAATAGCGCTTAGGTTTTCCAATGAAGCAGCTACTCCTCCTACGTGACGAGCTACAATCGTTCTCTTTATTAAGTTTTGAACATACATTTCGGTAAGTTCGTAATTATTTGCAGTCATGAAGCTAAAGTCCGGAGGCGTGTACTCTACATCGTCATTAGCTTCCCAGACTAAGCTTATATCCGAAGATTCGACTGACAGTTCATCAAATCCGCTCTCTACGACTTCATCTACGGATGGAGCCTTGGTAGCTTTTGCAAGCTCATCGTCATCTACCAGACTTAAGTCTACCGTTTTACCAGCTATAATATCGTCCAAAGTTTTGGAAGACATACCTTCTGGAAAAATAATACCTAAATACTCGCTATCAACTTGGCCTTCACCAACTTGGCGTATCAACTCTACAACCTCATCTTTCGTCATCTCAGACGGCCATCGAAGGAGATAAGAAGCTTCTCCGCTTCTATGAAGATCGTCCAAAGCCTCTGTAGGCTTAGCTGGGTCAGGAAAAGATATATCCAATTGTATAGGAGAAATTTCACTATTACAGTGTACAGTAGTAACTCCTCTATAAGAGGGTGCTGCGTGAATGGCTCCTATGTTAAACGATCCTACAGGGGGTAGCTCTCTATAGACTTCTGACATAAATAACAATCATAACATAATTTAATAAATATAGCAAATTAGAGTTTTGCGTTTAGCTTATTTTTGTACCGACTGTTTTGCTGCCAACTGCGGCTTCTATGTTGCCCTGTTTTAGCGCGTCGAATATAAGGATAGGGATATTGTGCTCCATAGCCAACCCTAAAGCTGCCTTATCCATAATCTTAACGTCAGGGTTTTCAACTGCCTGCTGAAAGGTAAGGGATTCGTATTTTTTTGCTTCTGGGTTTTTGATTGGGTCTTTATCATAAACTCCGTCAACTTTGGTAGCTTTTAACACAATGTCACAGTCAAGCTCTAAAGCCAGGTTAACCGCAGCCGTATCAGTAGTTACGTATGGCCGTCCTGTACCGCCGGCAAGCACACAAACCCGGCCTTTTTGCAGATGTTTGTTGGCAAGACGATGTACGAATTTCTCAGCAACTTGATCGGCAAAAATGTTGGAAAGGCAGCGGGTTCTTACCCCTTGATCTTCAAAAACGTCCGTTAAAGCCAGTGCATTAATCATAGTCGCAAGCATACCCATGTGGTCAGCCGTAACCCGGTGTATTCCATGTCCGGCAATTTGCGCACCGCGCACTATATTACCGCCGCCGACCATAATGACAACCTGAAGGCCACTATCAGAGACTTTCTTTACCTCACGGGCCAGCCACTCGGCATGCTCTGTGTCAAAACCACTATCAAGCTTGCCGGCCAGCTGTTCGCCGGATATTTTTAATAGAACTCTTTTATAGGAATTTGCCACTAGCAAGTATTTTATCAGAAACCTTCAACCATACAATACAACTTAGATAACTATGTACTTTTTGAAACGTCAATCAATATATGTCAAAATATCTTTATGAAAAGTGTAGATGTGGCTGTCCTTGGAGCCAGTGGGTATATAGGCCATGAAGCAGCAGAGACTTTAGCGGGGCATCCTTTTGCAGGTAATGTACTCACGCCTTCTACTGAAGAGCTGCCTGAATTTGCGGGAAGCGAAGTAATATTTACGGCTCTGCCGCACGGTACTTCCGCTGAATATGTAGCTAAATTTTCCGGACTCGGCAGTACAGTTATAGATTTCACCGGTGAGTTCCGCTTCCAAACAGCAGAAAAGTACGAAAGCTCATATGGCCAATCTCACCCTGCGCCAGATCTTCTACCGGTGCCTTACGGATTGCCCGAACACAGTCGCGAAGACTTAAGAGGCAAAAGTATCGCGGCCATTCCCGGCTGTTACCCGACAGGCGCACTCCTAGCTCTACGCCCATTGATTGACAATGACATGATAGAACCCAACCATCCTATATTTATTGATGCGGTTTCAGCTGTTAGCGGGGCAGGTAAAACACCTTCTGAACTGACGCATTTTATGAATATATCCGGGAATGCTATACCTTACAAAACAGGAGACGTACATAGGCACGTAGGTGAAATTGAACAATTTTTAGAAGACAGACCTGTCTTATTTTCACCTATGATCATTAATTTAGAACGGGGCATGCATGTTGCATCCAATGTCATTTTACCTACCGGCGTAACCGCAGAAGAAGCAAGGGAAGTACTTATAACCAGGTACAGCGGCGAACCATTTGTGCAAGTATTAGACGAAGATAGACTCCCTGCCGTTAAAGATACTTCCGGGACAGACGAATGCCACATAGGCGTAGTCGGTGTCGGCCAGGCAGTCCAGCTTGGCAGTAGCCTGGATAACCTGAGAAAAGGGGGCTCCAGCCAAGGCGTCCATGCTTTCAACATTATGATGGGCTATCCGGAAACCGCCGGCCTAACATCAAAAGCTTCTATGAGGCCCTAAACAAGTTATAATTATACTAATGCGAATATATTCGTGGAATGTAAATGGCATAAGGGCGGTACACAACAAAGGAGCGTTTGTTCCGTTTGCCGAAAAACATCAACCGGATATTCTTTGTCTCCAGGAAACCAAAGCCCAACAAGGACAAAGCGAAGTCGACCTGCCGGACTACGAAGAATATTGGAACTCAGCCGAAAAAAAAGGCTATTCCGGCACAGCGATTTTTACTAAGATCAAACCAAAGACGGTTATAAACGGTATGTCGAAGGAAATCTCTAAAAAATACGGTCTGGTGGCTGACGGGTACGGAGACCCGAATACCGAGGGAAGGGTAATAGCCGCTGAGTTTGAACATTTTTTTATCGTGACCGTTTATACGCCGAATGCAAAAGACGACCTTTCACGCGTGCCGCTCCGCCACAAACAATGGGATCCGGCCTTTCTGGCTTACTGCAAAGAGTTGGAAAAGAAAAAACCTGTAGTCTTTTGCGGGGATCTAAATGTTGCCCACACTGAAGATGACTTAGCCAGACCGAAACCAAATATCGGTAAAAAAGGTTTCACCGATGAAGAACGCGAAGGCTTTCAAAA
Source organism: Saccharimonadales bacterium (SeqCode) (assembly GCA_040900025.1). Taxonomy (GTDB): domain Bacteria; phylum Patescibacteriota; class Saccharimonadia; order Saccharimonadales; family 2-12-FULL-41-12; genus JANWLD01. The sequence continues at coordinate 12,473 of JBBDZT010000037.1, forward strand.
ATTTCTGGACAGCGGTTTCGTCGACACTTTTCGTATGTTCACGCAAGGCAACGGCCATTACAGCTGGTGGACACACTGGGCCAATGCGCGGGCAAGAAACGTAGGCTGGCGCATAGATTATTTCCTGGTTTCCGAGTCACTCAAAGATAAAGTCAAATCAGCCAAAATCCACGCCGACGTAATGGGCTCCGACCACTGTCCGGTCAGCATTGAGCTTATTTAGGTAGGAATCTTGCTTCCTGAAGTGCGGTCCGCTCTGCTACAAGTTCTTCACCAGTGGCCAAGATACCTGCTTTTATGTCAGCTCGATTTACCGAAGACAGAGCATTGACGACATTAAACTGACCAACTCCGCCTCGCACCGGCATAGAGGCAAACACCCCTTCAGGCAAACCTTCGTACTCACCCTGACTTAGAACCGCAGCGGAGGTCCAAGAATGAGGAGACAAGGTATTGCTTGTCCAATCCCTCATATGATCTGAGGCTGCTCTTGCAGCAGACAGAGCAGAAGATGCTCCCCGAAGATTTATTATTAAGCCTCCTCGTGTTTTTATCTCGGTCGCATACTGCTTAAGATCAACTCCTGCTGCTTTCAAAGCGTCTTCAAGCGGTTCACCATCTACCTCAGCGATCGACGTATCTACTACCATACTGTTGGAATGGTTGCCCCAGATAGTAATTTTATCTATGAGCTCCGCAGAAACACCCAGTTTAGCGGCAGCCATGCCTACTGCACGATTATGGTCCAGCCGACTCATAGCTGTTATCTGTCCATTCTCCGCGATTTCCGGAACTTGGGCGGCAACAACCAAAGCATTACTGTTAGCAGGATTGCCGACAACCAGGACTCTTACGTCATCACTTGCTTCTTCCAACGCTGCGCCTTGCTCTTTAAAGATCCCTCCATTAGCTGCTAACAAATCAGCTCTTTCCATACCTTTCCCGCGCGGGCGGGCTCCAACCATGAACACGTGCGTAGCTCCGTCAAAAGCTTCGGTGGGATCATCATAAATATCCACGCCAGCCAAATTGGGATAAGCCGAGTCCTGTAGTTCAGCTGCCACGCCTTCGGCGGCTTGCTGGGCTTGAGGTAGTTCTAAAAGCCTTAGATTTACACTTTGCTCACCAAATGTCTGTCCACTCGCTACGAGTGGAGCCAGCTGATAGCCAATCTGTCCGGCACCGCCGGTTATCACTACTTCTGCCGGTGCCTGCTCGACACCTCCACCTAATTCAGATCCTGCTGCCATAATACGAACTCCTTATTATAGTTTTCAGTATAATATTTTATATAATTTTTTTGCAAGTTTTCTTATAACATTATATTGAAGCATTAGTGGAATCCCGTCTCTTACGAATCAATGCTATACAATGAGTAATATGAAAAAGTTCGCTGTTTTTGACTTCGATGGAACACTGATAAGATGGCAGCTTTACCATTCCATCTTCGACCAACTCAAAAACATAGGCCGAATTGACGAGCAAGACCTGGAAAAGGTCAGGCAAGCGCGTATGCTCTGGAAAACCCGTTCATCAGAAAACTCATATAAAAATTACGAAAATATTTTGATTCGGGCATTCGACAGGGCCATAACAAAAGTCGACTATTCGGTTTATGAAGAAATGGCAGAGGAAGTATTCCAGGAGCATAAAGACCAGGTTTACACTTATACGCGAAACCTTATAAAGGAGCTCTCCAAAGATGGCTATATGCTGTTCGCTATCTCAGGCTCGCCGCGCGAAGTAGTAGAAAAAGTAGCTAAATACTGGGGTTTTGATGATTGGATCGCTTCGGAATATAAGGTTGAGAACAACAAAATCACCGGCACTAAAACACTGGGATTTGTAGACAAATATAAGTCCGTTGATTATTTTATAAATAAATATAATTTAACTTACAAAAACAGTTATGGCGTCGGCGACAGCGAATCAGACGTCAGCATGTTAAAAAAAGTTGAAAACCCAATAGCCTTTAACCCGTCAAAGGAACTCTTTGAACATGCGCACAAAAGCGGCTGGCAAATAATTGTCGAGCGTAAGAATGTTGTTTACAGGCTTGGATCTGAAGACGGTAGATACTCTTTAGTTTGACAAAAGCAATTTTAAGATTTACTATTTGTGCTGAATATGGTTTTAACTACTAAGAAGCAATTCGGACTCCTCCTCGGCCTTACAGGGCTGTGCTTCAGCGTGGTTGAAGCCTAATTCCGCCAGCTGGCGGATCAGTACAGTCCAAACCAAATCAGGCTTCAACCCAAGAAGCCTTTTTTTATTGTTAAGGAGAAATTTAAATGACCACTCAAACAGCACGTGCGGCCGATGCCGAAAAAATAGGAGAGACAGGTGTAGATAGCCCCGTCGAAGATGACGGAGAATTTGCAGTTGACGCTATAGCATCAGCAGTATCAGACCGACCGCCGGGAGCTCACGGTTTCGGGATTTCCTACGCCGGAGAACTACCTAAGATTGTATTGTCGCAAGCAATTGAACTAACCGAATTTGATAACCGTCCGGCGTAAAGACATGACGAAACCAGCCAGTCCAATACCGCCTGCAGCCGCAATGGAAGGATTCCCGGAAATATGGCACGGAAACGAGATGCAAATTGACCATCCGGCCCTTGCCGCGGGCATTAACGCTGCCGATAGCCAGATTCTTGATCAGGCGGAGTCTTCAACGCTGCGCATTACTGACGTCACGCTTCGAGACGGGCAGCAACAGCAAATGGACCCGGTTACCAAAGAGCAGCGTATAGAAGTCTTCGATACTATAGTTAGCACCGGGGTGGACCGAATTGAAATCGGGCATTTAGGCAATCCTAATAGCGATCAGGAGCTGGCCGCCGCGTTAGTCGGCCATATTGCCGAGAAGGAGGTAGAAGACAAACTATACCGGGACGTCAAGCTTCAGGTCTTATTTGGAAGCCAGGAAAAATTAATACAAGAAGGCTCATCCGTCCTGCAAAAGGCTTTTAAAGAGCATTATCCTGATAATTGGCAGGGGGAAATGTCACGGCGCGTGGTAGTCCACGTTTACGACAGGGTGGATCCGGCGCTGGTAGATACTGCAAGCCAGCCATATGACAACGAGGAATCTGCACGGCGGATATGTGTAGCAGCTTCACACGCCATAGATGCCGGATTCAGCCAGTTTTCCGTATCCGGCGAAGCAACAACTGCGATAGATCCTGATTCATCAGTCCAATTTTACCGCTCTACTACAGAACAGTTAATGGAAATGGGGGCGCAAAACGTAAATATTAACCTGCCGAATACATACGGGTACTCCGCAAATCATGATTGGAATCTGGCTACATTAGCCTCTTTCAATGCTGCGGTTAAACACGGTTTCGGCGACAAGGTAACAACTTCTATTCATCCGCATAACGATGTCGATAATGCCGTCGGGTTCACGGTGGCGGCAATAGCAGCCGGCTTCGACAGGGTTGAGGGGACTCATATAGGCGTGGGCGAGAGAACCGGTAACGTCGCTACCGTTGACGTATTGGCGCGAATGTTGGAGGCAGCAAGACATCAAGTGCTGAGTAAGGAGCGAGAGCAGAGAATTTCACACTTAGCGCATAATGCCGGGAAGTTAACTCTGCAACGAACCGTAAACGTGGACGAGAGAATAGTCAGCAGACTTGGTAACTGGCATGGAGCGGGTGAGAAGATAGCTGAAATTTTCGGACCTCATGCAATGTATAGATGGAGACGTACGGCCGTGGGTAATATATATGCCCACGACAACGGCTCAGGCCCTCACGACCAGGCCATGGCAGCATCAGTAAAAGATCCAATCAGAAACCCGGGCGACAGCCATTACGAATGGGCGTTATTAAGCCACAGTATACTGGGCAGGCCCGGAACAGAAGATATTGCTGTTGGAGATTTAAAAGCCGTAGATAAAATTACAGTCGCTAATCATGCTGCCGGCGGCAATAGCTGGGCAAT
>JBBDZT010000038.1:0-16277 GCA_040900025.1 Saccharimonadales bacterium (SeqCode)
AATATCATCAACCATAAACACTATTCTACACTAGTGTTACCGGATATGACAAACCCGTGCTCAGAGGGCTTTTAGTTGTTGGTCGATCCTGCGTAAAGCAGTTTCTTTACCCAGCACTTCCAGTGTCTCAGCCAAGCCCGGGCTGGACGGAGACTGAGTTGTAGCTATGCGGATCAGGCTAAATAGCACAACCGGTTTTTGCCCGGTTTCTTCTAATAGTTTGTTAAGTCTTTTGCTCAGATCTTTTGCTGAAAAGTCGATTTGTTTTAGAGTTTCTTCCGCTTTTTCAAGCAACTGTTTCAATTCCTCTTTAGGTAGTTTCTTCAGCTGCTTATGGCCGGTCATTAACTCCGTATTAACCGGCAAATCTTCGAAAAAGAATTGCGTCAGCTCCGGCAACTCCGCAAAGAATTTCATTCGTTCCTGGACTAAGCCAAGAACCTTTTTCTTATAATTATCATCATAGTTTTTTGTCGCTTCGGGCCAGAAATCTTTTACCAGTTCATATAGCTTCTCAAGCGGCTTTGAGCGTATATGATGGCCGCTTATCCAAGCCAGCCGCCTTTCATCAAAATGCGCGCTCCCCTTCTGTATTTGTTCCAAGCTAAATTTTTGTAAAAGTTCTTCCGGTGTGAAAATTTCTTGTTCGGTTCCATCGTTCCAACCCAGAGTGGCTAAAAAGTTTATCATCGCCTCTGGCAAATAGCCTAGAGCGCGGTAGTCAAGGATGTCTTGTGCGCCATCGCGCTTGGATAATTTTTTGTTTCCCTGCTCGTTTAAAATATGCGGAACGGTTATAAAGGCTGGCTCTTTCTCGCCCAGCGCTTCATATAAGTTGCGGTAGTTTGGTAAAGAAGCTAAGAACTCCTGCCCGCGGATAACATGCGTAATGCCCATTTCCAGGTCGTCCACTATGTGGGCAAAATTGTATGTTGGATAACCATCTGACTTTATCAGTATAAAGTCGTCTATTACTTCCGGTCCGGTTTTAAGCTCACCCATAACTTCATCTTTTGTTATATATTTTTTTGGTTCGGACTTAAACCTTAGCGGTGTTTTACCGTCCCATTTTGGAGGACTGTCCGGACGGTGGTTGCGGTATAGAAAAGGTTTTGTATCTTTTGCGGCCTGCTCTCGAAAAGTCTGTACTTCCTCTGCGGAATATGGGTCAGCATATGCTCTGTCTGCATTGATTAGTTTTTCAGCCCATTTTTTATATACCTCGTCTTTAGCTCTGTCGCTCTGGCGTACTAACGGTTCATCCGGCTTAATTCCCAACCAAGCCAGGCTTTCAACTATATGTTCTTCGGCGCCTTCAACTCGTCTTTTCTGGTCGGTATCTTCAATTCTTAAAATAAACTCGCCGCCATTTTGCTTAGCTGTCAGCCAGGCGAATATAGCAGTACGTACGCCGCCAATATGCAAAAAGCCCGTCGGGCTGGGCGCAAACCTTGTTCTTACTTTACTCATCTGTTTAATTCTACCATCTATGCAGAGCTGAACTATCGGCAATCTGATAAAATATCTTTATGAAGAAGTTTTGGGCTGAAAACAGTCTTTCTATAGTCCTCTTCCTTCTTTTCTTTGTATTTTTAATAGGCCTCAGCCTGACGGGCTACACTCATGAAAACAACGAGCTTGCAGCCCACGGCGAAGAACCTATAGCGTTTACGGAATATCTTAGCAGCGGCGATTTCATTGAAGCCGTTTTTGAAAACTGGGAGAGCGAATTCCTGCAAATGGGCGCTCTTGTAATACTTACCATCTGGCTAAAGCAAAAAGGCTCTGCCGACTCGAAAAAACTCAAGGGTAAAGAAGACGTAGACACCCACTCCCGATATTCCATCATCTCAGCCTCTTCGTGGAAAAATCGTGGCAAGGCTGTATCGCATGCTGTTTACGCAAACTCCCTGGGTATTGCCCTGTTCTTGCTATTCTTTATATCTTTTGTCTTTCATGCGCTCAGCGGCACGGCGGCGGCCAATGAAGAAGCGCTGCAGCACGGCGAGCAACAATACAGCGTTATAGAATATGCCAGCTCGTCACAGTTTTGGTTTGAATCTTTCCAAAACTGGCAAAGCGAGTTTTTGGCAGTAGGAGCCCTTCTGGTCTTATCTATTTATTTTCGGCAAAGAAAATCGCCCGAGTCCAAGCCCGTAGGCGAAAAAAACTCCAAGACCGGCAGATAAAATCTTGTTTAAGTCAATTCTAGGGTTAACCAAGATATTTTAGAATTTAGATATCTTAGCCTCGTATTCAGAAAAGTATTTTTGGATTGTGGGTAGGTCAAACTCCGATAAGATTGACTCCGGCCCTTCCCTTTCTAGCAAGAACTCAAAAGATTTTCTAACTAGTTCTTCCGGACTTATTTTTTCGCTAGTTAGTTTTTTATAATATTCGTCTGTAAATGTAACTCTGTATTTATAATCATCAATTTTAATGTCAAAAATATAGTCGGCGTTGCCTTTATCAATCTGAACTATATTGATCTTCATCCTATCTCTTTTTGCTGTAGAGCGTATCAAACATCCTTTTTTTAAGGTGAGCTCTACCTTCGTTGTTGTTGGTAATTTTGCGGTAGAAATCAAAATGATCTTTGTAGATTTTTACTAGTTCGCGTTGGAACACTTCTTCAAATTTTACTTGAGCGGTTTCTCGAGTATTGTTAGAAATTGAGCCTTCCAATTTTTCATTCTCTTTTAATTTTTTAAACAAATTTTGGGCTATAACTTTATCATCATCACTAAAGTCTGTACCATACTTATCATTCACATCTTTCAAAATTCGTGAAAGTTGGTCAAACTCTTTAAGTTTTGGCTGCGTAGCATAAGCTCCCATGGGTTCAAGAACCTGCTCACCATCATCTAACTTTATATCGCCATAACTTTTCTTTACTAATTTATAAGAGCTAAAGTCAATCGACTCGAGCATTTCATACGGTAATTCTTCTCTATCCAGCTTTATTTTTTTCTTCAGCAAACGCAGAAAAACATACAAACTTTCAAGCTTTGTGTCGCCAAAGGTTATTATCTGAGAAAGAAAAGCGTATTTCCGAATATAGTCGCTAATCTTCCCGCTAAACTCTGCTTTTTCCTCCGGAAGATTTTCTTCAATTCTGGCTACTATTCCATCCAGAGTACTGTTAATTCTCTCTGGGCTTTTATCTTTATAGTACTGCTCGACAAACTGCTCTACTTCAAAAGTTGTAAATGCTTTAAACTCATATATTTCATTTACCAAGTCATACAAAATATTTGGGTCAGTAGCTTCGGACAAAATAGTCGTTCGATAGTATGGCTGGAATGATTCACGAATATCATCAGTTTCGTTAACAAAGTCTAGGACAAAAACCTCATCTTTATACCGGTGTATCCGATTAAGTCTGCTCAAAGTTTGCACCGCATTAACTCCGCTTAGTAATTTATCAATATACATTACGTTCAAAAGCGGTTGGTCAAACCCTGTTTGAAATTTATTTGCCACAATCATAAAACGATTTTCACGTTTTTTAAATTCTTCGGCTGTATTTTTATCACTAAACTTATTCATTCCTGACTCGGTAAATTCCAAATGTCCGTCTTTTACGGTGCCGGAAAATGCAACCAAAGCTTTATAAGATAATCCAGATTCTGCTAGATATTTGTCAAAGGCTTGCTTAAATTTAACCGCATGCAAGCGCGATTTAGTTACCAGCATTGCTTTGGCCTCACCTTTTATCAGATGGGCGACTTGCGCATGGAAGTGCTCGACAACAGCTTTTGTTTTTTGATCAATCGCATGCTGATGCTTATCTACATATCCCAAAAGTAATCTTTGGGCAGCTTTTTTCTCAAATTCCGGGTCACGGTCCTTAAACTTACGAAGTAACTCAAAATATGATCTATAGGTCGTATAGTTTTGTAATACATCCAGGATAAAGCGCTCCTCAATAGCCTGCCGCATGCTATATAGGCTAAATGGTTTAAATGTTCCATCGCTTTGCGGTTCACCAAATATTTCTAATGTTTTTTGTTTAGGCGTAGCTGTAAAAGCAAAGTAACTAATATTGGGGTGCTTAACTTTACGTGAGCGCATTTCTTTGTTCAGTACGTCTTCTAGAGTTTCGGGTTCACGGCTTTCTTCCCTGGCAGCATCTTCTAAATTATTTGTGCTCAGTACATCACGCACATGTTTAGAGCTTTCGCCGCTTTGGCTAGAATGTGCTTCGTCAATAATTACTGCGAACTTTTTACCCGGTAGCTCACCAATTTCTTTCGATATGACTGGGAATTTTTGCAATGTAGAAATAATTACTTTTTCATCATTTTCCAGAGCTTGCTTCAGTTCCGCTCCGCTATCAACGTGTGCGACCACACCGCGAACTTGGGCAAACTGCTCTACCGTTTCACTCAACTGCTTGTCCAGAACCCGCCTGTCCGTCAGTACAATTACGCCGTTAAATACTAAATCATCAGTTTTTCCATGTAATTCACTCAGCCTGTGCGCTGTCCAAGCGATAGTATTACTTTTACCGCTGCCAGCAGAATGCTGTACTAGGTAGGTTTTACCTGCACCATTTTCTTTAGCATCAGCAACAAGCCGCTGCACAGCATCTCTCTGATGGTATCTTGGAAATATTAACCTTTCTTCTTTAACCTTATGGCCACGGTCGTCTTCCTTCTCTTCTATGTGTAGAGTAATGAACTCATCAATCAATTCCAGCAGACTATCTGGCGACCACACATCTTCCCATATATAAGCTGTTTTATAGCCATTTGGATTTACCGGATTACCCTTACTTTCATCATTGCCTTTGTTAAATGGCAAGAAATAAGTTTTAAGCCCCTTTAGCTCAGTAGTCATTACGGCTTCTTCTGTATCTACGCCAAAGTGCACCAAGGTTCGTTTAAATTTTAGTAACTTTTCTTTAGGGTCTCTATCGGTTCGGTATTGGTTTATGCTATTCACTACACTCTGCCCGGTAAGCTGATTCTTTAGTTCAATAGTTATTATCGGTATTCCGTTCAGGAATAGAACCATATCTAGAGAATTTCTATTTTTTAGGCTGTAGTGAACCTGGCGTATAACAGTAAAAATATTCGAGTTATAAAGCTTGGTCGCTTCCGCATTATGGCTGGTTTGTGGCGCAAAATATGCCAAGTCCAGATGGACTCCGTGGTCATCTATGCCTTTACGCAATACGTCCAGAACGCCACGTTTTTCTATTTCTACATCCAAGCGATCCCAAAATTTCAAAGCAGCTGAATCACCATGAATTTCTGCTAACTTCTTTATACTATCAGGTTGCGTATTTCTTACAAATTCATGAACAAGTTGTCTGTCAATCGCTAAAATGGGATCATAATCACCGGTATTGGATCTCTTAACAAACCCATGCAAATCAATTAACTGCTTTTCTATAAAATCCTCAAAATGTATCTCTTTGTAGTTCATCATTAATACTCCAAATAATATCTTGCTATATAAGCTCTCGGTCCGCTATCTTCAAAAGGATCTCTATTAATCCACGGGAGATCGTTATCGCTTTCTATCATATTAAAACTATACCGTCCTTCTTTTAGCTGTTTTATCCTTCTCTCCCTACTTTCATCATATGTGTCTTTGTACAGTGAAGTTTCTATTATGCTTTTGTCGGCCAATGCATAAAGATATGAACCAAATAGAGATGAACCAGAAATAGTTTCCGAATTTTTAAACTCCTCAAAACAACTCATCATAGCAGTTCCTCTCGGGGCCATCGCGTCGGACTCGTCGGGGAGATACTTAGCAGCCTGCATACATAAAGTTACTCGCCAGTCAGGTGAATGACCGTCAATTTTTTGTAATCTATATGCATTAGACGCCTGTCTTAACATTAACTTCAACTTACGAGGTGTCATGTCTGTGGGAAACTCTTTAAATAACCCTTCCAGGAAATCTTTAGTGAGTGATTTGAAATGCTTGTGCTTATCATCTTCGGGAAACGCACCATCTGCAAATACTTGTTCCATAAAGTGATTGACGCTACCAATACGTGGCTCAAAGAATTCAAAGTAATCAATACACTTTAGGTATGATTCTAAATTATCTTCATAGCTATTGTTACTAATTAACGCAATGGCTATAATTTTCTTTTCTTTTAGCTCTTCCGAGTTTGAGATGAAAAAGCTCAGAGTTTCTAAAAAATTTATTCCATCAGCTCCTGATCTATCTATGTCTTCTACGACAAGATAGATGGTGTCTTTTTCTATGGCAAGAAGTAAGTCAGACAAGATACGTTCTATTTCATAGGTTCTTTTTGCTGGACTTTTTTCAAAGATACCCGAAACTTTCTCTCCAACCTTAGAGGCTGCACCACTTCCTTTTGTTGCCGCTCCGACCCAAGTAAAGGCATCTTTAGGTATAAAATCCGACACTTGCGTGAAGAATTCTGCTACTGGAGAGCCCCATCTGCCTATAACGGACTTATGTCCGTCAAGTTTGCGCAAGGCCTTTTTATCCTGACCAAGCTGTTTGGCAACCTCTATAACTAGACCGTCCCAGAGTCCTTTTCTTTCAGGATACCTCCATGCGTCGAACTGTAACCACTGCACATCATTCTTCTGTTGTCTTACCTGATTCAAGGCAGTACTTTTGCCGGTTCCATAAGGGCCTACAATTGCAACCACACTACTTTTTTGGTACGACTCTAATCGTTTCTTAATATCAGCATAATAGAACTCTATTAGCTCATCCAATCTATGATCTTCTTTTAGAAGCGAGTGATTTTTTATAAAGTCATCAAATTTTATGTCTTTCGAATTCATTTTCTATCCTCCCGATTTGCTAGCCATTTAGCAATTTTATTTGTCTGAGGGGCATTCGAATAGATTTCGTTAAATTCATCAACATATTCTTCTAGCTGTTTTTTGGTAATATTATCCGTCATCGCAATTATAAAGTGATTTTTAACTGCTAGTAGACTTTTTGCCGTGTTTCTGTGTTGATCCAGTAATTTATCGTAATTAAAATTCAGCTGGAAAAACGTAACACCAACCTCAATTACCGTCAGAGCGACTGACCAAACCATTAATGTGCCGGTAGGAGTATTTAGTAACTGCCAGAATTGAAGAAAAAGAATTGTGCATATCAATATCACGCTCACAAGCCTAATTATAAAAGTGCCAAGCGACAATAATTCACATTGCTTTTCATGAACCCGGTGCGTAAAGTTCAAATTTTTATACAGTTTTTCTGTAGTTTTACGTAAGGTCATTCATTCTCTCCTATCGGAACAAATCGTCGCTCTTTAGCAACGCATATTCCTCCAACCAAGGCATAACATTCTATATAGTGAGTCCCTTTATACAAGGTGCTTTCTGTCTTCTTGCCTAATCCGCTATCGGGTTCGATTTTGCCCCTAAGGCCTTTACCTGCGTCAATATTCTTAGCCTCTTCGTAGAAGTTTCTAACTTTCCAGTAATAATCTACCCTGTGAGGTATATTTGAAGATACTTCAAATAGTAAATTCATTCTCTTTAATAATTTACCAAATTTATTTATAAAAACCGACAAAGGATGATTGCGGAAGCCTTTATTATTAGAAACTGTGGCGTTGATTTTTAGTCTATATTCGGGATCTATCTTTACGGGAAAAAGATGCTCAATAAATTCTTCTATGGGTGATGGATATTGTTTTTCTAAGTTTTTTACTGTATCAAGCTCATCGTCATATACAGGAAAGACCGTGCCAAACATCTTACGCCACTCAGCACATGCATCTTCATACTTCTCTTGCAATTCATAATCACGCGCTTTCTGCGCTCTATTTTTTGCTCTCGTCACTTTACTAAGCGCATCGTCATTAAACTCCGGATCATCAGACTGTAACTCAAGCCAAGTGAAAAAACTTTCAACCAGCTGGCTCCATGAGAGATCGTTACTATATGCTTCATCCAGATAGCCTACAGAGAAAAACTCTATCTGGTAAGATTTCATTGGCATGTTTGACTCTCTGTTCCAGCGCTTAACCATCTTGATTAGTTTGCGTGTCTTTCCTGTTGCCTTTTGTGAGTCGGCAATCATTTCCATCTCGCGTCTATAATCAACAACTGGCCAAGTGCCTCCGTCTGCAGTATCGGGAACGGTAAATGTTTTATCCTCATTTTCGTAACATGGAATTACCTCAATGTCGTGCTGGCCATCTCCAAAACGAATAACGACCACCTTTACCCAGTTATGGATCTCGCTGTTTGGATATGTCGATTGTAGTTTTTCTTTTACACGCGTTAGTAATGCACTTGGACCATTGCCATCATAGGCTTGATAACGCTCCAAGTCGTCATGGTTAATTTTGAATACAAGGTCAATGTCGCCTACTGGATATCGTGTTTCGGTTTTTTTGCCATGCGATCCAACAATTAGTTTTTTAGCTGAATCGTAATTCCCACCATAAAACTCATCATGCAATGATCGTGAAACCCCATTTACTTTCTTTTTTACATCTTCACGCTGCTTTTTTGTAAGTTTGATGCGTTGGTGAAAGAGTTCGAAATGCTCGTCCATACTACAATTCTCTAACTTTCTCGTAACTCATACTCTTATTAAACGATTGTCGTTTCTTAAACATTCTCATTTTCAGCCTTTGAATTACTCTTTTCTGTTGCATCCTTACTTTCATAGCGCCTGCGAGCTGCTGTAACTTTACCCGGCATATCATAGACGTAATTCATAAACTCTTCTATTAGCTCCCTCACCTCTTGAGCAAGTTCAGGTGTCACATCTTTTAGTAGGTCATCTTGCGGGTGAGCGCCCCAGTTTCCGAAGATTCGTACGTTATGTGCCCAGTCTTTTATATCCTGAGTGAGCGAGGATATCGACTTGATTTGTTCGATGAGATCAAGTTTCTGCTCAGCACCAAGATTGATCATAGCGTTTTGCATAGCCCGCCTAAACATCCCAACTGCTGCTTTGTCGGCACCAGCAGATATACAAATTAAACCTTCTTCGTAATCCGCTAGTACTTCACTTGGTACATGGGTAGTGAATTTTTTATCTGGGGTTATGTCTCTGCTTGGAAACTTAGATACCCACCCCTTCATAGAGAGCATCTGTTTATCGGCGTAAGGATTTTGGCTAGAGTGATATACGCGCACAGACAGTTTTTTGCAAGGCTTACACCTAAAGGTAACATAGTTATATTGGTCTCCGCTACCTGTTAGATGATAGTCGTTATGTATCAGTACTAAATGTGATTTAGCACCACAATGCGGACATATATCAATAAAATCTTTACAATATTCTTCTATTGCATCATTTATTTCATTAGTTTTCATACTTTAACCTTTCCGGTGACAGCGTTAGAGATTAGTGAGGTTTTGTATTCTTCAAGATAATCAATTGATTGCTTTAGCTTATTCTTCGTTTTATCCACTAGGTCATTATACGAATCTAAGTAGTCAACTATCTCTTTCTGTTCTTTTCTCTCGGGTAAAGCTATAGGAAGTTCCCTAAAATCTTGATAGTGCATATCCCACTGCGCAGGTCTTACACCGTAAGATATTGAGCGATAAAATTCTATATTATGTTTAGCGCGAAGAGCGTAGTGGATAAACCTAGGGATAACCATGCTTTCGTTTAGCGTACAGACAATATATGCTGGGCTCACGAGGCCTTGATAAGATGATACCGCTAAAGATCCTTGCCATGTTTTCATTTTGTTTAAAACAAGATCATTTTTTTCAACCAGTTGATAATTACTCAGATCGTCTGAAGGCTTGTTATAATTATCATTTCGACTGCTCTTAACAATAACCCCGTAATCACGATAAACTGATAGGAGTTGCTCGTTTACATATCCTATCTTTTTCTTTTTTTTCTTAGTAAAAGCTTTTATAGGCAAAACTTTCCAGTTTGTTGAGATTTTGTCTAGCCATTCAACATTACTAGACTTTAGCTCATTACTCCCTAACCCTTTGGTTACTGCACGAGAAATTAAATTTTGTCGCTTCTCTTCGGCAAGCTCTAGAAGGTGGTTTTTCATAACTATTATTCCATCAATTTTTTTTATCTTTCTATTTAGATATTTGATAATTGATTCTTGGGTGACTATATCAGGTATATTTATAATACTTTCGCCCAGTCTTTCCCGAGAAAGCTCGATTTGATTAGTTGAACCAGAAACACAAGTAGTAAATAAATGATCTTGAAAACATGAACTTCTTATGAGGTAATACAGGTAAGCACTAAGTACTTTTTGTTGGTCAGGCCGAACAATGGTTACGTGGCTATCCGCAACATATTCTTTCTCACCTAAGTCAAATAGAGAAGCTCGTCCTAGAGTTCCTGTTCCTGTAGAATTAATAAGGATGTCGCCTTGTTTAATAACTCCTTTTGAAGTCAACGCCCCACTTTCCTTGCGTGCATATTTTATAGCTTTTGACTTTATACCATCCCAATATATGCAGGCTTGGTTAATAAATTTAATGCCTTCGTCTGCCTCAGAATAATCAGGAGAAATTCCTCTACTTATAAAATTGGTGACTCGTTTTAATTTAATAGCTTGGTTATTCATGAGGTACTCTTTAATAATTGAAGTAATTCAGATTCAACCTGTTTAATGTCGGCTTCAACTTCTTTAAGCTCGCGAGGGGGTTTATATTCATAAAAATAGCGCGTGAACGGTATCTCATAGCCGATTTTCCCTACTTCGCCGTCTTTATGATCTTTAATAGTCGTATTTATCCAGGCATCTGGAACGTAAGGCTTTACTTCCTTTTCAAAATATTCTTGTATGTCGGTTTCCAGCGGCACGATTTCCGTATCTCGCAATTCACTACTTGGTTCCGGATTGCCCTTGCTATCCAAAACAATTGGCGCTTCTTCGTCATATTCACTAAGCTCTTTAAAAAGAATCTTAGAATATTTAGGAGGAATCATTAATTGATGTTCTGGTCTGGCAAGCACCTTGTTAAAGTCATTACGGAAATCAATTTCTTTTCCGTAAACTTTTTGTGGCATATCTTCCAAAGCTGCAAAAACTTTGGCCTTAAATTCTTGCCACTGTGCATTCTCTTTTTCGCCTATTTCGCCCTGCTTCTTACTAGGCAGATCTTCTGCAAAATCTTTTTGAGCTCTGAGTTTTTCTACACGTTCCGGTGTAGCTGCCCAGGTGAGGCGCTGTGGCCGCTCTATAGTTATTTGCCGGTAACCAAAGTGTTTTGTATCAAATATTTTTACCTTTTTACTTTTTTTGAAGTTTTCATAAAGGTCTAGTATTTCCTGACGGTTTTCTTCCGTTATACTTTTACGCTTTTGGCCCAAGCTCTTGCGCATTTTGCCAAACATTTGGCGGGCATCGATAAGCTGGACTTTACCTTTGCGTTCCGGTTTTTTGCGGTTTGAAAGTATCCATATATAAGTACTGATGCTGGTGTTATAAAACAGCTGGTCCGGTAAAGCAATTATTGCTTCTACCAGATCTTTCTCCATCAACCAACGGCGAATTTCGCTCTCGCCACTGCCTGCCCCGCTCGTAAATAGAGGCGAACCGTTAAGGATAATTGCCAAACGCGAGCCGCCGTCATGCAGTGGCTTCATCTTGCTAACTAAATGCTCTAGGAAAAGGAGCTGCCCATCACTAATACGCGGCGTGCCAGCGCCAAAACGACCCCCAAAACCACGGGTTGCCTCGCGTTCCACCACATCTTTGTCCTTTTTCCAATCCACACCGTAGGGCGGATTGGTAATTAAATAATCAAACTGCTCACCAAAGAACTGATCGTTGCTAAGAGTACTGGCAACCGAATGGTCTTTTTCTCCACCGTGTATAAAGTCTGGTTCTTCGCCCTTTACCAACATGTCCGCTTTACAGATAGCATAAGTTTGAGGGTTCAGCTCTTGCCCATATAAATAAAGCTGAGCTTTTTCGTTAATATGCTTCTGAACAAAATCCTGCGAGACTGAAAGCATGCCACCTGTACCGCAAGCACAGTCATAAATACGCCGGATAGTATGAGGCTTTCTAAGCAGATCTTTATCCGGATGCAGCAAAAGCTCAGCCATTAAATGCACCACGTCGCGCGGGGTATAGTGCTCTCCGGCAGTTTCGTTGGATTGCTCTGCAAACTTACGCAAAAGCTCCTCGAAAATCCCGCCCATTTCGTGGTTATCAAGCGCCCGGGGGTGCAAGTCGATTTTATTAAGCTCTTTGACTGTATGGTAAAGCAAGTTGCCGCCCTGCAGACGAACCAAATGCTTGTCAAAATCAAACTTCTCGAAAATATCGCGAATATTTTCGCTAAAACCATTTTGATAATCAATAAAGTTTTGCGCAATCTGACTCGGCTCATCCAAAAGCTTCTGAAAGTCATAATTGGATTTGTTGTAAAAGCCAACTCCACTGATATTCATCAAAATCGGATCCAATACAGTGTCTTTTTCGCCTACATGCTCGTTATAGGCAGCCAAAACATCTTGTTTGGTCGGCTCCAAGACTGTATCTAGACGTTTTAACAAAACCAGTGGCAAAATCACATCTTGGTATTCGTACTGTTTCCAACTACCACGTAGTATCTCGGCAATATTCCAGATCAGACTAACTTTACTTTGGTTTTGTGTTTTAACCACGTTTTTCTCCTTTGTTAAATAGTTTTAGATATTCATCCAATGCGAATATACGCCTGGTTCTTAGGCCGGTCATCTCTCTAAGAAGTCCGATAGTTTGAAAATCAGTTATTAAATCCGCGGCTGCTTGATTTGAGGAACTAAGTAGCTTTTGTGCCTCAGCCACAGTTATGATTGGCTGAGCAAAAAGATGCGGAAGCAATTTTTTCGCATTTGCCTGCCTACGAATACCGATACCTTTATTAATTCGATCTAAGTAATCCTCGCGGAGTTTAACAATCTTCCGCATAGTTTCTTTGGCGTCTTTTGCTGTTTCTACAACTCCGGTCAAGAAAAAGATAACCCAATGTTCTAAGTCGCCAGAGGTTCTATTTCTGGATAGGGCGTCATAATAATTTGCCCGGTTACTCTCAAAATAATCTGATATATAAAGCGCTGGTACTGTGAGAATTTTGGCATCAACAAGCTGCAAGGTTATGAGCAGTCGTCCAATCCTGCCGTTTCCATCCAGGAACGGGTGAATTGTTTCAAATTGATAATGAATAAGAGCAGATTTGATTAGCTGGTGGGTGCTTAGGTCATCATTGTGCCAATATTTTTCTAGGTCGCTTAGGAGTTCAGGTACATCTTGAGCAGGCGGAGGTATAAAGGCAGCCGAGTTTATATCACTGCCTCCAATCCAGTTCTGGGTTTTGCGAATTTCGCCTGGGGCACGGGCATATCCTCGTACGCCGGATAATAGAATCTTATGGGTCTCCGTAATAACCCTAAGACTTAACGGTAGCCTCTCCAGGCTTTTAATAGCATAATTGATTGCCTTTATATAATTTTGTACCTCCTCCCAATCATCACGCTTTTCAATACTTATGTCATCCTGAGCGCGTATGGCATCTTCGATGTTAGTTTTAGTACCTTCAATACGGCTTGATGTAGTAGCTTCCTTGGCTACGTACATTTTAATGAAAAAATTTATATCAGGAACTAACTGAGAATAGGCATTTAATTCGCCCAAATATCTCATAGCATCCGCCAATAAAAGTGGAATTTTTGGATCATTAAGCTTCAATTCCACATTTATTTTGTTAGGTATAAATGCTTTATAGCTTCCCTGCGAACGGTATGTCCCAATCTTTGGCATACCTCTATAGTAGCGAACTATCTGTGCTTTGTCAATCCCAATTTAATCACTTAACTTAGGATTAGTATTTTTTAAATCCTAACTTGTTAGTAAACCTTTTTCTGCGTAGCTAATATAATCATTCTTTGTAATTATAACGTGATCCAGTAATCCTATACCTATTATTTCCCCTGCTTCTTTTAGCCTCTCTGTAATATTTGTATCTTCTTTGCTTGGGCGCAAAGTACCAGAAGGATGGTTATGAGCAACAATAATAGACGCGGCGCGGTCAGTAATTGCATCAGCAAAGACTTCGCGCGGGTGCACAAGACTAGCTGTAAGCGTGCCTATGGAAATTGTACGCTTGGCAATCAGCCGGTTTGCTCCGTCTAGTGTTAAACATATAAAATATTCTTGTTTCTTATCGCGGATATCTTTGAGTTCTTTTACAACTTTCTCAGCCGAATCTAAAACAGGTTGTTCACTCTCGGTAAGGTAACGTTTTGACAACTCGAAGGCCGCTAGGATTTCCGTAATTTTGGCGGAACCAAGGCCAGTTATTTGCTCAAGCTGCTCATATGTAATATCTGCTCCGTGTTTTTGAAGTAACTTTTGGGTAGCTCTAGCAATTGTAGAAACATCAGTTTGCTTATTTCCGCTGCCAATCAGAGCTTGAAGAAGCTCAAAGTCCGATAAAGCAACTGCCCCCTTGGCCTTTAGCTTTTCCCTCGGTCGATCTTTTTTGTCTGTATCTTTGATACGCACAAAGAAAAGCATAACATTTTTCAATAACATTTTTTAAGGGGTTTTTGTAGGATTTGTTTTAAGCGGCTACGGGTTGTAGTTCCCTAGATCGTTCCAGCCCCTCAGCTGAAGGAATTGCAAGCTCTGCGCTTGCTTCCTCTGGCTGGCCGTCAGTTTTAGCATCTCTGAAATAACCGGTATATACTTCCATTTCAGATCCATCGCTGATTTTGGGTAATTTAAGAGTTGGTATATGCAACCGCCCCGGACTTTCCTGCACGGGTCTTTCCCTTAGATAAAATCCGGTGTTGAATAGGCTTTTACTTTCGGCCAGTTCTTCGCCGTGTTCGCCCAAGACATCAAAGTCTACTTCGTACATCCAAAAAGCCCTGCTTATCGAACGGACTTCGCCTATACGGGCTGGGAATTTGTGACCGCCGCCCTTTAGAATGGAGACAAAGGTATAGATACTGGAAGGGCGTAAGTTCCCCTCTGGCACTACCAGATTGTTTTCTATACCGTGAGTATATTCTCTAGGATCGCATGGTCCCATTTCAAACCTGCTCATTTTTATATTATACCATATTTCTCAAGAGAATTTTGAAGTTACCGAGCTATCTATCGGCTTCTAGGCGGAGCTGGGTTTGGAAAAACGAATGCTTGTTTTTACTGTCTGTCGATGCGTTGATGTTATAAAGCTCGGTATAGTCGCGATCGAAAAACGTTGGTAACGACGGGTCGGCGCTGACAAGCGTTTGCTTGTTTGTCCCGCTGAACTCAAAAACTACGACTTTGCCTTTTGAATATGCCAGTATTCTGTGTCCGTCCATCCAGGATGGCGGTATACCTGTAAATTTGTCTTTGATGGTGTACCTGAAGCGCTCGTCTTTTTCCGTATCGTAGATGGAAAACTGTTGCCCTGAGCGGGAGGATATGAACCGGGCGTTGTTAGAAAAAGACAGGTCGTCTATTGCTGTGTCGTTGCTGAGTATTATAGTTAGCACATTTTCCGTGTTCGGATTCTCTACGAACAATTGCTGGGGATTCTTATATATATAGGTTCGCTTTTGTTTAACTTCGCTGACCGCTGCGTACCAGTCCCCGTCCGACTGGGCTATATCTAGAGGAATTTTACTGGCCATAGGCACATCGCGGATGATGTATTCCTTATCGCCTTCCAGCAATACCACTTCGGCTATTTTTTTGTCGGAAGTCGTACGGCTGAGTAGTACTCTGTCCGAACCGTGGGGCTTGAAGCTGAGTATATTTTTAGCAAAATTCGTAAGTTGCCGGTCACCTACGTCGTATTTATCTAGAGACTTGTCTGCTGAGCTGTATATAAACAGCTGGTCAAACTTCTTGTCTATCATGGCTACGTCGGTAGGTTGTTTGCTAAGGAGGCGCGAAAGGTTGAAGGATTCACCCGGCTTATCACGGTTGATCATCACAAATTCATTGCCGGATTCCCAGCTGTGTTTTACGAGCAGATGTTCATTGTCGGTAGACCATTCCACAAGCTTTATTTTGTGGTCGCCGTCAGCGGCAGTAAATAGGTTGCCCGGCAGCGAAAGCTCGCCGGACTGAGGCTGCTCGTTAACCTTTTCGTTTAGGTCGTATTCAATCATTGAGGATAGATTATTCTGCCCGGCTAAGATTACCCAGCGCCTGTCGGGGCTTTGCGTAGCAAAGCCAATCTCCCCTTCAAATGTTCTGATCCCCGTTGGGTTTAGAACGGTTGGGAACAGCGTCGGGTAAGTTATGCGCTCTACTTCCCCGCCCTCCAGATACAGGCTGTGGTGCCATGAATGGTAGCCTTCTTTAGATATGTCGATTG
>JBBDZT010000039.1:0-8770 GCA_040900025.1 Saccharimonadales bacterium (SeqCode)
ATAGTCATGGAATCCGAGCTCGGGTCCACGCCGAAATAGAAAGTAAATTTCTTTTTATCCACTTCAGAGGGGTCTTTTAGCGTAGTCTGGTTATAGAACCCTCTCCACTTAAGTTCTTCCGATAAACTTTTCATCACTAAAAGTATAACAGCTTATAAATACAGGCTTTAAAAACCCGCGGAAATGCTATAATGTAAGTTGATCCAAATGAATGATTTACAGAGATTCTAAGGAGCTATATATAACGCAAAATGAGCAAGCCTTTAAAGCGACCAAAAATAAAACTTAAGCGCAAGTCAAGCGGTCCGAGGAGCCATTACGTTACCAAAAAGGGTAACAGTATAAAGCTGCATAATAATTTCCAAAGCCGCAGGAAAGCTAAAAAGGACGCCCGAGCCCGCGCTAAAGCTGCGTATCTAGCTACTATGCCGAAAAATCGATTTAAGCGAATAATATACAGGATGCATCCAAAGCGCGCGGCCCAATATTGGTTCAGCCGTGATGGCGGCTTGATGGCGCTTAAACTAACCGGTGTCGGTTTTTTGGCCGTTTTCCTGTTGCTTGTGGGCGTTTTTGCCTACTTTAGAAAAGATCTTATTAATTTAAGAGATATCTCCGGCAATAACATAGGCGGTTCGGTCAGATATTATGACAGGACCGGGAAAACCTTGCTTTGGGAAGATTATGATGCGGTTAAACGAAACCCCGTCCAAGGTACGGAAATTTCCCAATACGTCAAGGATGCAACCATAGCTATCGAAGATCAAAATTTTTACAACCATAATGGCTTTGATGTAAAAGGTATCTCCCGGGCCGGCATAAGCAATGTTTTTGGTGATGGCGGTACCCAGCAAGGCGGATCAACCATAACCCAACAGTTGGTCAAGCTTACCCGCGAATGGACACAAGACCAAACATACGCCCGTAAGATAAAAGAGCTTATCCTGGCAGTGGAGCTGGAAAGAAGCTACAGCAAGGATGAAATACTCACAGGGTACCTAAACACAGCGCCGTATGGCGACATCACCTACGGAGTTGAAGCTGCTATGCGTGACTATTTTCAAAAAAATGCTAAGGATATGACTTTGGACGAAGCCGCGTTTTTAGCGGCCATCCCTAAATCGCCCAGTACTTTTTCCCCTTACGGAGCCCGGTACGACAAAGAAGAGCTTGTAGGACGCCAGCATTATGTTTTAGACCTGATGGAACAGACCGGAAAAATTACAACCGATGAAAGAGACAAAGCTAAAAAGGTTAATACTTTTAAGAAAATAAAGCCCAGGCAGCCTAAATACGAAGGCATAAGAGCCCCGTGGTTTGTCCTGGCCGCCAAGGAAAGGCTTATCGAAGAACGCGGCGCGGAAACCGTCCAGCTGGGAGGGCTTAAAGTAACGACAACTCTGGATATGGATAAGCAAAAAATTGCAGAAGAAGAAGTTCAAAAGGGCATGACGCAGATAGGTTATCAAGGCGGCGATACCGCGGCGTTTGTGGCCGAAGACGTAAAAACCGGTCAAGTGGTGGCACTTGTAGGCGGTTCTGACTTCAGCAACAAAGATTACGGACAAAACAACTATGCACGGTTGAAATTACCGCCGGGGTCAAGCTTTAAACCTTACGATTATTTATCGCTTATTGAAAATACGAATGATTTTGGGGCCGGATCTGTTCTCTATGACAACCAGGATCCACTGCCTGGATATCCTTGTACCAGAAAAGGCCGGACAAGCGAAGGTGGCAACTGTTTAAATAACTACGATTTCCGGCAAGTCGGACCTATAACCCTTCGCTATGCATTGGGCGGGTCCAGGAACATTCCGGCGGTAAAAGCAATGCTTATTGCCGGAATCGACAAAACTATTGAAACCGCCGACAAGCTTGGATTAAAAGACCTGGGGCACAATAACGAAAATATCCAGGGCAACGGCTATCGCTGCTATGAGCCGGGTGACAATACCTTGACTAAGGAATCCCAATGTTACGCCTCGGCGGCTATCGGCGACGGTGCTTACCTGAAGCTGGACGAGCACGTCCATGCATATTCCACTATCTCCAGGAACGGCAAGCTGGTTCCTCAGACATATATCTTAAAAATTGAAAATGCCTCCGGAAAGGTTACGCACGAGTGGGAATCTACGGAAGGCGAACAGGTAGTCAGACCGGATTCCGCCTATATAGTAGCCGATATGATGAGCGACCCGAGAGCCAGTTACTTCAGCCGTAAGTCCCAGGTATTCGGCGACCATAAGTTTTCTATGAAAACCGGTACAACCAACGACCGTAAAGACGGCTGGATGATGGGCTTTTCTACCCAGTACTCTGCAGGGGTTTGGGTAGGCTACCATGACAGAAGCGTGGAAATGTCCGGCGCGATGGAGTCAATGACCCAGCCAATTTGGGATGGATTTATGCAGAGGATACATTCAGAACTTAAAGCGGAAGAAAGACCGCGTCCGGAAGGCGTTCAAGAAGCACCCGCCTATGTTATAAGAAGTCATGTCGGCTTCGGCTCGGTAGAGCCAAGCCCGTCTAACGACTTATACCCTTCCTGGTACAAGTCCAAAACTAATTCTAACTCCGGAGCAGTGATAGATAAGGTGTCTAAAAAATTAGCAACAGACTGTACTCCGGAACGGGCCAAAGAAAAGGTCTATAATGCCCGGGCTAACCTGTTCTCCGGCGACACCTTCCACGGACCGGTTGCAGGTAATACGGAAGAAAAAGATGATGTTCACAAATGCGAAGACGCCAAACCGTTTGTATCGCTGGATGCCCCATCAACCTGTAACAACAATTGCGTAATACGGGCAACAGCCAGAGGCGGAACACACCCGTTATCGAGCGGTGAATTCCCGGGTACTGTCAACATATACGTAAACGGTAACCTCATAAAATCCGGGCAGGTCAATTCCAATGGCGACACGGTATCAATTAATTATAAGCCGCCTTTTAACGGTTCGAGAACCGTGCGGGCAGAAGTAATTGACAGCGTGCTTTATGATTCGTCTGACAGCAAATCGGTCTCCTTTAGCGGCAGCAGCTCTGAAGACTTTGAAGTAACAGGCGCATCCGCAGGCGGAGGAAATGTCAATGTGTCCTGGTCGGGCGGTAATGGAGTTGTTAGAGTTTATGACGAAGAAGACGACCACATGATATGCCAAGCACAAGCTTCTGCGGGAGGATGCTCAGGTCCTTACGGTCCGGGCGGCGAACCAGACGAAATTTACGCCCGAAACGGCAACAAAGATGACGACTTTAATCTTTAGTTGTTCTTAGATAATTTTGCAAAGATCATTTTGCCTGATTCGGTTTGGTGATAGCGCTCTATTTCAACCGAAACAGTTTTATCTTTTAGCCTGATGGCATTTTCTACTACGACCATAGTGCCGTCTTCCAAATAGCCGACGCCTTGGCCCCGACCGCTGCCCTTTTGGATAATCTTGATTTTCTTAATCTCTCCAGGTAGAGCTGGCGGCCTCAAGTTTAGAGCAAGTTCATTGACGTTCAGAACTTTTACATCTTCGACATCGGCAACTTTATTCAGGTTATAGTCGGTGGTATACAAGTCTGCGCCCAGCTTTTTAGCTAATAAGACCAGCTTATCGTCGGTTTTCCTGGACTGGGTGAATTCTTCGCGGTCTATGCTCAGATTAATGTGGTTGTCGTCCTTAAGCCGCTTTATCATGTCTAGACCGAAGCGAGCGCGAGCACGCTTGTGCGAGTCATTGCCGTCTGCGAGCGTTTGAAGCTCCTTAACTATGAATTCCGGCACTATAAGGTCGCTTTTAATGAAACCTGCAGCACTCAGCTCAATAATTCGTCCGTCTATCAGCCCGCAGCTATCCAGGATAAGCTTGCCGGTTTTGCCGTTTACGTTGGCTGTTTTACCATTTTTCCCTGTTTTTTTGCTGTTAAGCAACAAGTAGACTATCGCTCCAAGCAATAATATTTGAATAATATCTATAACTATCATTTCTTTAAGTATTTATTTAATGCCTCTCTTACCGTATATACGGGATTAAT
Source organism: Saccharimonadales bacterium (SeqCode) (assembly GCA_040900025.1). Classification (GTDB taxonomy): domain Bacteria; phylum Patescibacteriota; class Saccharimonadia; order Saccharimonadales; family 2-12-FULL-41-12; genus JANWLD01. Next base: position 4,024 of record JBBDZT010000039.1, read on the forward strand.
TTTCTTATTTGATTTATCCGGCGGGCCTATAATCACTTCAAATCCCAGCTTTTGGGCCTCACTTATGCGCTTGTCTGTAAAATTAACCCGCCGGATTTCGCCGGAAAGCCCGACTTCGCCAAAGACTACTGCCTTGTTCTGCAGCTTTAGGCCTTTGGCCGCCGAGCCGATAGCCATACAAACCGCCAAATCGGCAGCCGGCTCTGTAATTTTGATACCCCCGACAATATTAAGATAAATGTCTTTGTCGGAAAGATTCAACTTCGTCCGGCGTTCAAGCATGGCTACCAGCAAGTTCATTCTGTTTAAGTCAATGCCGCTTGCTGCGCGCTTAGGATAGCCATAGCTGGTTTTATTAACCAATGCCTGAACTTCTACTAAAATCGGACGACTGCCTTCCATGGTTGCCAGCACGACCGATCCGTCGCTTTCCTGCCGTTGTTCCAGCAGGCTTTTTGACGGGTTGTCTACCTGGATTAGGCCTTTTTCCAACATTTCAAAAATTCCGGCCTCGTTAGTGGAGCCAAACCTGTTTTTTATGCTGCGCAGTATTTTAAAGCCGCCGTAACGGTCCCCTTCAAGATTTAAGACTACATCGACTATATGTTCTAAAATTTTCGGGCCGGCTATGCTGCCCTCTTTCGTAACGTGGCCGACTACGACGACCGCTGTGTTAGTTTGTTTGGAGGCGTTCATTATCAAGTGGGTACTGTTAGTTATCTGGCTGACGCTACCGGCGCTGGAGCTGACTTCATCAACGTTCATCGTCTGAATAGAGTCAACAAAAACAATGTCATATTGCTTACCTAAGATAGTTGAAGCAATCTGATTGGCCGAAGTGCTGGTTGCGACACTTAGATTCTCACTTTTTGCTCCCAATCTGCCTGCCCTCATGGCAATCTGTTCGGCAGATTCCTCTCCGCTAACATACAGAACTTTATATTTTACGGCCAGATTAGCGGCAAGTTGCAATAGCAAAGTACTTTTGCCGATGCCCGGCTGTCCGGCTATCAGGCTTACGCTGCCGCTGACAAAACCGCCTCCCAAAACGTTGTCCACATCTGATACGTCAGTTTTGAGCCTGGAAATTTTACCTTGTTTTGCAATGTTTTTAAAATCTTCGATCTTCAGCTTGTTGCTAATGCCGGCAGAAAACCTGCCTGTTATAACTTCCGGTTCTTCGGATATAGTATTCCACTCGCCGCATGTCGAACATTTGCCTGACCAGGCCGGGCTCACTGCTCCGCAGCTGGCACATACGTACCTGGCCTTTGGCTTAGCCATTATAGTTTTTCCTTTAGTATGTTGCTGTCGATCGCTTCGTTCAGCTCTTGCTGTTGCAAGACAAGAGAGTGCTGCTTCGCAACCAAGTCATTGTACTGATTTATTAGCTGGCGTGTTTGATTTATCAAAGAATTATAGCTTGAGACCCTCCGGTTAAAACCATCTACGGAGCTATTGTACTCTTCTGCTTCATTTCTCCTGAGTAAATCATCCAGCCGGGCTTTTTCGCTGTTTAGCTCAACCGAGAGCGCATCAATTTGTCCTTTATTAATATCGATCCGGGTTTTTAGAGAAGCAAGCTGGGATTCAATATAACTGGCCTGTTGCTCCAGATCTATAAACGCCTGTTCGTATTGTTCTGAAAATTTAACAATCTTAGTCCGGTCGCTAAAATATTTTTTATAATATTCTTCCAGTTCGGGGCTGAGATCTTTAACTTCAGTTGCCAATATAGAGTGAAGCTCGTTTGGAACAACGCTTGGGTCTTTTTCGCGGTAGTTTTCTATGGTTTTTATAATTCGCTGATTTTCTACATTATTCTTGAAAAAATCGGCGGTCATACGGTCGACTTTTTCCCGCTCGGAAGCTCCCAGCCTTTCGTAATGGGCATGGAGCACCTCATGCGCCGCTGTAACCTCAATAACGCCGTTTAATTTGGGCTCTTGGACGTCCAGCAAGAAAATACCCTTGTTCGCCACAAAACATCCGAGGATAATTGATTGTTCAGTGGTCCTGCATTCTTCATTAAACTCGACTTTATCCGATAGCTTTGGATGGTTAACATAGAAAATTCGACGAGTATCATCAAGCATAGTTGTTTTATCTGCAAGTTCTTCTATGCGCATTGACGGATCGTAATTCCGAAGACGGAAATAGTCCGTTATAGCTTGAAAGTTAGTCAAAGCAAAAACTCCAAAGCCTATTACTAATATCAGCAAGGCCCAGCTTATAAAGTTCCTGAATCGATTCACATCAAAAATTATACAGAAACTCGGCTATGTTTGACACTTTCATTCTCAAACGAGTATGACAATTTATTGTTTCTTACGCTTACGACAACTACTGATCCTTTTTGGTATTCACCACTAAGGATTCCTCCAGAAATGTGGTTTTCCAATGTTTCCTGCAAGAGGCGTCGCATTGGTCTTACCCCGTTAGCCGGGTCATAACCTTCGCTAACAAGATATTTTTTCGCCCCGTCTTTGACCTTTAACCCCAGCCCTTGGCTTAAGAGTCTGGATCTCAATTCATCCAACTGGAGCTCTAAAATCTCGGCTATTTCTTTTTTAGTTAATGCCCGAAAAACAATCAGCTTGTCTATTCGGTTAAGAAGTTCCGGTCTCATCATGGATTTCAAGCTGTCCAGGACATTTTGCTTATTCCTCTCATGCAGGACATCCAGATTGCCCCGGTCGCTTTCATTCATTACAGAAAATCCTAACTCCGATTCTTTTTGAAGTTTTTCAGCGCCTATATTGCTGGTCATGATGACTACGGTGTTGCTAAAGTCGATAGACCGGCCTTTGCCGTCTGTTAGACGCCCATCCTCAAGTATCTGCAAGAGTACGTTAAATACATCCGGATGCGCTTTTTCAATCTCATCGAACAATACCAAGCTGTACGGCTGGCGGCGAATTTTATCTGTCAGTTGTCCCCCGTCGTCATAGCCTACATAGCCGGCTGGCGCGCCCATTAAGCGCGATATGTTATGGTGCTCGCCAAACTCGCTCATGTCTATCTTTACAAGCGAATCTTCCGATCCGAAAAATTCTCTGGCTAAAACTCTGGCAAGCTCGGTCTTTCCGACGCCTGTCGGGCCTAAGAAAACAAATGAGCCTATAGGCCGCTTTATATCGCTTATACCACTCCTGTTCCTTCTGATGGCGGTGGAAACAGCTTCTACGGCATCTTCCTGGCCTATTAAATACCTCTTGAGCGTTTTTTCAAGGTTTAGCAGATACTTGGCTTCACTTCTAATCACTTTTGTTACCGGCACGCCGGTAATACGAGCAACGACATCAGCGACATCGTCGCTTGATAATTTTATTACTTTGCCATTGTTGTATTTGGACTGGAGCTTGATAATTTCTTCGCTCAAACGGCTGGCTTTAGTCTTTAGATTTGCCGCGGTTTCATAATCTTCGGCCACGGCCGCATCTTCGATTCTTACCTGTAGCAGCCTGAGATCTTTTTGTGCTTTGCGAAGATCAGGCGGCGTCTTGCCCCGGCCAACCTTGACATGGGCTGAAGCCTCGTCAATAAGGTCTATCGCCTTATCCGGCATGTAGCGATCGTTTATGTAGCGTTTTGCAAACCTCACGGTATCGTCAATAACCTCGTCGGAAATACTGACATTATGAAATGATTCATAATGCTTCCTAAGACCTTTAAGGATATTCACGGTTTCGGTATTAGTTGCTTCAGGAACCAGGATTGGCTGGAACCGGCGCTCTAGTGCAGCATCTTTTTCGACGTATTTAGTATATTCTCCCACGGTTGTCGCGCCGATAAGCTGTATTTTGCCCCGGGCCAAGGCAGGTTTTAACATGTTACCCGCATCCATAGCGCCCTCTGCGGCGCCGGCGCCGACTATCAGATGAAGCTCGTCAACAAATACTATAGTTTTGTTGTCTTGTTCCAGCTCGACCATAACCTTTTTAAGCCTGTCTTCAAATTCGCCCCTGTATTTTGTGCCGGCAATCATCCCGGCAAGATCAAGCATTACTAGCCTCTTGCCAATCAAGCTATCGGGCACATCCTCGGCGACTATTCTGGCCGCCAGGCCCTCAACAATTGCGGTCTTACCAACGCCCGGCTCGCCAATAAGTACGGGGTTATTTTTTGTACGCCGACTAAGAATCGTAATGACTCTGGCAAGCTGGTCGTCCCGGCCAATAACCGGATCAAGCTTGCGTTCGCCGGCCTTTGCCGTCAAGTCGGTGCCGAAGAAATCAAGCGCGGTTTTCCTGATTTTTTTCTGCTTTCTAACGGAGGCCATGTCTCCGCCTTGTCTTTTGCTTAAGAATTGTTCAAGTTCTCCTAGCAAAGGTTCTATTTCTACGCCCATTAACCGAAGCATTTCACAAGCCCTGGCGTTTTTTTGGCTTAGGATACTATATAAAATATGTTCCGTTCCGCAATATTCCTGATGAAAGTCCTGGGAGATTTCATAGGCCATCCTAAGTGTCAGCTTAGCTACTTCGCTCAAGCCTTTTGCGCCTGATGGATTAGAAAGCTGGTTTGGACCTGAATCCAAAGCAACGCGGGCTTTGGACATAGTTACTCCGGCATTATCCAGCATTTTAGCGCCAATGGATGATTTCTGGGCCAGAACGCCTAAAAGCAAATGCTCGGTACCTACATAAGAACTGCCGCTTGAACGGGCAATTTCGTCAGCGTTACGCAAACTTGCTAAAGCATTTTCCGTTAAGTGATTTAAGAAATCTTGAAAATCTGCTGATGG
>JBBDZT010000039.1:8870-15727 GCA_040900025.1 Saccharimonadales bacterium (SeqCode)
TCCAACTGCTCTTTCTTTTTAAGCTTCTGTCCGCCGGCCGGCTTTGAAGTCTTAACTTCACCGCTCCCGCTGGCAGTCTCTTGCTTATCTTGTTGATTGCCGACTTCTTGATTGGCGGAGACAATATCAATCTCATAGCCGCTCAGCTTGCTAGCTAGACGTACGTTCTGGCCGCTTCTGCCTATGGCTATGCTCAGCTGGTCTTCTTCTACCTGAACCGTTGCTTTCTTGTCTTTTTCATTTAATGTAACGGTGTTGATCTTCGTTGGGCTAAGCGAATTCTCGATAAATTTTTGCGAATCTTCGTCCCACACAACTATATCTATTTTTTCCTGTTCGCCGACTTCGCTCATTACTGCATTTACCCTTGTGCCGTGTCCGCCTACGAATGTACCTACCGGGTCTACGCCCTGTACGGTGCTGGCAACAGCAATCTTACTGCGTACACCAGCTTCCCGGGCGATGGCTTTTATAGTCACGGCGCCGCTTTCCATTTCCGGTACTTCGGCCCTGAATAGCCATTCCATAAATTCGGTATTACCGCGAGAGACTACCAGCTGAGGTCCCCTGAAACCGCGTTCTATGTCTTTAAGATAGACCTTAAGTCGCTGTCCGGGATGGTACCTCTCATTCTGAATCTGTTCGCTAACCGGCATTATGGCCTGGGCCTTGCCAAGCTCGAACCGTACTAGTCTGCCTTCAACCCTTGAGACTATTCCATTAACAACCGTGCCAATTTTATCCTGGTATTCACTCATTACTATTTCCCGCTCAGCCTCTCTCAAGCGCTGCAAGATGACCTGTTTAGCCGTCTGAGCGGCAACCCGGCCGAAGTTTTCCGGGTTTTCATGAATCTCAATCTCATCGCCAACTACGGCGTCTTTTTTCTTTTTCTTGGCATCTTCTAAGCTTATTTCAAATCGGCCGTCCCCTACTTCTTCAACTACCTCTTTGGAAATATATATATCAATATCACCGTTATTTAAATTAATCTCAGTTCTGATTTCCTGATCGCGGTCGCCAAAATCTTTGCGGTATGCGGCGGCTAAAGCCTGCTCTACTACCTCTTTAACCGAATCTTCCGGCAAGTTTTTTTCTTCTGCTATCGCTTTTATGACTTGCGCCAGTTGCTTTAAATCTATATCCATAGTGCTCCTTGAATTAAAAAGACCGACCTTTCTCGGCCGGCTACTACGGCTACATTATACGCTCATTACATATGACTTGTAAAGCCATTATTTAGGTACATTATGCGCAGAGGAGTAAACATTTGTCACATTTACATCTGGCAGGTTAGTATATATAGAATGGGTAAGTCAGCGCCCCGGCTAGCAGAAAGCTTCAAGCCGGAAAATTACAAATTATCTATAGAAATTGATTCTAAAAAAATGTGCTTTAAAGGCACGGTAGTTATTGAGGGCCAAAAAATTGGACGGCCGGCCAAACGCATAACCTTCCATCAAAAAGATTTAAAAATCATTTCAGCAAATGTAATCAAGCAAGGCAAATCCGGCGAGGAAGCAGTTGATCTGGCAAGAATCAACTCCCACAAAAGCTTTGACGAAGTACGCCTGCACAGCTCCTCAATGTTCTATCCCGGAAAATACACGGTTGAGATAAAATTTTCCGGGCGCATAACCGAACAGATGCATGGGCTTTACCCTTGTAACTACAGGCATGGGGGTAAGAATAAAAAGTTGTTCGCCACACAGTTTGAGTCTCATCATGCCCGCGAGGTTTTCCCCTGCATTGACGAGCCGGAAGCAAAAGCTACATTCGATTTGTCTCTATTTACTCCTGTCGGGGAGACGGTGTTATCCAACACGCCGGTTTTAGAGCAGAAAGAAGTGGATAGTTTACCGTTGATAGTTAATAGAAAAAAACAAAAAACTACAAACAAAAAACTACAAACGTCATTTGAAACAACGCCGGTTATGTCAACATACCTGCTTGCTTTTGCCGTCGGAGAGATCCACTGCGTAAAGAGTAAGACAAAAGACGGAATAGAGGTAAGCTCCTGGGCTACTGTTGCCCAGGATAAAACGCATTTGGAATACGCCAATAAAGAAGCTGTGGATGTTTTAGAGTTTTTCACTGATTATTTTAAAACCCCCTTCCCGCTTAAAAAATTGGATCAGATTGCTCTGCCGGACTTTGACAGCATGGCAATGGAAAATTGGGGGCTGATTACATACCGCGAGATCGGGCTATTGGCAGACCCCGTCAACCGCTCGCAATCCGGCGAACAGTTAATATCGCTTGTTGTGTCACACGAGATCAGCCATCAGTGGTTCGGCAACCTGGTAACAATGAAGTGGTGGGACGATTTGTGGCTTAACGAAAGCTTCGCCAGTATTATGGAATATGTTTGCTTAGATGCCCTGCACCCTGATTGGCACATGTGGGAGAATTTTGCCGAAGCGGATATGATCGCCGCCTCAAACCGGGACGTAACTTCCAATGTGCAGGCCGTAAAAACCAAAGTTAATCACCCTGACGAGCTATTCACTTTGTTTGACCCGTCAATCGTCTATGCCAAAGGCGCCCGCCTGATAAAAATGATGTACGACTTCATAGGGGAGGAAGCCATAAGAACCGGGCTGAAAAGCTATTTCAAGGAATTTGCTTATAAAAACACAGTCAGCGATGATCTTTGGCGGCTTTTTTCCAAGACTAGCGGCCAAGACGTTAAGGAACTAATGGACCCCTGGTTAACTCAATCCGGGATGCCTCTTCTGAACATAAGTAGAAACGGCTCCAAGCTTAATGTAGTCCAAAAAAGATTTCTGCTTGACGAGAACAACGACAAACAAACATGGCCTATACCCCTTCTTGCTAATAAAAAATTACCGGTCAACTTGATGCAAGAGGAAAAACTAACTCTAGAGCTGGATAAAGACGAGCCCGTTGTCTTTAACCGTTCGGGCAGCACTCACGCAGTAGTCAATTATGAAAGCGATAAAGACAAGAAATATTTGCAAAAAGTAACATCAACCCGGAAGATAGATTCCGTCGGCCGGATGAATTTGTTTAATGATGCGTATTTATTATCACGGCATGGCAGCGAAAGCCTTAGCGAAACATTAGAGCTTGTTGAAAATTGTGCTTCAGAAGATCGCGATAGCGTGTGGCAGTTGATGCTTCGGCCCCTGGGCGCGGCAAAGCTTTTTTTAGAAGGTGATGAGAAGTCCGAACAGACTATAAAACAGATTAAATTAAAGCTCAGCAAACAACATTTTAAAAATCTTGGCTGGGATGATCGAAAATCAGACAGTCCGAACACTAAAGCCCTGCGGGTTACTATGACGGCATTGATGCTTCAATCTGAAGACAATGCAGTAGTAGAAGAGGCTTTGTCGCGGTATAAAAAAGCTGCGGCCATAGCTGAGCTGCCAAGCGAACAAAGAAGCTTAATATTAGCAACCGCTGTAAAGAATAAAAAAGCGGATTTGGATAAAGTTTTTGAAGAATATGTATCCACTAACAGCAGCGACGTCCAAAGGTCCATCACCGCCGGACTGACAACCGCAAAAGACACGGAAAGCATAAAAAAGATTCTTGAAAAGTCCATAGGTAAGGATGAGGTTGTACGGGTTCAGGACATACCTATGTGGTTCGCATACCTTATGCGAAATCAATACAGCAGAGAATCGGCTTGGGAGTGGCTAGTCAAATCATGGCCGGAACTGACTAAAAAATTCGACGGCAATAAGTCCTTAGACAGATTTGTTATTTATTCTGCCGGGCCGCTTTGCACTACGGATTATGAGAAAAAATTTAGCAACTTCTTTGACGGTAAATCAAAAGAAGTAGCCATAGGCCGTCCAATTACTATTGCCAAAGGGGAGATTAAAGCCCGCGTTGCCTGGCGCGAACGCGAGCTTTCCTCCCTGAAAAAACACTTTTCTAAAGTTTAGCTGTTTTTATTTTCGCCAACACCGTCAGTGTTGAAGTTTACGAATGGTACGTAAACGTCCCAGGCAGCTTGTTCGCTTTCAGATAGCTGGCCGGCTGCATCTGCCCATTTTTTAACCAGTTCGCCGTCTACCGCAACTTCTTGCCCAACTTCAAGTTCTCCCCCGTCGGCTTCTTGAGTTAGATTAGTCTCAGCAAATACGATGCCTGCTTGGGTCAGGTTTACATTATTATCAATTCCGTATGTCTGTATAGCTTTTCGTGCAACCTGTGTGTAGGTATCGCCAGCTTGGGCTGTGTAGGTATAATTTGCGGTTTCCTCCGGCTGTCCGGCTTGTTCCCCCGCCTCGCTCTCCTGCGCGGACACAATAGGCGTATTAACTGCTTGGTAGACAAACAATGCGGTTAAAGCCGCAGCCGCTATAAGCAATGAAGTTAGTGATATTTTTAATGTTTTATACATTTTGTTACCCTCTCTTTAATTTGCCCACCCAGTTAATTTACTTAAGCAATTATAGCAGAGCGTCAGCAAATACAACTCCTTTGACAAAAAAGGCATATTGTGCTATTATTAATTCAAATTTTAAGGAGTTTTGTACACTCATGGCCCGATCCCGGAAAAGTAAAAGGCCTATTGGCAAAAAATTGATGCGCTTCGGCGCAAACTCGTTGAGCCTCAGCCGTCCGTTCCATGCAACTTACGTCGGTCACGAGATATTAACAAGACCCGACTACCATAGCTGGGACTTAACAGGCCATGTCCTCGCCATGGCGAGTTTGGACAAAGTAGATGGCTGGCTGGGCAGAGCGGCCGGTTCAACCAAGTTCGGTGAATTCGCAGATCAGCTGGCCGATAAAAGCATGACTCATATACTGCTAGGCTCCCTAGCCGCAAGAGCGGCTTTAGACGGTGATATGGACTTCGCTAAATTTATTTTTGCCAACCAAGTAATAATAGCTGCACGCGATATAGCCGTTACGCGTAAAAGAACCGAAGCTACCGAATACGGTATATCGACGAAGGCTCAAGCTTTAGGCAAGTATAAAACCGGTATAACAAATACCGCTATAGCAGGTCTTGTCAGTCCTTATGGTACCAGCGAAAAAGGAAGAAAACATTTCAGCCGCATGCTTGGAGTCGGTACCGGTATGTCAGTGGTAAGCGGCGTATCAATGAACAGCTATTTAAATGGGGAGTTGGAATTGCGCAATGATCAGCTTATACCAGGTATGCCTAATCTGAGTTCCGCAATAGATAAAGTTATCAGCAGCGAGCCAAAAGAGCCTTTTGAAATGATAGGAGCTTTCGTGATGGCTGCAGATGAAGTAGCGAAGACATTAATTGACCGTTCCGGCGTACATGCCAGCCAGCCTCTCCCGGCTTAGATTTCCTCGATAAAATCTATCTCAAAACTATCTCCGGAAACCTGGGCAGCGCTTAAAACATACTCTCCTTCCCAGCTATTCATCTCCACCCAGCTTCTTGCAGCGAGATTCATTTTTTGCAATTTTTTGGGAGTTATATAATCAAAACCGCTGCCTTGACTGCCTGAGCTGCGATATTTCACTTCCACAAAATGCATGGTCTTATCTTTTAATGCGATTATATCGACTTCACACCATTTTGTTTTCCAGTTTTGGTCTATGATTTTGAAGCCTCGTTTCTTCAAATACTTTACGACTTCGTCTTCCGCGGCTTCACCGAAAATATTATACAACGCCATAACAGACGATAGGTTTGTAGCTTTTACGATGCAGGACGCAGAGCCCCTGTTTTTTGAGCGACTCAATATGGAGTTTGGTTCCGTAGCCAACGTGCCTATCAAAACCATAATTTTTATGTATTAACGCTTGTTCTGACATGTATTTGTCGCGCGCTACCTTAGCCACGATGCTGGCAGCACTTACTTGAGGTACGGTCTGATCGGCCTTTACCTTGCATATCGCATTTTCGTAACCGGGCAGGTAGTTTATATTACCGTCAATTATAATTTGAGAACATCTTGGCGCATTGCGGACTGCCCTCATGCAAGCCAGCATATGAGCAGTACTTAACCCGTAATCGTCAATCTCCTTCGGCTCAGCCCAGCCGAGACCGGCAAACACTGCTTTTTCTAAAATTTCTTGTGCGAACTTCTGCCGTCGTCTCGCCGTTAGCATTTTAGAGTCTTTCAAGCCTGGAATAGGCTCGCCTAAAATGACCGCCCCTATAACCAATGGACCGGCCCAAGCCCCTCTACCTACTTCATCAATGCCTAAAACATAACCCATACTTTAAGCTATATTCTAACAAATCAAAATAATACTTATTAGCTTGTCTTAATGTGCTTAATTATTTCACCGAGCTTTTCCGACAGTCCTATGACATCCGCACGCCGTACTGCCGTCCCTAATCCTTTTAGTAGTTCAGGTTTATTGTGCAGCCGTCGAGACTTTTTATAGGCGTTTACTATATTAGGGTTGTACTCTTTGCGCATGATCGTGTATACGGGATTATCTTTTTCCTGGCCTGCAGGCTCTATGTGGTGGAAATAATACGCGATGATAGGTTTCATGCGTTCATCGTCAAGTTGGCTTTTTATAAATACGGGCTGATAATTTACAAAATCTTGCAGCCCTTCTTCTGTTGGCTCTTCGCCTTCTTGTTGGCATTTTTCGATATACAGTCTGGCCACGTCCTCCGACATACGCTTTTCGCCTTCCATTGCTATGCCGTTTATATCGGCAAAAGCAACTATAAATTCAAGCGGATCAGGATCCTCGTCCGGTTCCGGCTCGCCTCTTCCTAGGTTGACCTGATGGATTATTCCTTGCTCGTCAATCTCATATTCCGTGGCCACCACCCCTCTTCTAGCCCTTTCTTTGAAGAGCTCGTTGTTTATTTCGCTGTCATGGCTCTTTTCTATAAGCTCAATCAGATAATCAGCACTTGCAGCCTCGTT
>JBBDZT010000040.1:0-6558 GCA_040900025.1 Saccharimonadales bacterium (SeqCode)
CTGTCTTCTAAAGCACAGAATCGGGTCGGCCCTTTAGCCAGCTCCATAATCAAAAGAGCAGTCCACTTATTGCCCATTATAGATAAAGCACCGGCAACGCAACCGGGGTGTTTTTCTATTTTAGGATTAGTCATTACTTTATCTTGCATAGTAACTATATTTAGTATAGTATTGGATATATCAATACTATAAAAATTATAGCAAAGAAAGGTTTCAAAAACATGTCAAAAGATTATTCTCTAGCCGTAAGCGAAGAGGAACTACAAAGCGCCAAAAAGGCTTTAGAAAATAATGGCTTTAAAGTTGAAATACTTGAGGATCTGGAAGCAGCAAGAAAAAAAGTAGCAGAAATTATTCCGGAAGGTTCGGAAGTTTTTACAGCTACTTCCCTGACTTTGGATACGGCGAAAATTACTGATGATATGAACGAATCCGGCAAATACGTATCTGTACGCGATAAGTTTATGCCACTTTATGGTAAGCCGGAAAAAGCCGTAGAAATGCGTCGAATCGGTTCTGGGGCAGACTATGCGTTGGGCAGCGTCCACGCAGTTACCGGAGAGGGTCATTTGTTAATAGCTTCCGCTTCAGGCAGTCAGATTCCCAATTATGCCTATGGGGCAACTAACGTTATATGGGTTGTCGGTGCGCAAAAAATCGTAAAAAATCTGGATGAAGCCTTCGAACGATTGGAAACTTACACCTTCCCCCTTGAAAACGAACGGGCTAAAAAAGCCTACGGTTCCGGCTCCTCAATCAATAAGATACTAATAAACCGCAAAGAGCCGACCGGACGCGGGACGGTATTTTTGCTCCGGCAAGCCGTCGGATTCTAGAGTTTGCCCCAATCCTGACCTACGGTTGTATCAACTGTAAGTTTAACTCCTAAGTTATCTACGTTTTCCATAACCTGTTTTATTTCTTTGGCCAAACCATCGGCTTGAGCCTTGGGACATTCAACCAGGACGGAGTCGTGAATTTGAAGTAATATATGAACTCCCGGGTATTTCTTTAACTTCTCGTCCAGATGTATCATGGCCAGCTTCATAATATCTGCTGCCGTTCCCTGGAAAGGCATGTTAACCGCCGCACGATAAGCCGCTTCCCTTACCGCAAAGTTGGACGAATGTATATCCGGCGTAGGGCGCCTCCGGCCAAATAAGGATTCGACATATCCGTCGTTTGCTGCTTTTTTCTTAATGCTCTCTATGTATTCTACGAGTTTAGGTCTAAGCTCGAAATATTTGTCGATAAAATGCTTAGCCGCATCGCGGGTCATGCCAGCCGCAACGGAAAGTCCGTGCGGACTCAGCCCATACATTATGCCGAAATTTACTACTTTTGCCTGTCTGCGCATATTTTTTGTTACATCCTCAGGCTCGCGGCCATATATTTGGGCGGCCGTTACAGTATGTATGTCAACATCCCTGTTAAACATATCGATCATGTCTTTATCGCCCGATATTAAAGCAGCTATTCGAAGTTCGATTTGAGAATAATCCGCGCTTATAAGTACGTTGCCCTTGCTCGCTATAAATGCCGAGCGTATTTTCCGGCCCAGGTCCGATCGTACAGGTATGTTTTGCAAGTTCGGCTTTTCGGAACTTAGCCGGCCGGTTTGAGCAACCGTCATATTGTAGGTCGTGTGCAGGCGGTTATTTTCATCTACAAGATTTGGCAAAGGCTCCACGTAAGTATTCATCAGCTTGCTAACCTCGCGGAACTGAGTTATAAGGTCTATTATCTCATGTGTCCCTCGAAGCTTATCCAATTCTTTAGCTGCAGTTGAATAACCGGTCTTACCCTTTTTTATTCCGGCGGTAGATAAGTTAAGCTTGTTGAACAAAACATTTGCCAGCTGTCCAGGGGACGCTATATTAAATTCACTGTCCGCATAACCATAAATTTCCTGCTCTATGTCCGATAAATCATCTTTAAGTTCTTCATCAAACTTCTTTAGATAATCGACATCAAGCTCTATCCCACGGTGTTCTATTTTGGCTAGTACGGGTACGATGGGCAAATCAAATTTTTCAGCTAATCCCAAAAGCTTGGGGAGGTCCTTAAGCTGCTTCTGTTGGTTTTTGTATAGCTTATTTATAACTGCTATTTCGTTAGCTTCGCTCCCGATAGCAGTCTGTTCCTGTTCAGCTGATAATCGTATGTCCAGCTCATCAGCGGCCAGGTCTTCTAAGCTCAAATTCCTATTTAGAGGATTTAGTAAAAATGCCCCTATTAGCGTATCGTGTAAAATTTTTTCGGGGTATATTTGAATTTCGCGCAGTATCTGCAAAGTAGCTTTTAAGTTATGTCCTATCAACCCGGATGACTCTAAATATTTTCCTAGTTTCTGTTTGAATCTACTATGGTCAATGCTAGCGAGGTTGAAGCTTAAGACTTGTTTTTCATTAGGTGCAATCGTAATGGTCAGAGGCTGACGACCGTGTTCTTGGTTACTAACCCCATACACAATAATTTCATCCTCTGTCGGAAGAACCAGCTTTTCTAAATCTTCGTCGCTAGTGATGTAAGTTATGCCCGGTACTACAAGCTGTTTGGCTCGTTTTTCAACGGTCGTTTCCGCAAGATGCATATACTCAGGAAGCTGCCTGGCCAGTGTTCGGAATTCGAATTTCTGTAAAATATCCTGAACTTTTTTAGGATCGCATTTACTACCGTCTACCTCACTAAGGTCAAGCTTTATAGGCGCGTCTAGCCATATTTCCGCCAGTTTTTTGCTTAGATACACCAGTTCCTTGCCGGCTTCCAGCTTTTTTCGGGTAGTTTCTTTAATGAGGTCGAGGTTTTCATATACCCCTTCCAGAGTTTTATATTCACGCAAAAGTCCTAGAGCGGTTTTTTCGCCAATTCCCGCCGCGCCGGGTATGTTATCGGAGCTGTCGCCTTTTAAAGCTTTAAGGTCAAGAAACTGCTCGGTTTGTATACCATATTTTTGTTCAAAACTTTCCGGATGGAACAACTCTATGTTACTAAGTCCTTTTTTAAGCGCATAAACATGAACATTACCGTTTATGACCTGCAACATATCCAGGTCGCTTGTAACTAGAAGCGTATCTAAGCCTTTTTTCCGAGCCTGAACTGCCAATGTACCCATAATATCATCGGCTTCATAGTCGTCCAGCTCATAAAGCGGCCAGCCGAAAGCTTTCAGCAGTTCCTGCAACAAAGGGATTTGTTCATAAAAATCCGGCGGGGCCGGTTTGCGCCCGGCTTTGTATTCCGGGTATAGTTCTTTTCTTTTTCTTATGTTTGTTTTTGGCTTATCCCAGGCCACGCAGACATAATCCGGCTGAAGTCTTTTAATAACCTCCAGCGCCATAACCGCAAAGCCGTAAACTCCGCCTGTTGGCGTGCCATCTTTGGTACTCAAATTCGGCATTGCGTAATAACCTCGGTAAAAAACAGACTTTCCGTCAATAATCGCAAATTTCTTATTGGCCTCCGCCATAGGGTCAATTATACTCTATCGCATCTTATTGTATGTCTTGCAGCAGTTTGGCGCCGCGCAGTATATTACCGATAGCACTGTACGGATTCTGATAACTTCCCTTGGGTTCTCTTCCTGTGAAACCAAGCGGGAAGAAACGGCTTGCAACCCAAAGTTGCCTTGCTTCAGGATCTTCGTCGAATCCTTTTTGGATTCCCTGTAAGGCTTGGCGGGCTTGTACGCCTTTCTGCATCCAGTTTCCTGCTACCGCCGGAATGACAATCCGGTCGCTCTGCAGGTCTACTTCATCAAGTTCATCCAGCTGTCTGGCGGCGCGTCTCATCACCGAAGCACCGTCTTTGTTAGTGCTACGCACCAACTCCACTGTATCGAATAAAATAGGGCCGCCAAATCTGGCTACCCCATAAGCGGGAATAAGTTCCTGACGCATAAAGTCTGCTACGCTCATTCCACCGGGTGCCAGGTGGGTTTCATCCGTTCCAAGACGCCGTGCGCCGGCAGCAAAAAGCAACCTGTCTACTTTTGTTTTTCCTCCCACTTCTATGGCTATGCTCGTCATTCTTTTCATCCAATTCGCTACACCGTCAGTCACAACCACCGCGGCAAAATTATCCGGCATTTCTTTTGCCGGCTCCATCAAAGGGCGTAAAACCTCTGCCTGCAAACCGCTTCTTTCGCCCCATGCGCGTGCGATGTCCACCGGCGCCTCATCGGCATATCCGATTTTTTCCCTAGCTTCGTCTTCTGACAGTTTTTCTTTAGCATAATCAATATTATCCTGCAGGGTCATATGAGGAGCAACTCTACCGATAAGTTCCCCCAGATTTTCGTCTTCATGCCCGAAAACAGTTTTTATTTCCTCAATCACACCCGGTCGTTCAGGCATATCTTCGACTTCGGGTTGCGCCCCAATATCGAATACGGAGTCAGTCTCTACATTAAAATTATCAAACCTAAGCGTTTCGGCCATACTTCTCCCAATTTTTTAAAATAGATGTTTATTTTATAATTTATTGTACGTTTTGTCTATAGATATTCATGAATGCCATTGGCAACATTTTGCTTAAGCGTTTGGCGGTCTGAATTATTTTCTATAAAAATATCAGCGAGTTTTTTGACTTCAACCCCGGATATTCCTATAGCTTCACCTTGGCTCTGCATTTCATCTTGTTCTTCTTTTACGAATTCTTCGAAGGTTTTTTGGTCTTCTATTCGCCCGCGCTTATTACTCTGAATTCTTTCATATCTTTTATGAGGATCGGCATCTACCCAGATCGCTACTCCATTTAGTTCTTTTACTTTTTGAACTTCAGCCGGGTGTCTTAAGCTGCCAATTGCTAATTTATCTGCGCCTTTTGCTTTGGCTTGTTCTATGGCTTTATCAACTATTGCGCTAAGTCCAAATTGCTCGCGCCACTCGTTACCGACTTTTCGCTTATTTTCGCGCTCAAAGGCCAGATTGCGCTTTTTAAGCTCTTCTTCCAGCATTGCGGTAGCTGAGACTACGAAAAATCCGTAATCTTCGGCTAAAATCTGCCCTACGGTATCCTTGCCGCTGCCATTCGTCCCCGCAAGTCCTATAATCATCATTTGCTATATTCTATCACCGTTATTTGTTTACAAAATTTAATAATCAAAATAATTATGAATTCACTTCATAATTATTTTATCTAGTTGGGAGATGAGCAGCCAGAGAAATCTTTGGTTTCCCTGCGCGATGAGAAGAGGAGTCACCTCTTCTCATAAGGCTTGCCGTTATTTAATATAATCGAGGAGTTTTTTAGCGTCTTTGTGCTTGCGCAGTTTGGCTAGGGCTTTAGCCTCTATTTGGCGAATTCTCTCGCGGGTAACGGAAAATTCCTGCCCGACTTCTTCTAATGTATGGCTTTTGCCGTCTTCCAGGCCAAATCGTAGCTTTAGAATCTTTTGTTCTCTTTCGGTTAGTCCGTCCAGCATGTCTTTAACGTGGCCTTTTAACAGGCTGCCTGTGGCTGATTCTTCCGGGGTAACGGTGTCTTCATCTTCGATAAAATCACCTAGAACACTGTCTTCTTCATCATCGCGGACCGATGCGTCAAGCGAATGAATATCCTGCTTGATCTTCATGATATGTTCAACTTTGGCTATTTCCATCTCCATAGCCTTGGCTATTTCTTCGTTTGTAGGCTCCCTGTTCAATTCCTGGGTAAGGCGCCTCTGGGTGCGAAGCAGTTTGTTGATTGTTTCAAACATGTGTACGGGAATTCGAATAACCCTTGCCTGGTCGGCAATTGCGCGGGTTATGGCCTGGCGGATCCACCAAGTCGCGTATGTTGAGAATTTAAAGCCTTTGTCCGGGTCAAACTTTTCTACCGCGCGAAGCAAGCCGGTATTGCCTTCCTGTATAAGATCTAAAAGATCCAGTCCGCGACCGACATATCGCTTGGCGATTGATACGACAAGGCGCATATTGGCTTCAGCCATCTGGTCTTTGGCCTTTTTTTCGCCGGCTACCACTCTTTTGGCAAGAGCTAGTTCTTCGTCCTTTTTTAGAAGCGGTATTTTACCAATTTCGCGCAGATAAAGCCGGACCGAGTCATCGGCGATATCATCCATGTAAACTTTGTCGGAAAGCTCTATCTCCTCGTCTTCTTCCTCTGCCCAGTCTTCACTATCAGCTGCTGTAGCGCCAATAATTTTAATATTTTTATCTGCCAATTCGCTGTATAAACCATCTAAAATATCAGCGTTTCCTACTGTTTCGGGGATTTTGTTGAAAATTTCTTCCTGATCGATTTTACCGTCTTTTATCGCTTGTTCCAGCAGGTGTTTTTTTGCTTCTTCCAGCTTCTTGTCGTCATCTAATACCATAAATTTAACCTATTTATCCTTAACTTTTTTTAAGAGTTGATCTAAACCTCTGACTTCCGATAATATTTTTTCATGATCGGAATCAGCTGATCCTACTAATTTTTTAGAAAGTTTTGTCTTTTGCTGCTTAACGTAGTGTTCAACTACTTTTGCTCTGAGCCTGTTCGCTTCATACTGGAGCTCGAGCGTATCAACCGTGGAATATAACTCCTCGAATTGCAATAGTAACACTTTACCAT
>JBBDZT010000040.1:6658-12615 GCA_040900025.1 Saccharimonadales bacterium (SeqCode)
ATGTCGAATTCAGGGTTAGCGACCAAAAATTTTAACAGGGATTTTTGAGCGTCAGTTGCCATCATCTCATCAGTAATAATTGCAAGATAACTGCGGGTGTCCGGCAAAACAAGGGCTAGGCATAACAGCCTGTCAGCCGCTTTTTTCTGTTCCTTTATATAAGATGCCGGCTGGTCTGCGGGTGATATATGTTTGAGCCTTTGCTTTGGCTCGGGGTTTTGCCCTATTTTCTCGCGCAAAGCACTTTGGTCTATGCCTGAAATCTCAGAACATAGCTTTATATAATGGTCTTGCTCCACGGGATCATCAAGACCGCTTATTACATTAAGGGTTATGTCGCTGAATTTCTTCTTACCTTCCACGGTAGATAGATCAAGATTTTTCCTGTAGCGTTCGATCACCCAGTCTACGGCATATTCAGCATCGTCTATGGCTTTCTGCCAAAGTTCTGGATCCTTTTGTATCAGCTCGTCCGGGTCTTTGCCTCCGGGCAGAGTAATTATTTTTAAATTTATAGATGTTTTTGACGCTAAAGGTATTGAGCGTTCCGCAGCTTCAAGCCCGGCTCTGTCCTGATCAAAACTCAGCCGGACGTCATCGGAAAATCTGGATAGTATCTTCAGCTGTGGCTGAGTAAGCGCTGTGCCGGCACTGGCGATAACATTTTTAACACCGGCCTGATGCGAAGAAATCACGTCCAGGTTCCCCTCGGCGATAATTGAGTAACCGTTTTTTCGGATTGACTCTTTTGCCAAATGCAAACCGTAAAGTTGGCGGCTTTTATCGTATAAAGGGGTTGAAGGCGTATTAATGTATTTAGGCGAGTCTTTCCTATCTTCTAATTGTCTGGCCGTAAAACCAATCGCTTGCCCGGATTGATCGCACAACGGGACCATGACGCGTCCCCTAAACATATCGAACGACTGGCCTGATCTTTCACTTGTAATTCCAACGAGTTTCAGCTCGCTTTCTTTGTAGCCTTTTTTTAAAAGATAATCAGTTAAGGCCCTAGGGCTATCCGGGCTATAGCCAAGTCTGAAATCAAGGATAGTTTGTTTGCTGAATTTGCGTTTTTTTGCAATGTAGTTCAGAGCTTTTTGGTTAGCTATGAGCTGTTTCTGATAAAAATTAACCGCTGAATCTATGGCCTTATATAAACGGTTCTTATCTATTTTAGAAGATCCGGAGGAATCTGTCCGATATTTGTCCAGATCTACTCCCGCTTTGCGGGCTAAAAGTTCCAGTGACCCTTTAAAATCCAGGCCCTCCGACTCCTGTATAAAAGTAAACATATCGCCGCCCCGCCCGGAACTGAAGTCATGCCATATCTGTTTTTCCGGACTTACTACGAAACTGGGTGTTTTTTCGTTTGTAAACGGACTAAGCCCTTTAAAATTTTTACCAGCGCGTTTTAAACTGACGTACTCGCTTACTACGTCTTCAATATTAAGGCGTGATTTTACCTCGCTAACCGCATCCATGTCCTATCATTATAGATTATCTTCACTTACTCTATACGGTTATGGTTTAATTAACCTATGGTCGCAAAACCTGATTCTCTAAGGTACAGGGGTACATACATACCCGCTTCCGCACAAAAATCTATAGCTCAACATGTTGAACGCACCATGCCTAGACACTTGAGAAAATATCAGCAGGGCGGTTATATACCCAAGCACGCCGAAAAAGCTATGTCGCAACATTTACAAAAAACTTTACCAGACCGTTTGAAAAAACATGCTGATCCTTATCTTCAGCAAAATGTAATGTGGGCAAATAACGCGAAGCCTTCAGTAGAGCCCGCTAAAGCTTCCCCCGTATACCGCCCAACGGCATCAAGCGTTTCCCCGGGCACGTTTGATAAGCAGTTTTTTGCGCCGGACAACCAACAGGCTAACGAACAACAGCCCGTGCTCAATACACCTGTCAGTGGAACGGATAACCAGCAGCCATCTCAGCCTCAAGGGGGCAATGAGTATGACTTTATTATGAATTCTTCTAATTCCGGAGCTTCTTCATTTCTTGCTCCACAAAATACGAAAATGCGGCTTGCGATATTCGGTGTTGGTATTATTCTCCTTATAATCCTGGTACTCATGTTCTTCTCTTTTTTAAACTCCGGGGGAAATAAGCAAAAAGAGAATCTATTGGAAGTAGCTAAAACCCAGCAGGAGATAGTACGCTTAATTGACGCGAACGGACAGTTTATTTCTAATGGTGGCTTAAAAGACAAAACCCAAACCCTGCGGGTAGTTATGCTTACTGCCCAACAGGAATTTACGGCTGCTTTGACCGCCAGAGGCAAGGAAGTCAGTCCCAAAGAACTGGCGGCAGGTACAAATCCACAAAATGACACGCTTTTGGAGACCGCCAAAGCAGAGGCAAGAGCCGATGAAGCTTTGGACGAGTTGTTAACAACCCTGTTAAATCAGTACTCCGTACAGCTTCAAGCAGTTTTCGACGGCGGCAATCAGAGCGAGAAAGATCTTGCTACGGAGGCATTCGGCCAAATCGATCTTCTATATAACTTGAGCAAAAGCAATGCATCGGATGCTGAGGAAAGTTCCACTAGTCAATAGTCGGGGTATCGGACTTTGTTTTCAAAACCAAAAAATAACTGTGTTTTATAAGCGCCTGAATGTCTTCCCATGGCAACTGGCCACTTAGAATGATCGTGTTCCAGTGGTTTTTATTTAAATGATATCCCGGCATAACCGATTCGTATTTATTCCTCAAAACCTCGGATAGTTTAGGGTCGCATTTAAGACTGATCCTGACGGGATCGGATTTCTCCGCGATTAGGGCAAACATTTTATCTTTTGCTTTATAGACTGCGACATCTTCTCCAAAAGGATAGTCCAGTTTTGAACCTGCCAAGGACAATATAAATTTTTCTACTTGTTTATGTTTCATATCCGGTCTGAGCGCGGGCATAGGCGATCAGGCAAAAACCTGCCAGCACAAAAATCAACCCTATAAACTCAAGGGTGCTTAACGTTTCCTTAAAGAGAAAATATCCGGCTAAAGTAGAAAGCAGAATTGCCCCGCCAAATACCGCCGGGGTCACGACACCTAGCTTATTTACCGTAAAGGCTTTGTTAATGGTCAATCCATAAAGCCCTACGGAAAGTCCGGCAGCTACCGCCATGATAATTCCGAACTTATGGTTCATATACTCTTTCTTCGCAATGGCGGGAATTGCCACTGCGAATGGTATGAATATAGATGAGGTATGGACAATTGCTGTGACTATGTTGGTATTCAAGTTCCGCGAAGCCAGCGCTGCGAAGACCGTTAATACGGTCAGTAGCAAAGTAGCCAAAATTAAATAAATCATTAGTCTAAATTCTTTAACGCGCTGATATAGTACTGAAGTTCTGCTATAGAAGCTTGTATGTCGTCAAATGCCCTGTGAACATCCTTTTTTGCGAAATTTATCCCGTATTTCGCCTGCATAAGTATTTTGAAGCTGGATACATCAAGCATACGATAATGTAAAACTTCATCGACCTCAGGCCACCACCTTTTTATAAATGCCCTGTCATTGTGTATTGAATTGCCGGCCAAAATAGCCGGCTCATTACCGAATTCCGCCTTGATGAAACCTATCAGCTCTCGGGCTACTTCGCTTTCATCGCGTCCTTCTTTCTTAACGCGTTCGATCAACCCGCTGGCTTGATGCTGATTTTTTGACCACTCGTTCATCCCTTTAAGCGCCTTTTTGCTTTGAGATATTAAAGCTTCGTAGCTGGCTAAAGTTTTAAATTCAAAATCAGTTACCTCTACCGCCACTTCTATAATCCGATCATTTTCCGGATTAAGTCCGGTCATTTCCAAGTCTATCCAAAGCAGTTTGGTCGCTTTCATCCTTTTGTCTATTTTCACAACCTACAGTATAGCGTGTAATTAAAGATTTTCTTCCTGGACCAAACATTGTGCTTTTGACATTCGCTAATCAGGACAGCTCACAGTGTTGGGAAGAGGGATTTTGGTTTGGGATTGGATGTTATGATTAAAAAATGAAGAAAAAAATAATTATATTGATCGCGATCATAGTCGGTATTGCCTCTATTTACTTTTTTCTAAACCAAAAGGCCGAAGCTCCCGGTGGTACAAGCAACGGTTCCGGCAATGTTAATATCCCGGCTGAAGATTTGGCCAAGTACACGATTGACGTACAAGAAAGCTTGTACTACATAGTTAATAAGAACCGTAATTTATCCGCTTCTTATATACCGGCTAGTCTGGTTAAAGCGGATGTGGCTTTAGTCCCGGGGGATAACCCGGAAGAACAACAACTTAGAAGTGAGGCGGCGGCGGCGGCAAAGACAATGTTCGAAGAAGCTGACAAAGCCGGATTTGACCTGATATTAGCCAGTGGATACCGTTCAGCGCAGCTCCAAGAAATTTTATTCAACAGCTATGTAGCCCGTGACGGACTGGAAGCTGCCAGTAAATACAGCGCTCGGCCGGGAACCAGCGAACACCAGACGGGACTGGCTTTGGACGTGACCACAAAGAGTCGCGAATGCTATTTGGAGATATGTTTTGCTGAAACTCCTGAGGGTAAATGGCTTAAGAAAAATGCACATAAATATGGATTTCATTTAAGATACCAGAAAGGAAAAGAAACCGTTACCGGCTACCAGTTTGAACCATGGCATTTTCGCTACGTCGGTAATGATTTGGCAAAAATACTTTACGACAGCGGACAAACTATGGAGGAATTTTTCGGTATTTTGCTATAATTTAGAATAAATGTCGAGTATTAAAATTTCCGAGTTAGCCTCTTCTCTTGAGGAAAGCGCTACTCTAGCCCTGAATGCCAAAGCCAAAGAAATGGCAGCCTCCGGCCAGAAAGTCTATAACTTCACTGCCGGCGAACCAAGCACCGATACGCCTGAGTACATAAAAGAGTATGTATCCGGCAAGCTGGACCAGAACCATTACACGCCTGTAGCAGGTTTGCCTGAACTGCGTAAAGCATTAGCCGAGCATTGCCGAAAATTTTACAGTGCAGACTGGATAAAAAGTGAAAATATTGTCGTGGCAGCCGGAGGGAAACCGGGATTGTATCTTAGTCTTTTAGCGATTCTTAACCCCGGAGATGAAGTTATATTGCCCTCTCCGGCTTGGGTCAGCTACAAATATCTGATTGAAGTAGCCGGAGGTAGAATGGTAAATGTTCGCTTAAACGAAAGTTTCGACTTGGATGTTGATGCTATAAAAGCGAAAATAACAGATAAAACCAAGGTTGTAGTCATTAACTCCCCGAGCAACCCCACAGGCTCGGTTTATTCACAGCGAGCTCTTACCCGATTGTCAGAAATATTAGCAGACACAGATATAACCGTCCTGGCAGATGATATGTATTCAAAGCTCGTGTTTGACGATAGCTATGTTCCTATCACTAAATTCGGCTTCAAAAACCTGGTTATTTCTAGCGGGTTCTCCAAGAGCCAGGCTTTGACTGGCTGGCGCATAGGTTATGTTGTCGCTGATTCTGAGGTAATAACCGCAGTTACCAAATTACAGAGTCATCTTTTGGGCAATGCATCCATCCTTAGCCAATACGCAGCGCTTGAAGGTCTGAAAAGAGATGACCAGCCACCAATGCTTGAAGATTTGAAACAAAACAGAAACTTGCTTATATCTAAACTGCAAGAAGTTCCCAAGATAAAATTCATTCCGCCGGCCGGAGCTTTTTACGCCTTGATTGATATAAGGCAAATTACTAACGACAGCATGGACTGGTGCGCAAATCTTTTGAAAGAAAAAAATGTCGCGCTGGTTCCTGGCGAGGCATTCTTCGCGCCAGGTTACGCAAGATTGTCCTTTACAACCGACCGGCAAACCTTGAGCGATGGATTGGAAAAAATAAAAGAATTTATCGAGGAGAACCTATGAATGCGTAAGATTCCGGCGACAATTGCCACCCAGCACCCTGACAATGGCGT
>JBBDZT010000040.1:12715-15454 GCA_040900025.1 Saccharimonadales bacterium (SeqCode)
TTGTCCAGCGAGGATTTTGCCCGTGATCTGGACTTCAAACAACGTCCGCTTTTTGAAGTCATACTGCCGATGACGGTTAATGCGGATCAGTTGATCCACATGCATAAACTTTTTAATAAATTTTCAAAGTTCAAGTCGGCCGAATTTACCGCTGACCGCAAAGCAAATACAGAAAATCTCGAAGTAATCCCGCTTGTAGAGGGTGCGAAAAACCAGCGGGAAATCGGCGGGTTACTTATCGATTACGTTCAAAAGCATCAAAAACTCATCGGGAAAAAGCCTGATTATATAAGAGTATTTATAGCCTGTTCAGATCCGGCGTTGACCGAGGGTTTTATAACCACAAAATTATCGAATAAGCTGGCTTTGGTTGAAATCCAAAAAGCATCGGATAAAACCGGCGTTGAGATGTATCCATTCGCCGGCGCTGGCAGCCTGCCGTTCCGGGGCGGGATAACACCGGATACCGCTAAGCAGTTTGCCGAGGAATTTGCAGGCCTAAGGACCATTACATTGCAGTCGGCCTTTCGTTATGACTATCCTCGCGAGCAGGTAAAAAAGGCCGTGGAGTATCTGAACGAAAACTTGCCCAAAGGCAAAACCGAGTCATTGTCGGCATCGGACCAAAAAATATTAAACAATATTGCAGACAACTCCGGCAAGATATATAAACAAACTATCAAGCAGATAGTACCCGATATGTCGAAGTTTTTTGACGCGGTACCAAAGCGGCGTGAGCGGCGCCAGCATATCGGACTACTTGCCTACAAACGTTCCAGCGCCGGGCTGGAGCTGCCAAGAGCGATAACTTTTACCTGTGGCTTCTACTCTATCGGCGTACCTCCGGAGTTCATAGCCAGCGGCAGATTACTGGCCAAATTATCCGAAGCCGAGCTAAACCTGGTAAAAAGATTTTCACCCAATTTGCTCAGCGATTTTACACGGGCTGGCAGGTTCTTAAACCGCGATGTCCTGGATAAGCTTGCCTCGGGCAGCTCCGGATGGGCAGATGTCAAAAAAGATATAGAGCAACTAAGCCGGGTACTAAAAATTGAGTTCAGTCCTGCAACATCCGAACAGAAAGAACACTTAAAGCTAAGCCGTAAAATTTTCTCTGCGCGAGACGATAAAGATAAATTAACTAAACTTATTGAAAAATCCGCTATTTTACGCAAAAGCCTTGGTTAGTTTTTCGGCTTGAAGTCCAGACATACAGAATTTATACAGTAGCGTTTGCCGGTTTTTTCTTTTGGACCGTCGTCGAATATATGTCCGAGATGGCTGTCGCAGTTCGCGCACAAAACTTCGATTCGCCGAACACCCAGCGAATTATCGTCTTCAAGTTTAACAGAATCTGATTTTGCAATATCATAAAAACTTGGCCATCCGCTGCCGGATTCAAATTTATGTTCGCTCTTAAATAAGTCTGCTCCGCAGGCGGCGCAGGTAAACATACCGTCGCGTTTTTCATTTAACAACTTCCCGCTGAAAGGGGTTTCAGTACCTTTTTGCCTTAATATCCTATACTGATCCGGCGTAAGTTTAGTTTTCCACTCTTCCGGGCTTAACTTGATAGCCATGCCTATATTTTATCAGCTAAAACTAATTGTTTTTCAGGGTTTATTTCTTATCCAGCTTATCCAAACGAAGTGCCTTAATCCCGAAGTACACCAATAAAAGTACAGTGGTGAAGCTGATCATTACTGAGATAAACGAACCGTAAGCAAAAACAGCGTCTTTACTGCCTGCGCTAATAACGAATGATTTTTCTGCCAGCCCTCCTGAACCCGGTAAAATTATTCCTAAAATCGGATTAATGAAACTGGCTACAATTTGATCAACCACCGCTTTTACCTGGACGCCCAGCACCAAACCTATTGCCAGGCCTATGACTCCTTGTTTTTGAATAAATCCTTTAAAATCATTGGCCCTATATGTTGCCCTCTCTTTGACGACCCTCCTGGCCTTTGACCTCTGTCTGGCCTTGGTTTGTTTTGCTACTTTAGCTCTGATTCGTCTCGCTTCGGCTGAAGTAATTTCTTTTTCTGCCATATATCTCCTTTATATTCCCGGCTTTGGGGTTAATTATAAAATAAAAAAACTCTTTTGAAAATGTTTATTTTCCGGATATAAACTTTGCGATATCCTCGGGTTTTTCAGCTATATAATCGGGTCGGGCGCGATTAAGCCCCATCTTGCTTTGCAGGCCCCAGGTTACTCCTATAGTATTCAGTCCGGATTTATTCCCGGCTTCAATGTCCCGCATTTCATCTCCAATCATCCAGCTTGCGGTTCGTTCGTAGTTGTTATTTTTCAATAGTCTCTTTAAAGCTTTCTCTTTGCCAAATACGGATGAGCCTTTTAGGATTATTACGTCTGTTTTAAAATTATTGCTTTTTAGTATTCTTCTGACTGTTCTTTCATTGTTTGTACTGAGTATATAAATATCAAAATCTTTGCCTAGTTCTTTTACTAAGCTTTTCATTCCGGTGAATATTTTTATTTTTGCAGACCGTTTTTTGTATTCTATCCTGGCCAGATTTAATAGTTTTGGAATTTGCCAGAATTTTATACCGGCCCACATTATTGCCTGCCGGGTTGTCCCGTCGCGTAGCTTTTGTTTTATCTCGCCGGTAAGTTTCGGTTTGTTATTTACAGCTGCAAAGTGATCATAGATGCTTATTATGATCTTCTCCGAGTCGGCTAGCGTTCCGTCAAAATCAAATACCACACACTTGT
>JBBDZT010000041.1:0-15005 GCA_040900025.1 Saccharimonadales bacterium (SeqCode)
AAAGCTGATTTTGAGCTAGATCCTCCAACCGCAAAACTTTCACAAAAAGCCAGGGAACACATCGAGAAAGCAGATCTGATAATCATTGCGCCTGGTAATTTCTACTGTTCAATCATCCCGGCATTAATAGTTGAGGGTATGAGCGATGCTTTATCAGTCTCGAGCGCAAAGAAGGTCTTAGTCACTAACATAGCAAATTTTCAAAACCATACAAGAGGGTATACAGTCGGTGATTACCTGGCGGAAATATCCCGTATTACCCATGGTGATTATATTGATACGGTGCTGACAAATAATAATTTAAATCTAGGGACTAATGACGCAGCAGTAATTACTGCAAGCCCGCATCCGATAGAAATGATTCAGGGCAACTTGGTTTCAAATGATAAACAAAAGCCGGACCCGAATGATAAAATTGCCGGTCTTAGGTCAAATGTAAAACACGACAAAGATAAATTGAATAAATTAATTACTCAAATATTAAGAAGTTAAAATGAAAAAAGACACATTGTACATTATTGATCTGGATCGCACGCTTACTGACGTAGATAGAGTTATGGAAATAACCAAAGAGGTTTGCGGGGAACTTGGTATTGATTTTAAAAAAATACTTGATGACCATCAGGAATTAGCAAAAAACGGGACTGCCTACAGTCCCTTTGTGTATATATCAAGCCATGAAGGAATAGATATCGATCAGTTTAAAAGTCGTTTTATTGAATTATCCGGTATAGACAATCTTCTTTTTGCCGATAGCCGCGACTTTCTCGATACGCTTAAGAAGAAAAACATAGGCTACATGATTCTTACCTACGGGACTGATAAATCATGGCAAATATTGAAATTACAAGCTGCGAAGCTAGCTAATACGCCTTACGTGATAGTGAAAAACAGGCATAAAGGCCGCTTCATAAGCGGCTGGGTGAAAGAAAATGGATCCATTGTTCCCGGAATAGAAGGGCTAGGAACCTACAACAAGGGCGTATTCATTGATGATAGGATAGCGGCATTCATTGACATGCCGGATAACTGCCAAGGATATTTATTAGACAGGACAGGGAACACAAGGCCCGATGCTGAACTTCCCCCAAACGTCCGGATTATTCAAAGCCTTTCCGAAGTAGAAGTTTAAGACTTGCCCTCAAAAAAAACACTTCTAGCGTTCGGATATTAGTATAGACGCTATATATAGTATATTTTATAAAATCTGTGGAAAACTATATGCATTTTAAAAAGAAAACACTTGTAAGTGGGATTATGTGGGTAGTAGACTATCTTCAGTGGGTAGTTGTAGGTAGTATACGCTTACAACGTCGTTGCCGAAGGGGTAGCGATGAAAAATAAAAACCACTGTTAAAAACATTTAATATATGGCCACAGTAGACTACTTTGAGAGGAAACTAGATGAAAAGCGCCGGCTTACAATACCGCCGGAACTTAGACATCAGTTTGCGAGTGGAGCGGTAGTAACGCGTGGATTCGGCAGATACCTGCACCTATACCCAAAAAATGTTTGGGATAAGCGGGTAGAACCAAAGCTGGATGGCGGTATTCTCGATGAGAAAATCGCTGATCTAAATGTTCGTTTTAGAACAGGCAAGATCGAAGCTGAGCTGGATCAGAAGCAGGGGCGTATTACAATCGAACAGCATTTGCTCGATTACAGCTCTATTACCAGAGATATTGTTGCTGTAGGAGTTGGTTCGTACTGGAGACTAATGTCGCCAAACGAAGCCAGCAAATCCGTAAAAAATGTTTAGACGCACCTTAAAAAATAATCACAAAATTTAAGTTCCGTGATTCATCACTAAAGACGATTTATCGCACTTGAGTACAGAAATGTACCAAGGACTTGGCAAGTGCAGCCAGCTATGCTGGGTGACAGGCCAAAGCGACGCGTAAATCGGGCCGGCTATTCGGCAGTCAGTAAGTGGCTTAGGGTAACCACTTAAAAAACCCTCGTACTTTCTATAAAACACCTCCCAAAACTCCACCTCACACATAAGTCTCTAGTTGTTTGGAAGTAAGGATTTAGAAGATTTTTAAAATCCTCAACATACATCCTTTACATACGGCCAGACAACCAATATTCGTCTGACCCACAGGCGGATAAACAAAAACAAAAACATTTACAAAAACAAAAAACTGACTGCTGAACAGGTGGCCTTATCAAAACAAAAACAAAAATAAAAATAAAAAATTGTAAAATAGGATCACCGATGAATCACCAAAAACACATCCCGGTTCTTTTAACGGAGGTTATTGATTTGCTAAAGCCCGAAAAAGGCGATAGCTATCTTGACCTGACGGCAGGCTATGGAGGGCACGCTGCCGCAATAAAGGAGCTTCTGGGCGAAGACGGTTCAATGACGCTTGTCGACCGCGACAGAGAAGCCGTTAAAGCCCTAAGAAAAGTTTTTGCCAAAGATCAAAATGTAGAAATAATACATAATGATTTTCTTGCAGCCAGCCAGGCGCTGTACGAGTCAGGCAAAAAATATGATGTGATTTTAGCTGATTTGGGAGTTTCCTCCCAGCACCTTAACAACCCGGAAAGAGGTTTTTCGTTCAACAGAACGGGGCCAATAGATATGCGAATGGATCAAGAGCAAGAGTTTACAGCTGAAGAAATAGTAAACAAATTTTCCGTCGACGAAATAAGCGAAATACTTATTAAGTATGGTGAAATCAAGCGAGCTGGAAAATTAGCCGAGCATATAGTAAAAGGCCGACCTTACGAAGATACAAGCCAGCTGAGTAAACAAATTGCACGATTCGTCGGCAAGAGAAAAAAAACAGATCCTTCTACGCTTACGTTCCAGGCGTTTCGCATAGCGGTAAATAATGAACTTGACCAATTAGAAAGATCTTTACCATTGTGGCTAGAGATTTTAAAGCCAGGAGGCAGGTTAGGGGTTATATCTTTCCATAGTCTGGAAGATAGAATCGTTAAAAGATTCTTAAAAGACCATGGGGGAGAAAGATATGATGCCAGACTGCACATACTGACTAGTAAGCCGGTTATGGGCAGCATGAAAGAAGTTGTTTTTAATCCGCGCGCTCGCAGTGCAAAACTAAGAGTAGCGCAGCGAAAATAAAAACAAAGAAAGGGAGACATGCCAATACAGGTAAAAAGTAACTCCCGTACCTATAAGGTTCGCGTTCGCGTACTCTGATAGGTAAAGTTTGGCCATCCCGCCGTTTTCGGCGGGATGGGCCGAACAAAAACAAAAATAAAAACAAAAAGGAAAAATATATGACATATTCTAGCTCGATTTCGATCGGCAGGAAGAGATTTACGCGGCGCCACCAAAATGCCGTATCTATGGCTGAAGCGTCTAAGACGGTAGGTCCTATTAGCAATACGATCATTCTGGTGGTGCTGGCTTGTCTCATAGGCTTGCTCTATTTAACGCAAGTTACAAAGACCAACGCCACAGGCTACCACATTAATGAACTGCAAAATCAGTATGCGGAGCTTGAAGAGGAGAATAACCAGCTTGAACTAAGCGCCGCCAGATTACAATCGATAGATCGCGTAAGCAAAAGCGAAGTATCAAAAGAGCTGGTTAGCGTATCTCCATCGTTAGTGATTGAGTAGAGGAAGAGGAAGTATGCGTCCTAACAGGCTTAAAAGCACTAGAGTTAGCTTTAGCAATATGAGAATTGACTTCGTTTATTTATTGTTAATGCTAGTTTTGGCAATTTTCATAGTAAGGCTTTTTTATATACAGGTTATTCAACACGATCAATACAAACAAGCCGCTTTAAGCGGACAACTGAAGGAATATTTGATTCAACCAAAAAGAGGCGTGATTGAAGCTTATGACGGCGATAATGTAGTCCCGATAGTCTTGAACGAAACGGTCTATACTTTGTTCGCAGACCCGATATATATAAAGGATATAACAACAACAGCGGATTCTTTGAGCAAAATTACAGGCGGAAAAATTTCTGATTATGAAGAAGCAATGAAAAGGGACACACGATATGCTATTTTGGAGAAAAGATTAAACGAAAACATAAAAGAAGCTATAGAGGCTTTGGACATAAAAGGCGTTGGGCTTAGGGAAGAATCAATTAGAACATACCCCCAAGGAAATCTTGCTTCTCAGCTTCTTGGCTTTGTAAACGATGAAGGTGCTGGAACTTACGGCATAGAACAATTTTTAGATGATCAATTGAGTGGTGAACCCGGACAGTTGAAGGCAATAACTGATGTAAATGGCGTTCCTCTAGTATCAAACGAGGACAATATTATAAAAGATCCCGTGCCTGGAGAAAGAGTCAGACTTACACTTGATATAGGCATGCAAATGAAAGCTGAATCTATACTAAAAAAACACTTGTCCGAAGTGAATTCAAAATCAGGCAGCGTGGTTATCATGGACCCGAATAACGGCGCGGTCAAAGCCATGGCAAACTATCCGACATATAATCCCCGGGAATTTTCTTCAGTGAGCGACATTTCGGTTTTTACGAATCCTTCCGTCAGCGAGCCTTTGGAGATGGGTTCTATTATGAAGACTCTTACTGTAGCCACGGCTCTGAACGAAGGAGCTATCAAACCGAACCAGACTTTTTATGACAAGGCCAGATTTACGATTGACGGAGCCCTGATTTCTAATGTGGAAGGGTATGATAATGCGCAAACGAGAAGCATATCCGACATATTAAAATACTCGCTTAACACCGGCGCCGTATGGGTATTGCAGCAGATAGGAGGAGGAGAAATAAATGAACATGCCAGAACCACTTTACATAAATACTTAACAGAACATTACTTTTTCGGGCAAAAAACCGGCATAGAACAAGGTTACGAAGCTGAAGGAATAGTTCCGGACCCTATTGACGGCTTCGCCAGAGATCTAAAGTACGCTAATGTCGCATTCGGCCAGGGCATAACGGTAACGGCGTTGCAATTTGCTTCGGCATTCTCCGCTACGATTAACGGTGGAACGTATTATCGCCCGCATCTTGTTGACGGCAACAAAAATGAATTTATAAAAAATAAAGATGTCGTAAAGCCCTCCGTATCAAAACAGCTAAGACAGCTGCATGAAAATACCGTCAAAGATTGGTACACGTTCATAGAAAGAGACGGATATAGAATAGGCGGAAAGACCGGTACGGCCGAGATAGCTGATCCGGACGGAGGATATAGAGAAGACGTGTTTAACGGAACATTTGTCGGCTATGTCGGCGGAGACAAGCCTCAATATGTTGTGATAGTTAAAGTTGATGAACCTCGGGTGAGCGGACATGCCGGATTTGCCGCGGCGGCGCCGCTTTTCGGTAAGATTTCCGATATGCTGATTGATAACTTTTCTATTTCCAAGAAGTCAAATTAGAAGTATAATAACCGAAGATAATATGCAAATAAAAACAATAAGGACGCTAGAACAAAATGACTGAAACGTTTTTAATAGCTATAGAAAGCAGCCGCTTGGTCGAGCTTATGCTTGTGGCGTTTTTAGGCTTCGGTTTAGGCATGTTAATTACCCCTATATACACGCACTTTGCGTTCAAATATAAATGGTGGAAAAAGCAGAGAACAACTACCCTTACAGGCCACAAAGCGACAGTTTTTGCGAAGCTTCATAAAGACAAGCACAAACGGAACATACCCACGATGGCAGGGATAATTTTTATTTTAGCGGTCGTTATAGTTACAGTATTATTCAATTTATCAAGAGAGCAGACATGGCTGCCTCTCGCGGCTTTTATAGGGGCCGGGCTTATTGGTTTAAGCGATGACATAGTAAATATTAAGGGGGCAGGCAAGGGCGTAGCGGGGTTGCCCGCAAAAATGAAGCTCTTGCTTACCAGTCTCATAGGCTTGCTTGGGGGAATATATTTTTATACTAAACTGGACGTCGACAGCTTGTTCATTCCCGGTTACGGGGATGTGTCTATAGGTTGGCTCATAGTCCCGCTGTTTATTTTGGTAGTTGTAAGTACTACCAACGCCGTTAACGTTTCTGACGGACTTGACGGCCTTGCCGGAGGCTTGGCTACCTCGGCTTTCGCAGCGTACGCAATAATAGCCTTTCTTCAGGGAAGATACGGGATTGCCGGATTTTGCTTAACAATAGTAGGGGCATTGCTCAGCTACACATGGTTTAATGTCTACCCGGCACGCTTTTTTATGGGGGACAGCGGATCATACGCCCTTGGCACGGCTCTCGGGGTTGTGGCCATGATTACTAATACGGTCTTGTTATTGCCTATAATTGCCGCTGTATTTGTAGCTGAAGTAGGTTCAGTAATTATCAACATCACTTCAAGGAGGCTGAGAAACGGAAAAAAAGTGTTTCTAAGTTCTCCTATACATCACCATTTTGAGGCTATAGGCTGGCCTGAAACAAAAATCACAATGCGTTTCTGGATTCTCGGACAAGTCAGCGCATTCGCGGGATTAATCATCTTCATATTAACAAATGCTCACATTTAATTTTTTTAAAAAACAAAGACCGCGCCGATCATATTATTCGGCGAAGGATAATAGAACAGAGAAGTCTGAACCGGTCTCTGCATTCAGGCGTCATAAACCTGACTATTCGATAATTCTTATATCCATTGCTCTCCTGATAACAGGTTTGATAGTAGTATATTCCATAAGTCCGGCACTAGCTGTCGGACAAGATGTCGGCAGTAATTATTATGTAAACAAACAGGCAATTGCCATTTTTTTGGGTTTAGCTGCATTTGTGGCTTTTAGTATCATGCCGCTCAGAGTTTTAAAGAACAGCACTAAATCGTTAATTTGGTTTACGTTGATAATGGTAGTCCTAGTACAGCTACTGGGAGAAGAAGTCAATGGAGCATATAGATGGATCCAAGTTGGAGGAATTTCATTCCAGGTAGCCGAATTGATAAAATTTACCGTAATCTTATGGCTGGCCGGTTTTATGATATCAAGACTTGCTGAAGGCTCTATAAAGTCAACCAATAGAACATTAATTCCTATACTGGCTGTACTGGCATTAATCGGTCTTATAGTCGTCGGGCTTCAAAGCGATTTTGGATCCGCCGTTGTCTGTGTAGCGATCATAGGAACTATGGCTTTTGCGGCCGGGCTACCTATCAAAAAAATCGGGTTAATAACCGGTATTGTAGCTGTAGGCCTTGTTGTTTCCGTTGTTATAACACCTTACAGACGCGATAGAATTGCAACATTCATAAACCCTACAAGCGATTGCCAGTCAGCCGGCTATCAGTCCTGCCAGGCATTGATTGCCGTAGGCAGCGGAGGTATATTCGGTCTGGGTATTGGTGACGGAGTTCAGGCATATGGATATTTACCGGAAGCCGAAAATGATTCCATTTTTGCTATTGTAGCCGAAAAATTTGGATTCATCGGCTCCAGCGCGGTCATTGGTCTCTATGCCGTACTTTTTTCAAGAATGCGAAAAATAATAAAAAGAACCAGCGATTCATTTTCAAGGCTTTTTGTTATAGGAGTTTTAGCATGGATAAGCACCCAGACGATAATAAATATAGGAGCGATGATCGGCTTATTGCCTTTAAAGGGCATAACCTTACCGCTTATTAGCTACGGTGGTACGAGTTTGGTTTTTGTGCTTGCGGCGTTAGGTGTTGTTTTCCAAATTTCGCGATATACCAGCTATTCTTCCGTAAGAAATGCAGCAATAAACGACGGGGAGGGAGGTGCTACGAATGAAAAAAATTCTTTTAGTCGGCGGCGGCAGCGGCGGCCACATTACGCCGCTTCTAGCAATCGCTTCTGAGATAAAAAAACTTCATAGAGGCTACCATGTCGCTGTGATTTCAGAAAAACTTGGGGTTTTTAATCATCTTTTTGATGGCGCTCAGGACATAGATGATCTGCATTTGATTAATGCCGGAAAGTTCCGACGCTATTATGGTCGATCATTTTTCAAGCATTTTTTTGATCCTAAAACCTTTCTTCTGAACTTGAGGGATTTATTCAGGTTTATTGTTGGTATCATTGAGAGCTTTTGGCTGTTAATACATATACGCCCGGACATCATTTTTATTAAAGGCGGATATGTAGGGGTTCCGGTAGGATTTATAGCAAAACTTATGGGCATACCTTACATTACTCATGATTCAGATGCTAAACCTGGGCTAACAAACCGTTTAATCGGCAAAAGAGCACTGCTTAATGCTGTGGGAATGCCTTTGAAAAACTATAAGTACAAAGAAGATAAAATTGTTTATGTTGGTGTGCCTATTAGCGACGAATTTAAAGAAAACAATTTAGGATTAAGGTCAAAAAAGCGCAAAGAATTAGATCTTACCCAGCATGATTTCCTATTACTGATTACCGGGGGTAGCAATGGAGCAAGACGCATGGACAAGATGATTCACGCCATACTCAAGCACTTGATGGATAAAAACCCTAGGCTTCATATCGTTCATCAGGTAGGCAAGGAAAACGAAGACATATATTCCGATTATCCGGCTCATTTACACTCGCGCATTCGCGTAGCAAGTTTCTTAAAACCTCTGTCCGGCTTTATTGCTGCATCGGATACGGTAATTTCAAGAGCCGGCGCTACTGCTTTATCGGAAATCGGAGCAATGGAGAAACCGCTCATTATTATACCCAACCCATACCTTACTGGCGGACATCAGCTTAAAAATGCGGAATTATTTTCAATAGACAACTCGGCAATAGTAGTAAATGAACACTCCGCCTTGGAAAACCCCAAAGTTTTGTCGGCGGAGATCCAAAAATTAATTGATAGTCCATCTCTGAGAAGTAAAATAAGTCAAAAACTCTACAAAAAAACTAAAATGAACGCTTCACTAAAAATTGCCGAACTATTAATAAACAATGCAAATAATCGGAAAAAATGATGCATCCTGGAAGAAAAAAATACCAAAAAAGATCAACAGGCACCAAATTTCCAAAGAATAAAACTTTTTCCTATCGCTCGGCTAGACGAAGTTCCGATACGAATAATTCAAATGGCACGGGTAAGAGTTCCTTAAATGTTCAAAACAATGGAAAAAGTCTTGCCGGCAGGCTTATCTCCAAGGTAATAAATGTACTTATATTGCTGGCTGTTATTATTTCATTGGCCTATCTATCTTATGTTGATACTAACCCTGTTATAAAACTTGACCAAACGGTTATACCTCGCGATCAGGCTGATTATTACGACGCAGTCAGAAAAGAAATTTCAAGCTCAATTGCGTACACTAATAAATTAACTTTTAACTCGGATAAGTTTGCTGAAAATTTAAAAGCGGAATTCCCGGAAATCAATAGCGTTATTGTCGAAATCCCGGTTTTCAAACATAGACCTATAGTGAATATATCCGTTTCTGACCCCTCTGCCAGGCTTGTAACTAATGAAGAAAGCTATATTTTAGATAGCGAGGGAAGGGCACTATTTTCAGAAGATAAAATAAACGAGCAATTTGATATATCCAAGCTAGTGAGTATCAATGACTCATCAGGACACCCCGTTGTACTTGGAGAGCCGGTTCTTACCGAGCAACAGATAAATTATATAAGAGAGGTTATAAATCAAAGTAACGCAAGCCACATACCTGCCCAAACATTTAGCCTGGAGTTTGGCGGTTCGGCGGTAGACATAAAATTTCAAGACGCATCTTACATAGTAAAGTTTAGTTTCTATGAGGACCCTAAGCAGAGTAGCGGAGCGTATTTTGCTATCAGGGAAGAAATTAATAACGGCAGTGTTCCTATGCCGCAAAAATATATAGACCTTAGAATTCCCGACAAGGCTTACCTAAAGTAATGCTATTCTCCACTACTCTTCCATGTTCGTATTTTGTTCATGCAGCAATATAGTTTATAAAACATATATAAACATATATAAAAAAGAAAAAGTCAAATTTCTCAATAAGCCAAGAACAAGGCAGGGGAGAGTAGCAAAAAATTTTACAGCAGCGTATTGCGTGAAAAGCAAATGTTTCTGTGGAAAAGTCAAACGGCGCTATATAGAAGAGCTCTCTCCGAAAAACGAAGAGAATCCAAAAGGCAATGTGTTGTTATAACGAAGTAGAACCTCGAGTATTTATAGGAAAGAAGATAAGCCGGAAAATACTCCCCTGCTTCTATAGGTACTTGCTTATCCTTTAACACTTATATATAAGTCGCAAAATATACATTGTGCGACGTTCTATCTATTGAACGGTTATGGTTAGTAACCCATCCCTTTTTCCTTTATATTTATGCTTTTTGGTTTATTGCCTGTATATTAAATTTAATTTTTTGTACCCTGCTCTTCCAACTTCAAAATAAATAAAAATATACATTTGGTTTTGCAAACTTAAAATTATTACAATAATCCTCTGTTCGTATTTTGTTCATTATTTATATATAATAAAAATATCTACTTGGAGGAGACCGAAATCTATTCGGCTAGGTCGTAGGTAGCTTTAGCGGTTCTTTTAAACTGCTTTTTGCCTTGCAGATTAAGCAAAATAGTAGTTTCTTTAACGTAACGGCTTTTTAGAACTCTTTTGACTATTTCGTCTCTGTGAAGAGGTTCGCCGGCTTCTTTTAGGACTTCGGTTATAATGTCGGCAACCGTTCCTTTTTTATAGCCCCATTCTTTAAGTGCGTAAATACCGCGTCCGATTAAAACAAACCTGGAATCTTTAATTAATTCGTTGTGAATAGCTTGGGTTGTGACATCTTTTCTCTTAAACTCAGACCCTTTTATAGCTTCTGCGATTTCATTAAAGTGCATGTGCTGGCCTTTTTGCTGCAGGATTACATAAATTTTGTCGCGTATATTCTTAGGATTAACTGTCGGCCACTTAATAAGTCCCCATATTCCATTCAATGTAGCAAGGTGCTTGGATGTACTTGATAACGCTTCAACATGTTTGGGATCCGGATGATCTATCTGCTTCGTGATTTTTTCTATGGGGTGTGGCTTGCCAAGCTCTTTTACGGCGTCAACAATATTCTGTACATGTTTCTGAACGCCCTTTTCATCATGGACTTCAGTAATTGCTACGGATAAATGATGATGATCATTCTCGCTAATAACGCTTAGTTTTGGAGCAAGTTCAGCCATGAAAGCTATTCTCGATTGGTCGATTTTTGAACCATCCTTATCAAGCAGATTATTCGTAAGGTTGCTAACTCTCGCAACATTTCCGGACTTTTTTAAATTCTCTAAAAGTACTTTTTCAACCTCATTTAACCTGGGAACATCACCCTTATCGGCATCTGCCCTAAGTCGTGACATGACAGATTTTTCAAGCTGTCTTACCCTCTCTCTTGTTATGCCGAGCAACTCACCTATTTGTTCAAGTGTTTCTTTTCTGTCAAATAATCCATAACGCCTGGAAATGATCTCTCTCTCGCGTTCGCGGTCGATAGTGTCTAGAATCTTCTGTACATTTTCTTCTATTTCTTTGTGGGTCATTATTATTCCTTAACTCCTACGTACCACTGTAATATTATGTAGTTATGCTTATTATAACACTTTAATTTTTAATAGTCAAACATTATTTAATACTATAAAATTATTCCTCACATTTGTGAATTAAGTATAACACGTAATTAACAGAAATGTCCAAAATATACATCAGCAGTTTTAACGGTTACGGGAATAGTATCTAGTAGGATAATTATTTTTTGGCGCGGCGTTTTTTTCTTCTCTCTGGTACCTTCGAAAGAAGCTGTTTACATGTCTCTTCGTCTAGCTCTTCCGGCTTTTGGTCTTTCGGTAAGCGCGCATTGCGTTTTCCGTCTGTTATATATGGCCCGTACGGCCCGTTGATTATAGAAATACCGCTGTCAAACTTCTTAATGTACTTGTTCTTGTCTAGCTCTTTTTTATTTTCGTAGAGCTCTCGGGCTTTAGCCTCATCTACAGTAAACGGATCTAAAGGCTTTATAGAAACAAAAGTTTTTTCGATTTGTATGTAAGGACCGAATCTACCGATGTTTGCTAGTATTTCTTTGCCGTCCTTGGTCTTCCCTACTACTTTGGGCAGCTTGAACATTTCCAGGGCTTCCTCCAGGCTCACCGTATTAATGCCTTTGTCGGTTGGCAAAGGCGCG
The DNA here is from genome assembly GCA_040900025.1 of Saccharimonadales bacterium (SeqCode). Taxonomy (GTDB): domain Bacteria; phylum Patescibacteriota; class Saccharimonadia; order Saccharimonadales; family 2-12-FULL-41-12; genus JANWLD01. The sequence goes on from JBBDZT010000041.1 coordinate 12,044, forward strand.
AAAGCTGGCTTTTCTTCTGATTCTGTTTCACCTTTTTGCAGCATGGGGCCAAACCGGCCGAACCGCGCGTAAATTGGTTTTTTTGTTTTCGGATCTGTTCCTAAAAGGCGGGCTTTTGATGTTTCCTGCCGGCTTACGTTCTCAGATTGTTTTATCAGGGGCTCAAGCCCTTTATAAAAATTCTTTATCATGTCGCTCCAGTCCTCTTCGCCCCTGGCTACTTCGTCGAAGCCCTTCTCTACCTTCGCAGTAAAGTCGTAATCTACGATAGATGCAAAGTGTTTAGTCAGAAAATCAGTGGTGATTTCCGCTAAATACGTAGGTAGTAACTTCGCTCTTTCTACTCCGGTTTTTTCTGTAGTTTTGGATTGGGTTATTTCAGAGTCTTTTAGGATGATTAAATCCAGTTCCCTATCCCGGCCTTCTGAATCTGATTTTTCCACGTAATTTCTCGCCTGTATAGTATGGATAGTCGGCGCGTAAGTGCTAGGCCTGCCGATACCCAGTTCCTCGAGTTTTTTTACTAAAGAGGCTTCCGAATATCGGGCTGGCGGCCTTTCGTAAGTCTGCAAAGCCTGCATTGATATAAGCGAAAGTTCGCTGCCGATTTTCATATCCGGCAAAATTACATCATCTTTGTTTCCGCCGTATACTTTCAAGTATCCGTCAAATGCTAAAATCTCTCCTTTAGCAACCAATTTTTCTTTTCTTTTGGATACGATTATGTCTATCTCTGTTTTCTCAATTTGGGCGCTGGACATCTGGCTGGCAAGTGTTCGCTTCCAGATAAGCTGATATAATTTTTTCTGCTGTTCATCGGCGCCGGCGATTTCTACCTTAAAGTTCGTCGGTCTGATTGATTCGTGTGCTTCCTGTGCAGTTCGACTTTTAGTTTTGTATTGTCTGCTTTGCGCGTATTTTTCGCCGAATTTACTTTTAATTATTTTCTCTGCTTCTGTAATAGCATAGCTTGAAAGTGTTGTGCTATCGGTACGCATATAGGTTATCTTCCCGGACTCATACAGTCTTTGCGCCAGGCTCATAGTTTGTCTTACGCTAAAGCCTAATTTTGACGAAGCTTCCTGTTGCAGGCTACTGGTTGTAAAAGGCGGACTCGGGTTCCTTGTACCTGATTTTTTATTAATGTTTTCAACGCTGAACTTACTTCCGGAAGAATCTTTTAAAAATGTTTCAGCATCCGGTTTATCTGTAATATTTTTAGGCAATATTGCTTTTAAGTTTTCCGGAGATGCTAAGAACTCAGCAGATATTTTATAGCTTGACTTTGATTGAAACGCTTCTATTTCTCTTTCTCTCTCTAAAATCAGCCGGACTGCTACTGACTGTACTCTGCCTGCGCTTAATCCCCTTTGGACTTTCTTCCACAACACCGGTGAAAGTTCATAGCCGACCAAGCGGTCAAGCACTCGCCTAGCCTGCTGGGAATTTACAAGATCTTCATTGACCTTCCTTGGGTTTTTTATCGCTTGTTCGATGGCCGGTTTGGTTATTTCGTGGAAGACTATGCGGTTTGTTGTCTTTGGATCCAACCCCAACGCCTGGCATAAATGCCAAGCTATAGCCTCTCCTTCCCTATCTTCGTCGCTAGCCAGCCAAACTATGCTATCTTTACCCAAAGCCTTTTTAAGTTTTCTAACTATTTCTTTTTTATCATCGGGTATTTCATATGCCGGCTTGAAGTTATTTTCTTTATCTATATTCAGCCCTTTTTGAGGGAGGTCTCTTATATGGCCGTAACTACTTTCCACTACGAAGTCAGACCCTAAGTATTTCTCTATGGTCTTGGCTTTTGCCGGGCTTTCTACTATTACTAAATTCTTTGCTGACATAGTTGTTATGGCTAGTATAGCGGGTAGCTAATAAAAAGAAAGCGTACATCGATAAAAAAATAATTGCAAGTCGACTATCTTATATATACTTATATATATGCAAAGAATAATAATCGATAATTTAAAGACAAGTTGCATTATAGGGGTTAAGCCTGACGAGAGGCTAAAACCTCAAGAAGTTATAGTAGATTTGAGTTTATTGCTTGATTTATCTAAGGCGGGCAATACCGACAATCTCCAAGATACGATTGATTATGATGCGCTTACAAGAGATATCGTCGAGTTTATAGAAAAATCCCGATTTAAACTGCTCGAGAAGCTTGCTTATGAAATAGCAAAGCTCATAAAAGATAACACAGAAGCTAGCGAGGTGAAGGTTGTGGTTAAAAAACCTTCGGCAATAGAAAAAGCCCGCTACGCTGCCGTCGAGATTATCTTATAATCCTAAGCCAGCTGCCAACAGTTATTTCCAAGCGGACGGACTACTCCTTTTATCTCTAGCATTGTCAGTGTTTGCTGGAACACATCAATCGGTAGCTCGCTTTGTAAGTGAATTTCTTCGCCGGAGTTCACTCCTGACCGCAGTATACTTATAAGGACTGTTTCCTCGTTTGTATCACCTAAGAAAACTTCTTGTTTTAACTCGGTTTCTTTAATACCCAACGCTTCATATATATCCTGTTCATTCGTAACTAAAACTGCGCCGGATTTGATCAGGTTATTCGTCCCCATGCTCATTGGCGAGTTTATATTCCCCGGAACTGCTAATACCGGTTTTCCTAACTCCAACGCAAAGTTTGCGGTGTGCATGGTACCGCTTTTCTCCGCGGCTTCGGTTATTAATAAGGCATCACTCAAAGCCGCTATGATCCGGTTTCTTTGGATGAAGCTCTCCCTTCTCGGCCGAAAGCTATCATCGTACTCGCTGATTAATAAGCCGTTTTGTTCCGTAATTCTTTTCGCCAATGACCGATGGGTTGCCGGATATATTTGCTTTAAGCCTCCGGGCAATACGGCTATTGTCTGTCCTGATTTATCGAGCGCGGCTTTGTGCGAGATACTATCTATACCGAGCGCCAAGCCGCTTACAATAACTACATTTTTATCTACTG
>JBBDZT010000042.1:0-13841 GCA_040900025.1 Saccharimonadales bacterium (SeqCode)
CCAGCCACATCAGGATCTTTGAACCACCGGTGAGTGCCTCAGCCATTAGTGCCCATTGGGCTAGCGTCGTATTGGCGCCTATATCGCCAAGTCCGGCAATTTGGCTGGCTTGCGTTCGAACAACATAAAGAACTCCGATGGATTGAACTATTGCAAGCGGCAAAGTCAGAAGCCTGGTTATCTGGTTTATTTTCTTCCGTCCGAACTCGCCCTCTTTGTTCAGGGTTTCCAGCTTAGGAATTGCACGCGTCATAAGCTGCATGATAATGCTGGCGTTAATGTACGGTCCTAACCCCAGCAGCATTATGGAGAAGTTTGCCAAGGCTCCGCCGGAAAGAACATTCAGAAACTGTAGAAATTGCGGGGTGTCCTGCGATGTAAACAGAGTAGTTAGAATTTGTTTCAGGGTCTCCGGCTCGCTTAGCGGAATAGGAATATGTGCAAAAATTCTATAAACAATCAAAATACCAAGTACAACGAATATTTTTTGCCGCATATCTCCGTCGGCTAATGATTTGCCGATTAATTTCCAATTCATTTATTACCCTCGCGTGCGTGATTACTGCTCATGCTATTTTGACAGTATACATTATTTTTTTTCTGAAGTTTTTGGTCTTTTCAACTGAGGTGTCTTTTCGAAAGAACCTCCGGATTTCCTGATTTGCTCTATCGCGCCTGCACTGGCACCTTGCAGTTGCACAGTTAGTTTTTTACTTAGTTCGCCTTTTGCAATAACTTTTACCTTCTGATGCGGATTTTCTACAAGGCCCGCCTCGGCCAAAACTCTTGTATCTACAGTAGATTTTTTTAAATCATTTAGCTGGCCGGTATAGACATTCACTGTTTTCGGACGATGCGATTTAAACCCGCGAAGTTTTGGTATGCGCATATAAAGGGGCATCTGGCCGCCTTCAAAACCCGGTCTTACGCCTCCGCTTTTGCGCGCGCCTTGTCCTTTGGTCCCGCGTCCGGCGGTTTTTCCTCCCCCGGCTGAAATACCACGGCCTACCCGCTTATTCTTCTTATTTCTGGTTAAATTTAAATTATTAAACTTCATTACTTGTTAGCCTTCTTCTTAGTTTCCGCCGCCGGCTTGCTCTTCGTTTTTTCCTTGCCGGTCGCTGGAGAACCCTGCCTGGTTACCCATTCGCTGGCAGGTTTCATACTTTTAAGCGCTTTTAGAGTAGCGTAAGCGATGTTCAGTTTATTACTTGAACCTAAAGACTTCGATAGAGCATTCTGCACACCGGCTATTTCCAGTACTACCCGAACCGCGCCTCCGGCTATTAAGCCTGTACCTGGTGCTGCCGGCCGCAGTAAAATCCTCGCACCTGAAACGCTCTCCTCTGCCTCATGAGGAAAAGTACCGTTATAGATGGTTATGTCCTGCATATTTTTTTTAGCTACATCTACGGCCTTAGACACGGCAGATGTTACATCGGATCCTTTAGCGGTTGCTACGCCAACACGGCCCTTTTTATCGCCCACCGCAACCAATGCGCGGAAACGGAATCTGCGCCCGCCTTTTACAACTCTTGCTACTCTGTCAATGTGCAGGACCCGTTCTTCGAACTGCTTTTCGGCAACTTCCGCTTTCAAATCTTTAATCTGCTTTCCTTTATCAGTCATCAGAATTCCAGACCTCCTTCTCTTGCCGCCTCGGCAAATGCTTTAATCCGTCCATGATACAGCTTTGTTCCCCTGTCAAATTTAACTTTGGCTATTTTCTTGGATTTAGCTTTTTTTGCTATCTCCCCGCCTACAGATTTTGCCATTTCAGTCATTTTTCCCGAAGCTTTTTGGTTAGTTGTTGAAGCTGAAACGAGTGTTTTGCCGGCTTTATCGTCAATTATCTGCGCTGAGATGTTCTTATTAGATACAAATACTGACAGTCTGTGCAGATCCGTGCTGTGAGACAGCGTCTTTCTGACCTTGTTGCCTCTTCTGATTTGATTTGTCCTTTTAGACTCTAGTCTGCCCATTTAACCTGCCTCCTTGCCTGACTTACCGCTTTTGCGTAAAATTCGCTCTTCAACATATTTAATACCTTTGCCTTTATAGGGTTCAGGTTTTTTTAATGCTCTTATCTCTGCGGCTACCTGACCGACTTTCTGCTTGCTGATACCGCTGATTTTAATATTATTCTGCTTAACTTCCGCAGTTATACCTTCCGGCAATTTATAAACTACTTCGTGGGAATAACCTAAGTTCATCTTCAGATCGGTTCCAGCTAGGTTTACCCTGAAGCCTACGCCGTTTACTTCCAGCTCACGCGAGAATCCCTCGCTTACACCATGAACCATATTAGCGATAAGAGTTCTCATTAGCCCGTGCTTGGCTTGCGCGTCCGCTTCTTCGGAACTTCGCTCAACTAGCAACTCGTCCTCATTCTGTGCGACTTTAATATAGGGGGAAAGTACAAGCTCTAAAGAACCTTTAGGTCCATTTGTGGTAATTTTATTGCCGTCAATCGACACAGTTACGCCCGATGGTATTTTAATTGGTGATTTTCCTATCCTACTCATTCCTAATAAACCTTACAGATTAGTTCGCCACCCATAGACGATTTTTTAGCATCGTCGCCCGACATTACGCCTTTAGGGGTGGAAATTATTACTATACCTCGGCCGCTTTTAACCTTCGGGATCTCTTTTGCTTTTACGTAAAGCCTCCTACCTGGCCGACTTAAGCGATCAATCTCAGTAATTTTTGAGTTGGCATTTTGTTCGTTAATAAGGATCACTATTTTTTTATCAATGCCTTTGCCGGTTGAACTTACTTCGGAAACAAAACCGTTTTTGGCAAGAATCTGCGCAACTGATAACTTAATTTTTGAATACGGCAAGCTAACTTCGCTTTTGCCTACGGCTATAGCGTTGCGTATCCTTGTTAACATATCTGAAATTGGATCTGTTGAAACCATATAACTCCTTACCAACTTGCTTTCGTTACGCCTGGGATTTCCCCTTTAGACGCGTGTTCTCTGAATGAAATACGAGATAATCCGAAGGTTCGCATATATGCACGCGGACGACCGGTTTCGTTACAGCGATTTTTGCGTCTTGTCGGTGAAGAGTTCCGAGGCAGTAAATGTAATCCTTCGTAATCTCCCATAGCTTTCAGCTCAGCCCTCTTAGCGGCATATTTATTTATCATTTTCATTCGTTTTCTGTCCCTATGTATAATTGATGTTTTAGCCATCTTACTTATCCTCCTTCTCAAACGGCATTCCAAATTTTGCCAGCAGGGCTTTGGAATGATCTTTATTATTAGAGTCTGCGACGATTGTTATCTGCATACCATGCGAATTCGACGTTTCTTCGAAGCTTAACTCCGGAAAAATCGACTGATCGGAAAAACCAATATTGTAGTTGCCCTGTCCGTCAAAAGAATTAAGGCTAACACCGTGAAAATCGCGAAGTCTTGGCAATACCAAGTTAATAACTCGATCTAAGAACTCATACATGCGGTTACCGCGAAGAGTAACTTTCATGCCAATACGATTTCCTTCGCGCAGTTTAAAGCTAGCAATGCTTTGCTTGGCGAATGTTTCAATCGGTTTTTGTCCGGTTACTTTCAATAGCGTGTTGTTCACCGTTTCAAACATTTTTTTATCGTCTTTGGCTTTGCCCAACCCAACGCTTATTACAATCTTCTCCAGTTTTGGTACTTCGTTTATATTGCCGAGTTTCAATTCTTTAAAAAGCTCTTGGCGGAATTGCTCATCATAGATCTTCTTCAGTTTAGCTGAAGAATTTTCAGTGACAGTTTTCTTTGGTGCTTTTGTTACTTCTGGCATTATTTTTTAACCTCTTTGGCTTTGACTTCTTTAATCTCTTTGCCGGATTTCTTGTATACTCTGGTTTTTTTGCCTTCTTTAGTTAATTTGTAACCAATCTTACCGGGTTTTTTACCTGTAGGCTCGACAATACCGACTTTGCTGACCCAGATAGGCTTAGTTATTTCAACGATGCCACCGCGCGGATATTGTTTGCTTTGATCGGGCTTGATGGATTTCTTAATCACATTAATGCCTTCGACCGTAACCTTATTATCTTTCGGATGGGTAGCCTGAACAACGCCGGTCTGGCCTTTGTATTTACCTGAACGAACCATAACTGTGTCGCCTTTTTTCAGTCGTATCTTATACGTTTTAATCTTCATCTAAAGTACCTCCGGGGCAAGGCTTATTATCTTGTTATATCCCATGTCGCGCAGCTCTCTTGGTACCGGGCCGAAAATGCGGGTAGATTTAGGCAGTTTATCTTCGCCGATTATTACCGCGGCATTATCGTCGAAGCGTATTTGAGAACCGTCTTTTCTATGTATCGGCTGGCGGGAACGAACAACCACTGCCCGGACAACGCTCTTTTTCTTAACATTTCCGCTTGGATTAGCGTCTTTAACAGTAGCGGTAATCTGGTCGCCTACGCGAGCATAACGCCGTCTCGTGCCGCCAAGAACCCTTATGCAAAGAATCTCTTTAGCGCCGGAATTATCACATACTACCAGTCGGGATTCCTGTTGAATCATTTGTTTTCCTCGCCGTCTTTGGCTTTTTTACTTTTAGGCTTGATCTTGCTGTCTTCCTGCTTTTTTTCTTCCGGTTTGTCTTCCTTCTCTTTCTTTACCGGTTCTTGCGGTTCCAGAACGCTTAGTTCCTCGCGGGTTAGCTCAGCCTTTTCCAAGACTTTCTCGAGCTTAAAGCGTTTTCTAGCCGAAATAGGCTTGGTTTCAACAATTGATACCAGGTCGCCGACCCTACATTCGTTGTTTTCGTCATGCGCCATGAATTTCTTGCTGGTAACGAATTGTTTCTTATATATAGGATGCGTCCGATGAGTAACAACGGAAATAACTATAGTTTTATCAGGTGATGCTGAAGATACGGTTCCGGTTAGGGTTTTAGCCATTATATTTTCTCCTTTTCTAATTTCTCGCCTACGACAGTTAACATTCTGGACAATTGTTTTCGTTTGTTGCGCACCGCACGCACATTTGTAGATTCACCCATAACAATTCCTCTTTTCAGTTCGGTTATCTCTAATTTCACGTCATCAACCTGCTTGATAAGTTTGCTTGTTTCCAATTTACGGATTTCTGCTAGCTTCATGCGTCGCCGCCTTCCCGCATAATAAATTTGGTCTTAATCGGTAGTTTATGTCCGGCCAAACGCATAGCTTCTTTGGCGGTTTCTACCGGTACTCCCTGCATTTCAAACAAAATAGTCCCTTTTCTAACCTTGGCTACGAAATGTTCGGGGGAGCCTTTCCCGCCGCCCATCTTCAATCCGACCGGTTTTTTAGTAACCGGAGTATGCGGAAATATCCTTATCCATATCTTTCCGCCTCTTTTGATGTAGCGGGTCATGGACTGCCTGGCGGACTCAATCTGTCGGCTGGTTATTCTTTCCTGCCCCATAGACTGCAAGGCATATTGGCCGTACTCTATCTTATTGCCGGCAGTAGCCGGGCCTTTGATTCGGCCCTTCATGGCTCTTCTATACTTTTGTTTCTTCGGAATCAGCATTTTAGACAGTCTCTCCCTTATAGATCCAAACTTTTACGCCGACTATTCCTGCGGTGGTGCGTGCTCTGGCTCCGTGGTAGTCAATATCTGCCCTAAAAGTATGCAAAGGTACGCTTCCCTGGACTTCTTTTTCCCGCCTGGACATTTCAGCGCCGTTTAGCCGTCCTGCTACTTCTATCCTTACGCCTTTGGCTCCGGCGCGCATAGTTGCGGCAGCCGTCTGTTTTATAGCACGGCGGAAAGAAATTCGCCTTTCCAGCTGGTGGGCAATATTTTCGGCCACTATCTTCGCGTAAAGCTCGGATTTTTTAATCTCTTCAATGTTAACTCTTACCGGTACGCCGTAGATTTTCTCTATTCTGCTTTTCAGCTCTTGTGCGCCCGCACCGCCCCGGCCAATAACAACACCGGCCTTAGCAGTAGAAAGAGTTATAGTTACCAGATTCGGTGATCTTTCTATGTCTACTTTATTTATAGCCGCCCTTGAACCTAGCTTATCGTCAATCATCTTCCTGACTTTTAGATCCTGCGTTAGATAATGGGCATAGTCTTTTTTTGTCGCAAACCATTTACTGCGCCAGTCTTTGTTGACTTGCAATCTCATTGAGATAGGGTTAACTTTTTGACCCATTATTTCGACTCCTTTTTTTCTACGGTTTTTCTATCCGCGGGTTTCTTCTTTGGCTTTTCCTGACCATCCACTTCTACATATATGTGACTGGATTTCTTCTCATACGGCAGGGCTCGGCCATGTGCGGCGGGACGGTATCTTTTTAGACGCGGTCCCGGAGTAACGCTTATAGATTTCAACTTCAGGCTTTCCTCGACAAGGTTGTAGTTATGCAGCGCATTAGCTTTAGCGCTTTCCACAAGTTTTTTAACCGGCAGGGCTGAACTTCTTGGTGTATTTTCCAAGATGACAATAGCATCGGACAGTGTTCGTCCGCGCACCAATGCAGCTACAACGCCTACTTTACGCGGGCTCATTCTTACTGATTTAGCACTGGCTTTTATTATCATTAGGATTCCTGTCCCTTCGCTAACTTACCGCCATGTCTTCGGAATTTGCGGGTAGGAGAGAACTCGCCCAGTTTGTGGCCGACCATGTTTTCAGTGATAAATACAGGTAAGTGAGTCTTACCGTTATGAACGGCAATAGTGCGTCCGACAAATTCCGGCGGGATACTGCTGGCTCTTGCCCAGGTTTTGATGACTGTGCGATCGTCTTTAGCTAAAGCGGCTACTTTTTTAGCCAGTTTAGGGTCTACAAATGGTCCTTTTTTCAGTGATCTACTCATATTTTATTTCCTTTTGCCTTTATGGCGGCTTCTTACTATAAATTTATCGGTACTTTTCCGTCTTCTGGTCTTGAATCCTAAGGTTTTCTGTCCCCAAGGAGTTTTTGGAGCTGATCCGTGGTTTTTGCCGCCGCCGATTCCATGCCGGCCGCCATCACCGCCACCATGAGGGTGATCAGCCGCATTCATTACAACGCCGCGTACCGACGGACGGATTCCTTTATGTCGGTTTCTTCCGGCCTTGCCAATCTTTATGTTCTGATGCTGCTCGTTACCGATTGAACCAATAGACGCGTAACAATTAACGCTCACAAGACGTACTTCACCACTAGGAAGTTTCAGGTGGGCTTTATCGCCCTCTTTACCCATTAACTGCACGCCTACGCCGGCGCTTCTGGCCAACTGTCCGCCTTTACCGGGCACAAGTTCAATATTATGAATCACGCTTCCAGCCGGAATTTTGCTTATAGGCAACCTGTTGCCAGCCTTTACCGGAGCATCTTCGCCTACCGATAATTTAGTACCGTTCTTCATGGCCGCAGTTGCTAAAATATAGTGGTAACTTCCGTTTTCATCTTTAACGCGAGCAATGCGAGCACTGCGGTTAGGGTCGTATTCTATCTGTTCAACAGTTAAAGATGTTATCCCAAAAAGCTTAAAGTCAACCAGCCGATAGAATTTTTTAGCGCCGCCGCCCTTATGACGCGTAGTTATACGTCCCTGGTTGTTCCGTCCGCTTTTTTGTTTGCGGGGAGCCAATAGGGATTTTAGCGGTTTTTTGCCGGTTATGGAGTCGAAGTCCTGCGAAGACATGCCGCGTCTTGCCGGAGTCGTAGGTTTATAGAATTTGACAGGCATTATTTCTTCTCCTTTGGTTTTCGGCGAAAGCCGAATAGCCCGTGTCTTGGCTTATCCTTAGGCTTTTCAGCTTTTGGCTTAGCAGTTACAGTTTTCTTGGACTTTCCGGATTTATCAGTAGTTTTATCAGCTTTCTTGGCTGCTTTTTCTTCAGCTTTTTTAGCTTTTTCTTCTGCTTCATCTATGCTTGCAAAAATCGGTATTGTTTCACCCTTTTTAATCTTTATATATGCTTTTTTAACATTTGGTCTCTTACCATAAAAAGATTTTCGGCTTCCGCCTATACGTATAGACCGGGCTTTTTTGCCCTTCAGTACCAGCATGCGTACATTTTCTACGGTTACCTTGAACTGCCCGGAGATTGCTTTAGCTACCTCTACTTTATTAGCGTTCAGCGGAACCTCAAATACATAAGTATCGGTGTTATGGCTCAAATCATAAGCTTTTTCGCTCATTCTTGGTTTTAAAACCATCGCATTAATGCTCAGAGCGCCGGTTGCGCCAGTGCTTTTTGCCGGAGCTTTAGCCTTAGGCTTGCTTGATGTCCGTTTAGCACTTTTCACGGCGCTCATTGTGCGCTTTCCTTAGTGCTTTTTACCGTTTTGGAAGGACTGGCCGCCAACCATGTCGAAATCTCATCTAAAGCTGGTTTTGTTATCACAACAAGATCAGCGTTTAAAACATCGTAGGTATTCAAATAGCTGACATCCGCAAGCTTGGCATCCTGGATATTTTTTACTGCCCTGTTTGTAGTCTCATTTGGCTTAACCGCCAGTATTAAAGTTCGCCTTTTAGCTCCTAGTTTATCCAAAAGCTTCTGAGCTGACTTGGTTTTACCGTCACTCACTACAAAATCGTCTATAACTGCCAGTGACCCTGACTTAACGGCCAAGGAAAGAGCCTGGCACGTGGCCGTCTTTTTGGCTTTTTTGTTCAATTTTTTAGAATAATTTTCCCCGCCGGTCGGACCGAAGATTATACCGCCGCCTCTCCAGATAGGGTTATAGCGCGAACCGAATCTGGCACGCCCGGTGCCTTTTTGCTTCCAAGGCTTCTTGGTACTTCCTACTACTTCGCCGCGGGTTTTGGTTTTTGCTAAATTTCCGCGCCCGTTATCCAAATATGCATGGTAAGCACTCTTCAGTAAACCGTGGGATTTTACTTCTAAAGCGAATACTTTCTTGTCCAAACTGACTTTGGCAGAGGATTTAACGCCTGATTTTGAGTAAGAAGCAACTTGAGACATTATTTAACTCCCTTTATTACTACCAGGCTTTTCCTGGGTCCCGGAACGGCGCCATAGATGCCGAGAATATTCTTTTCCTGATCTACAAGAGCAATCTTCAAGTTTTTAACCGTAGTTCTTTCGTTTCCCATACGACCGGCCATTTTTTTGCCTTTAAAAATTTTCTGCGGATACATAGAGCCGATCGAACCTACCCGGCGGGTAGCGCCTTTGGCCCCGTGAGTTTTGCGCTGGCGGCTAAAGTTATGCCGTTTAATAGCGCCTGCAAAACCTTTCCCTTTAGATATAGAAGAAACGTCTACAATATCACCTGTACTAAAAAGATCGGCTCCTATTCGATCGCCGACCTTTACTTCTCCTAGCTCTTCAACCCGCACTTCGCGCATCACATTTGGCTTAACCCCTGCTTTTTTAGCGTGGCCAATCTGCGGTTTAGCAAGTTTTTTGTTGTTTTCCGCACCAAGCTGAACCGCACTATAACCGTCAGATTCTTCACTTTTTATCTGGGTGATCGTATTTTCTCCAGCAGAAAGAAGCGTCACAGCCAGCGCGTGTCCGTCACTAGAAATTATGCTAGTCATCCCGATTTTACGGGTCAAAAGTGTCTTCAACTTTGCGCCTTTCCTTTAGGTCTTATTAAATAAAAATTCTTGGTGATAGTGGTTTCTGATCTGTTTAGCAACGTATCAGACCTGCTATTTCACCAAGTTTTCAAGTTGAGACTTACATCTTAGCACGAAATTCTAACACTAGTCAAGGTGTTGTATATTCTACTAATAGATGTAGTAGTGAGAATCGGCAGAAACCTTACGGGTAGTTATGATTCCGGGACCGGCGTAATTCATATCGGAAACAGTTACGGTGCCGTCTTTGTTGACCTTCTCAACATATACGACATGGTTGCCTCGCTGGCCTATAGCTCCGGCTCTAGGCTTGGAGCCCGTAGGTATGCCTTTTGCTTGGGCGCTTGAAACCCAGGATATGGCATTGCCCATCTGGTTGGGCAAATCCGGCCGCATTTGCTTAGCATACCAGGTACAATAACCGTAAATATATTTGTTCCCGGCAGAATTTCCACCCTTGTAGGTATTGACAGAGGCTCCAGAAGCTTGTGTATTAGCGTTTTGACTAACCTCTAGCGGTTCGTCCGTCTGCAATGCGCCTACGCGGTCAGACAGCTTCTCGGAGTCTTCAGGGATAGTTATTGTAATGCCCGGTTCTAAGATGTTCGGGTTATCTATATTCTTGTTTTTATTGAAAATCCGTTTCCAGTCTGTTTCAAAGGACTTTGCAATAGAAGCAAGAGTATCGCCTTCTGAGACTACATATCTCACAGCTTCCTTAGATGGCTTTTTCTCGTCCTTAGAGGCTAGCTTTTCAGCCAGCGAACTTTCGTCTAATAAAATTAAAACATCTGTAGACGTTAATTTATTGGCATCTTTATTGCTCTCGGCATTAACTTCCGGACTACTTACCAGAAAAATTGCCGCGCATACTAATAGACCCGCTAAACCTGCGGTAAATCGCATATTATTTCTCCCAAATTGTGTTTAATTGCATATATTAGTGTTCGTACTTTTACCATGGCTTGAAAAAAGCACGAAGCACTCATCATACCCTACATAAATATAATGTCAAGCTTTCTATCTATAGAGGTAAGTGTTGTAAAATTTTACAGATAAGCATAATTGTTTTATTGCTGTCCGGACTCGTTCCGGGGTGTTTTAGTTTCACCGCTTTGTGACGCCTGTGCAGATTGCGGCTTAAGCTCTGCCGAATTGGGTGGGCTAACAGGCGCGTCAGGGTTTAGCGGCGGTGTAGTTGTAGCTGGTTGGTTGCTATTGTTCCCGGTGATAAGGTCTTTTATCCCTTGGAGGCTACTAGAATCCTCGTATTTGACCTGGACTCCTAAAAATCCGGCAATTTGCTCAGCCTCATTAGTAAGTGGGGCCTTCCGCACCAAGCTGGTTATATTCATACCGTTTAAGCTGAACCCGCTTTGTCCGGATGAGGATGTTATTTCTATCATAGAATTATTATTCAGCATAAGATGCAGGTCGCTTCTTCTTTGCATCGTACTTCTATTGTTGTTCGCACTTGTTCCGGTATTCACATATTCATTCCTAGTAGAAAGATTCACAGCCACAATAGATGAAGTCTGAAAATCCTGTGTCTGTATTCCACTTCCCAGCAATTTCTTAGTTGTAATGTTTGACTGTCCGCTTTTTATCAGAGTTATAACCGTATTTTTAGCAGACAGAAACAAATATACGCCTATAGCTAAGAATACCAATCCGATCAATCCCAGCCAGAGCGGCATTTTCTTGCCGTCGCTGCTTTCTACGCCCAAAAACGGCAATATAACTATCAATATTCCTACCAGGCTAAAAACTATTCCCATCACCAGCTGGGTAATGCCACCGGTTTTTATCTGCATTTGTTCGCCGATTGTTTGTATTTTCATTTTTGTTCCCTTATTTTATGGCTTAATTATACCTTTGTAAGAAATTTTACAAAATATTAAACAAGATCTTACATACACTTGTTTAATATCCTCATATAATTACGGCATAAAAGGAGGAAATTATGGGAATAATAGCTTTAATCATCTTAGGAGGTTTAGCAGGATGGGTCGCATCCATGATAACCGGCAAAAACGACAGCATGGGGATTATAGCGAACATAGTGGTTGGCGTAGTAGGCGCCTTTATAGGTGGAGTTGTTGCCAATGCCTTGGGCGGCGAAGGTATAAACGGTTTTAACTTATATAGTTTTCTACTGGCTATAGGCGGTGCGATAGTTCTGCTCTGGTTTGTCGGTTTGTTTAGCCACCCTAAGGAGTAGATTTAAAATGATTTTATTACCCCTATGACTATAAGTATAAGGACAATTACTCCCAGTGTCCGCCGAAATGGGCTTTCGCCGCTTTTAATTTCTAAATAAGTCCAGATTAATAGCGAGAATGTTGCTAGTGACGCAATACTGGCGCTTATTTCATCGTTTGCTACTTTAGATAGTGCGCTTAGTCCGGCCCAAATTAAAACAAACGCATTGGGCCGCTGAACAATAACTACTCTCCCGTTATCGTTTTTAAAGAACCTGGTTATACTACGTTTGTTCAAACCGTTTATTATTATACTTCTTTTTTCTACGGCTTTATCGACATCCATCTGTACGGACTAATGCTGGTCTGGCTGTCTTTCTCTTTCGATGTGGTATTGCTGCCAATTAATTCCGGAGACCATTGCAGATACTCCCGAAACGCATAAAGCAAGTGCGGTTATTTTATCGTTTGGAACAGGTTGCGAATCGTTTTCAATAGCTATTACTGCAGATGTGGTAGCGCCGACAAGATTGCCTAAGGCAAAGCCAAGGGCAGTTTTAGGAGACTCCAATACACGGTCGGCTCTTTCTCCGACGAATTCTCTAGTGCTGGTGATTGCTGATTTTGCTTTCGCGCTTATACTCATAAGGGCGCTATTATACAAGCTACCCCTTGCCGTGTCAAAGATACATGTCAGCTATTATTGGCCTATCATTTCACCGGCCTGGCGTGTAAGCCCTTGGATTGAACCCAGCAAGTAGGCTGTCTGGTTTCTTATAGCCACTTCGGGATCTTCCTCCGTGAAGTTTCCGGGGTAAATTGGCTCGCCGATTTTGACGCCTACATCTAAGCGAGCAGTCGGATTGATTATAGTTTTCCATATATGCTCCGTGTTAATCTGCCCTACCGGCACAATAGGCGTGCCAGTGTCCTGGCTTACGCGAGCTGTTCCTCTGCGGATAGTGGTAGTTTTCCCGGAAGGCACTCTTGTTCCTCCGGGATATATAATAGGAACAACACCTTCTTCAGACGTCGGATTCTTTAGCTGGTAAGCCATATTCTCTAAAAACTGGTCGGTACCGCCGCCGTCTCTTTTTACGGCTACGGCTCCAAGTGATTCTATGACCGGCTCTAGAACCCGCCCAACAATATCACCCGGACCTATTGCCCAAATTTCAGATTTGGCAGCAAAATATACTTCTCTTCTACCTCGAGCGCTATCGGCAAACACGCCGTCTTCCAGCATAATCCCGTTTAAAAGCGCATCAAAAAAACTGTGATGATCCGGAGCTAATATGAATGAGCCTGTTGGTGGAATATTTTCCAAGCCATCAATAGCTACATTTAACCCTAGCGCGTGTCGGCTTTTTGCACAGGCTGCAACAAATGCCGCAACCTTAGGACGAAGATTATGATTCTGCCTATGTTGATCAGGGGATTTAAGAATTTCACGGCTACGCCTTGATCCGGTACTGCGTTTAGACCTTTTTACCATGGGTAGAACCTCTTTGTCCCACCTTTTTAGTTTCTGATAGTAAAGCCCTAATCTCGCTCACAATTACATTTTTATTTCGGCGTCGCAACCGGCTGGCAAGGAAAGATTCATAAGAGAATCAATAGTCTTCGGAGTCGGCTCTAAAACATCTATCAGTCTTTTATGAACGCGCATCTCAAATTGTTCGCGGCCTTTTTTGTACACATGAGGGCTTTTCACTACAGTAAATGTACTTCTACGAGTCGGAAGCGGCACCGGTCCGATAATATTAGCGCCAGTTCGGATAGCCGTATCTACAATTTGCTTGGCCGACTGGTCTATTACTTTGTGGTCATAGGCCTTAAGTCGAATTCGTATACGTTGTTTGATTGCATCTGGTTTTTTTGCGGCTGCCCCTACGCTTTTTGGCGTTGGAGCTGAGGCTTTCTTGGCCTCTTTTTCTTCTTCTGTTGGTTTGTTGGCTTTGTCTGCCATAAGGTGTTGTTCCTTCCTGTCCTCCGAAGCTTTACGCGAAGGAGGATTTGTCGCTGTAACATCCGCCAGCTGGCGAACTTTTAGTCAGCAATTTATTTATAATGGTTAACTATATCA
>JBBDZT010000043.1:0-13417 GCA_040900025.1 Saccharimonadales bacterium (SeqCode)
TCCCCATTGCTAACTGTCGGGTTTTTAATGTGTCCATACCAATAATACCAACCATCGTCCCCTTTAAGTTGGAATGATATGCATTCTCTGGGAGCGGGCGCGCTTCCAGCCCCGGACCTATAATGCAGGTTCTCTATCGTCCCGTCGAATATAGCATAAACAGGAGTTCCCTCCCACGGAGGAGAGATGCCAAGGTCAGCCGCAGGCGTCTCGTCGTGGTGGCAATAGGGGGCGGTGTGTTGATTGCAAGGCAGGTTCACCTTTGACCCCCCTGCCTCCGAGGCAACAGGGAGCGCGTACCCGTCAGCATTGACAGGCCCGCTCCCCCCTCCGCCAGCGCAATTGCCACTATCGTCGGGGCTGCCGCCTCCACCACCGCCTCCACCACCTCCACCACCCGCGAACTTGTCGAAGTATTTTTGGGCTTCTGTACCTCTTAAGGGGTTGTCTGGTTCAGCCGGGTTCTCATACTCATGGCTAATTATCCTCCATGCGTCCTCTATAGTCCTCGTTGCTTTAATTTGATTTAGGACCGGAGAGCCATTTAGTTCGTGCATAACAAAGTCAAGCTGCACCTCTAACGACCCGGATGGCTTGCCTTTTGATTCAGCAAAGGCCTTAAGTGCTTGTTGCCGGGTGAGGTAAGTCCATTGTGCAATACCATACCCCGTTACTCCATCTACTATGACTTCCGGGCTGGTCCCGCCTCCTTGGACTATTTGAGGGTTAAAAGTGTCGCCGGTTTCTACAGAAAAGTTGCCCAAAAATCCGGCCGCCTGCTCAGGGCTAAAGTCATTCTCGATAAGGAAGTTCCAGATCTTCTCGGCATTGTTGTCCCCGGCAAGAGTAGTATCTGTTACCGGGCACTCACAGCCCTCGGGTACGGTGATGACGGTACCATCGTATTCATCGGACGACGCTGAAGTTTCAATATGAACGTGGTTAGGGTAATCTTCAAACGCACTGAATCCGCTGGGCAGATCTATGGAGTTCGGGCTATCGCCCAGGCCGAACTCTGAGCCTTCCGGCAGGACTTCGGTGGTTAAGTCTACGATTTTCTGGGCCTGTTCGTCGCTACCGTTGGTTATCCCGCCATTAAGCCCGCCAAGATCAACGGCATTTCCTATGTAGTGCGCGGAACCGGAAGAGTGCCCGCTGCCGTTGCCGGTCAAAGACGTAACGCTGGGCTTCTCGTCGGACAAAGCAAGAATCGCTGCCAGAATATTAGCGTTCAATGTTTTACCACCGTGGGAAGGCTCGCCGTTTGCTGCTTCTTCCAGGTCGGCTATGACTTCTCTGCCGCTTTTGTTTATATTGTGGTCATCCAGTATTAGTTGAGCCAGTTCCTGCACGGTGCCGGAGATTCCCGCCCCGCCCACGGCGGCTGAAGCGGTCGAGACTTCTTCTGCGATCAGCTGGCCCCATTTGCCAAACCCGGCTTCACTAAATGCCGGATGGAAATCATCCCCTAACGGGATGTCAGAGGATGCAAAGTCGATGACTTTGTACCCCTGGTCTTCAGCCAAACCCTTTATCGCGTTATTTATTTTCCGCATAGCGGCGTTGTCTGTTATTTTTATGTTGACCCAGAAGATTTGAGCCGAATCGTTAACATCTCTGATTTTTCCTACCATCTTTTTTATCTCTGTTTCCATTGCGCGCTTGGAACCAAGATAATTGTTTGTACCGTATGCGACAACGAATGCGTCAACATCTTTAATTATGTCCTTATCTTTATCAATCGCTTCAAGCCCGGTTAACAGGTCGCCGTCCTGGTTTGAATTATCCGGGCCGCCGGTGGAAACCGTACCTCCGCCGGAACCCGTCACGGTAGCGTCAATGCCCTTGTCCTGGAATTTTTTCTCAATGTTGTAGTATTTGTCCGCGCCGGCGGTTATTGAATCTCCGCGCATATAAAGACTTTTTATCTCGCCCCCGGCAACATCTCCGGCCTTATCCGCGCAGCCTATGTCGTAATACAGAATATTTTGATTGTACAGAGCTTTTTGCTCGTCAGAAAGGGCAAACATGCTCGAAAAAGACTGCGATATTAAAACAACAACTAACAGCGTAAGACCGCATAGGTTTTTGATCATACTCCAACTCATTGCCGCGTGCCCCCTTTGCACAGAGGATCTCCCCTGGGGTTTTGTATACACTCGTTAAACAAAGTGTTTATGTCTTTTCCGGTCAGGTCGCTGAAGAAGCTGTCCGTGTAACCGCCTGAATGTATGGACCGATTAAGTTTTTTTATAAGGTTGTTGGAATATTTGTCGTTGATGTAGGCCAGTAAAGCGGCGCCGCAACTGTAGCCTGAAGTGTAAACATCCCACCCTCCATACATACAGTGCAGACGCTGTTCCCTGGAGGAAGAGCCCACGTTGCGAAATCCTGAAGCGACGTAATCTGCACCTCCTTCTGTTACGAATTGATACATACCATCTCCCCTGAGGTCGCCGAGCATTTCTGCCAGCTTTTCGCTGTCCGGTATTGTTCCGTAACCTTGGGTAACATGGGCAAGTTCATGGAGAAGGACTCCTCTGATTTCGTCCCTTTTGCTTGCGTTTTGGCGTAGGAAATCCTTGTTTAGCCACATCGTTCCAACCGGGCCTCCTTGCCCCTCGGCGGTAAATACTTGACCTAATGTTCTCGATGAAGACATTTCCGAAGCTTCAACAATTTTTATTTTATACGGAGGGTTAAATGGTGATTTATCTCCCATTACATCTTCTATGGCCGGCATGCCGGTTTCGCATTCACGATCAATAAATTTAGCCAGATCTTCCATGCTGGGGACGGCAGAAAAATCCACTTCGCAATTAGTCGTTTCCGGCGGAGGCGCCTCTTCGGAAGGGCTGGCGCCTCCGCCGGTTTCCCCGCTTCCGCCTGTTACGTCTGAACAAGCCTCTTCTTCTCCGTCATAACAGGCGACAGCGCTCATTACCTGGCTGTCATGAACAAAGAGCATCATTCTTTTCCAGTTGAAGCTGTCTAAGTTGTCGCAGTCCGCGTCAATATATTTCTGGTCGGTCGGGTTCGTATCTTTTTCCGCCAAAACACCCCAGCCGTTTGGCCCGTCTTCTATTTTTACCCCGAAGCACTTTTCTGCCCGTTCCACCTCGTCATCCAGCCTTTCGTTTTTCAACCCGGCTGCGACTACCCCGGCATTTTCATAAGGATCCTGGAGGCTAGGGTCATTGAGAACCTCCGAAGGTATTCCGTATTCCGGGGAGGCCCAGTTGTATTGCTTTTCCTGCGCCGAAGACTTAGGAGTGAAGAAAGATAAAGCACTGGAAAATGTATTTGAAAAGAGGCTAGGGGCTTGGGTTAACAAGCTGAAGCTTTTTGTTATCTTTTGGGAAAAGCTAAGGCTATACACCGGCCTCAGCGCGCTTGATGCAAAAGACCTATAATCTTTTGTGTTGAACATCCGTTCGGCAAAACTTTTTGACTGGAACTTTTCTTTTTCTTCTTGGTCTCGTTCCTCCAACAGGGCCTGGGAATCCTCGCTGCTTAATGCTACGCCGCCGGCTGTTCGGCCGGAGAGTCCTGCGCTAGCGTGTTTTCCGTAAGCCAGCAGGTTCCCGCCTACTGCCCCGCCAAGCGGCGGCTCAACTATAGCGTCGGTTGATACAAGTGCGGCAAGTTTCTGTTGGATGAAATACATTATTCCTGCCGTAGCCGCTGTGCTTGCCGCTGTCTTGGCGGCAAACGCCCCCCATGTAGCTCCACCGGTAAAAGGCCCTGCAATTAGCAAGCCTATGCCGAAACCGGCCTGGATTACCACGCCAATATCACTGCAAGCAGCCCCACTTATATCAATGCCGCCGACTTCAACTCTAGAAAAATCCTTTATACTATCTGCCGTTGTTTTATTTGAGAATGCTTGCTGATAATCGGCGGAAATGTCTTTGCCCTTCCCAGGCCCGTTGGTAGCCACGGCATTTAATGATTTAGCCGCCCAGATGCTTTCGCCGTTTTCATCCGTAAAGGCTTCAACCACGTTTCCTGCCTGTGGCAGAGTAATATCTTTTCCCGATTGGGTCTGGGCTCCCACGGCTATTTTATCCTCGGCCTCCAGCATGGACGGTACAACAACAGCGGCATAGTTAAGCGCCACGGCGTCAGTGGCTATGTCGCGGACTAAACATATGGCCGAGGTAGTAACAAGAGCCGCCCCCCCAAACTTAGCCGCATTACTGCTTATTTTAGGCCGCAGCCTTTCTTTTATAGGTCCGGCCCTCGTGTTTGTGCTTTCATTCCTTGGGCCTGCTCTTTCTTTTTCCGCGTTTATGCGATCCTGCCTTGTTTTTAACCGCTCGGCCGCTTTGTTTTCGGCGGCCTTTATAGGCGAGTAAAGCCGCGGCAGATTAAAGAATTTCGCCATCCTCCGCATTAGCAAAGCCGTTGCGATCTTACCGTTTTCCAAACCGCCTAAAGCCGTGTGTGTTAGCGAGTTACCGAACCGCATGCCTTTAGTAGTCGTTGAATCAATGTCGATAGACACTACAGAGCCCGATTTGCTGAGTATATTGCCATTAGTAATGCCGAAATGTTTTCTTACGGCAGCAAGCCTTTCATTTTCCGGGAGGTCTTTAAAATCGGGGTGTTTGTTTGTGTCGACGGTCATTTTATTTGGTGCGCCGCTGATAGTATTACGCTCAAAATCAATACCTATTTCGCTCAGCTGATTCATTGCTTTTCTTACTGATTTGCTCGCGAAATGACCTAGCCTTGTTTCTCCTATGTCCCCTGTACGGAAATAACGTATGAAACCCTTAAACCGGAGGGAGGACGCTTTTTCCTGGCCGAATGTAAGTTTCTGTAGGATTTGCGACAAGTGAACCAATTGTAAGGGCCCCTGGCCGACACTAAAAAAGAAAAGCAAACCTACGATGACAGTTACGACAAATCCGCTTGCAGTCATCTTGCGCTTATTATTCGACAAAAAAAAGCGCATAACGCCAAGGGCTCCGCCGGATGGACCGCTCAATGCATGCATGCCCCCCTTTACTAGTCCTTCTTCAAGCGCATCGGCGGCACCTTTTTTGTCCTGCCCGGGGTTCTTTTCCGCTCCTTTTATTTCGCCTGCGCTGCTGGCAGACGAATCTTTAGGAATTAGGTCGTTCTCGTGCCCCTTTCTTCCACTTCCGCCAGATATACGAAGTGCCATAAATTTTATTAACCGGTTTCGTTAGTTGACCCCGGCGATAAGCGGTTTTCCAAGTCAATAGACCCTGATTTATCGGTAATCTCGCCTTCAGCTTCCAGCTGTTTTATCTGGTCCGGATTAGTGGTAATTAATTCGGTTTCGGTGTCGCTGGCCTGGACTTGGATATGAACATGGTTTTCTCCGGCAAAAAACAAGCCTTGGCCTACCGGGAACTGGCTTAACCGCTTACTCTCGGCGTCTGTGAGCTTAAAAACGTCCGTTAACACGTCAACCGAGGAAGGAGATTGTTTAAGCAAGAACTGCATGGAGGAGTTGGCGACGATTGCCCTTCCCAGCCTTGAACCCATAAAATCTTCGACATCCTGGGTTATGGTGGTAATCCCCAAATTGTACTTCCTGGCCCGCTTAGCCAGAGAAAACATAAAGTTCGCGCTGTCTTCGTATTTCATTACCTGCCATGCTTCGTCAACTATCAAGATGCGGCGCTTTGAGTCGGTTTTGGTTTTGTTCCATACATAGTTCAGGACTATATACATAGCGACCGGCCTTAGCTCGTCTTCAAGGTCGCGGACATTAAACACAACCATAGGGTTGTCTATATCCACATTGCTTTGCTGGGAAAATATCCCGGCAAAGGTACCCGAAGTGTATTTTCTGAGCCGTTGAGCAAGCTGAGGCCCGCTTCCGCCCATATGAAGCAGCGTATCGTAGAGGTCGGATATAGTGGGAGGTTTAGAATTGTGCGTCAGAGGGTCATTGGTAATGCCGGCTTTGGCATAGGTTTCTATTAAAGCCGCGTCTAAATCGGCCTCTTCGCCCGGCGATAAAGCCGGCATAGCTACGCCGCCGCTCTGGGCCGCAGCCGCTTGGGCCGCAGCCCCGCCCATCATTAGCCTGAGCAGCCCGTGCAGAGTTATAAGGTTGCTGCGAAGAGCGTTATCGGCTTCATCTACGTCTATTACCCTAGGCAGGTCAAACGGGTTTATCCTGATGCTGGAATTCAGGCTGAGCCTGACGTAAGCCCCCCCAACTGCTTCGCACATACGCTGGTATTCATTTTCCGGATCAATTATCAGGATTTCAGTGCCAAACATGATGCTTCTTAATGCTTCCAGTTTGACCAGGAAGCTTTTACCGGCGCCGGACTTGGCAAATACTACAGCGTTCCCGTTTTCCAGGGTAAACCGATCGAAAATTACTAAACCGGAATTATGCATATTGATTCCGTAAAGCACGCCGTTGTCCTGGGTAAGCTCTGCTGAGGTAAAGGGGAAGCTGGTACTTAGCGCCCCGGTATTCATATTCCGTCGAACTTGAAGCTGGTCGACAAATTGGGGAAATACGCTGTTTAGGCCCTGCTCCTGCTGGGAGCTGGCCGGTTTGGAATAGACTAGCTGCTGGCCCAGGATGGACTCCACTTTATGGGCTACAAGTTCAAGCTCGTCCATCGAGTTGCCGTAGATGGTGAAATAAAGCCCGAATCGGAAAAATCGCTCTTCGCCTACTTGCAGGGAATCCCTCATCTCCTCGGCATCCAATATAGCGGATTCCTTAGCCGGGTCGCGTA
Organism: Saccharimonadales bacterium (SeqCode); assembly: GCA_040900025.1. GTDB lineage: Bacteria > Patescibacteriota > Saccharimonadia > Saccharimonadales > 2-12-FULL-41-12 > JANWLD01. The sequence goes on from JBBDZT010000043.1 coordinate 6,741, forward strand.
CCCGCCCCTTTTCCGAATCGATCTGTATTCCTGCTTCCAGCTGGGCAACTTTTTTTCTAAGATTATCTAAAATTATTTTGCTCTCGACCGGATATACAAACATGGACAGGTCCATTACCTCGTCAAGATTAACCAGACTGCTGAGCCATCCTGTTGTTAACTTTCGCGGATAGGCGTAAACGTAGAAAGTACGCGCGTAGCGCGTCCCCAGCTGGAAATGCGTCCCGCTAAATTCTATGGAACTTGGCGCTATGAAATCCCGAAGCGCAGTAATGCCTTTTTGAAACGCCGCCGAAACTTCTTGCTGTTCGCGCATTATTTGAGCGTTAGCTAGAGCAGCAGGATCGGTAACAACCGGTTTTTTCTTGAATAAGCCCATACTTAAGTCTCTAGCTCCTTATCCAGGTTCGGCTGGGGCGCCTGGCCCTCGCCCTTTGTTACCATCGGAGCCGTAAGGTCGTCAAAGTTTCTAATTTTCTGCCTGGTAGCGGTATCCGGGTTATACACATCGTAGTACAGCTCTATAAGCTCCTGCGTGTCCAGCGGAATTGACTTCACTCCGCATTCGTTTAAGCCGGCCATCACGGCTTGGACCCGGTGTCGAAGCTCGGTTTTAGCGTCTTCCAGCTTTTTTTCGTCGATGATCACGCGGGTCTGCGTATTAGAAAAAATATTGCCCAAACCGCTAATCATGCTTCTACTTTCTTTAGCTATATTGAGATTCTTCTGCTGGGACTCCTCATGGGGCAGAAAAGGGACTATCACGTAAAAAACCTTGTCCATAATATTGGTTTGCTCGGAAAGATCAGTTATAAAATCTATATAATCTTCCATCAAGAGGGAAAGAAGCATGTTGTCATGTTCTTTGCGGATTTTATCCAGCTTTGCTATGTAGTCCGCCATGTCGATCTTCCGGGATCTTATAAAGATTTGAACAGGGTAATACAGAGAGTTCAAAAAACTTTGGAAACTATATTCAACTGATTCTTGTTCGTTTAGGCTCATAAGATCAAAGTTGATCGACTTTGCCATTACGACCGCGCGGAATGATCCGTCTTCCATAATGACAATGCCGTCCCGTATCTCGGCAATTTTAAGGTGGTTCTGGGTACTATTAGGGTTGGTGGGATTTTGCTTTTGCTGAAACTGGGCTTGAGGTTGCGGAGGAACCTCCGAAGCGGGCGCTTGTGCGGTAGCTTGAGCCTGGTTCTGCGCCGGCTGCTGGCCGGCTTGCTGATTTTGCCCGGTTTGAGCTGTATTATTTTGGTTTTGAGGATCCATTTAATCCACCCGTTTTTATTAAAGACTTTTTAGTGAAGCGAGATGACGACTTCTTGCGAGCCGTTGTCTTTATTGGCCTGTCTGGCCAATGTAGCTACATTCAAATCGTTATTATGCGCCAAGCTTATTATATCAGGGCTAACAGGCTCTGTCACTTTGCTTATGTTTTCTTTTTCCTCTGTTTTTTGAGCGGGTTTTATGTCCGGTTTTTCTTTCCCTCCAGCCTTGGCTTTAGCTGATCGGGGCTTGGCTTGGAGCTTTTGCATATTGCTTGTCGATAGGCGGCCGGATTTCTTTTTTTCTTTAAGCTCTTCGCTCAGGGATTGTATGTCGTCGCTTGGCTCGACAGTTTGGGTCTGCTCAACTTGGACGTCATGTCTGGCTTGCTCCATTTTATCCTGCAGACCGGCTTTTCTGGTTTCTTCGCTTTTGTCTATTAACGCGTCAAGACTGTTGCTTTCAAGCATATCCGGAGCTTCATTAACTAAATTCGCGTTTGGACTACTTTGTATTGCCGCCGGGATCAATCTGTCGGATACAGCGTCGGCGCTTACGGCGCCGGGTAGATCGGAGTGTTTTACGGCCCAGCCTCTTGTGTTCATAGTGTCGGCAAGTATTTTAAGTCGGCTTTGTACTTCTGTTTCGCTTAGATCTTTGGTTAATATTTTCTCCGGTTTTTTCGGAGCGGTTATAGTGACCAGGTCTTGCTTGCCGGCCTGATCCCAGATGCGTTTTTTCGGCTTGATCTTAAAGCGTATTTTAGCTAAAACCCATAGATCTGTCGGCTGGTCTTTACTCCATGGTATTGCCATAAAGAACCCGAATAGCGCGAAAGGCGCGAAAGGAATGGCTGCAAACCATAGTCCTCTGACGGTGACAAAAAAGCAAAGATAGCTGAAGACGACCCCTATAGCAGCAAACACAAATTGCTTAAGTGTGAACGGGCCGACAAATTTGTCTTCCGCTTCAATATCCTGGATTACTTTATATGTTGCCATTTTTGTTCATGATCTTTCAAAACTATTTTACCACTAACGTTTTCATAGATGACTTTGAACACAGACGGTCAACCATGCGGGCCGGCCCCTCCCCCGAATCGATTTCTTCCCTCGTCATCAGCCGAGCCAAATTCTCTTTTGTTTGTGTGGTAAGTCGGGTACTTACTAGTGCTTCGTTTGTAGAGCTCGGCGAGCTGTCTTGGCGTGTACTCCACTTCGACTGTAGGATAATTACCACTGCTATCAGCCGGCCCTTCTGCTCTTTGCCGGACTTTAATTTTAGAGGCCTGAATAGGCTGGCCTGGTTTGCCTGAGCTTGTGAGCGGATCCCCCTCTTCACCTTGAAGCATCGTAGAGACAATTTCGCGGTTTTTGCCGCTAAAGTAGGCGGATGATTCGCCCAGGTTCTCTAGCCTGGCCGTGAATTCTTGTATCGCGGCGGATGTTACTGGGTTTTCACCATCACTCTTGGCTTTAGTGACGGCTTCATTCATTCGTTTTGCTAAGTGCTGGGATGTAGCCGCGAAAGATCTCTCGTGGGCCTGGCCAAGCGCGACGTCGCTGTTTTTCTGTGAGACAACATCTAAGTAGCCCTTTTGGAGTACTTCGCCTGTCTCTTTATTTGTAACTCCGTGAGTAAGCTCTTGTCCGAAATCCACTAGCATGGATTTTCTTTGGGCGTCCGTCAAGCTTTTGTCGCTTTCCAGCTCCCTGCGCTTGCGTGCATACTTTTCCAAAGAAATGGAGGTTTCTGTAAAACCGCCTCCGCCAACGTCTTTACGGCCGGCCTGGTCCTGGTTTTTCTGGACTTCAGCCAGAATCATAGACCTCAAAGTTGAGTCATCGCCGGCTGCTTTATCGACATAATCTATCATCTCCGCGTGGTCTTTAAAGGCAGTCTTGGCCGTAGACATGCCAATAGTACCGGCACGGCGCATACGCTCTTCGCTGCCCATTTTGTTCTGCATATCCATTATCTGGCTGGCTGCTTGCGTGGCATTAGCGCTACCGGTAGCCGTACCTGAACCATATTTAGATGGGTCAATCGCTGACATAGCCTGCATAATTTCAGCATGGCTACTGCCGTAATGGTCTTGGGCGACTTTGAAAAGATCATCATAACCCTCAATATGCCCCCATCTTTTCTTAAGTTCTTCTGCGTCTTTGTTTTTAAAGTTTTCGCCTAGCTCAGAAGCATAACCGGCTTTGTAAGCCTCTTTGAAGTGGCTTCTTCTGGACTGAAGACCCTGCTTCTTGATTGCTGAAACTTCGTCTCTTTTATCTATATCCGCATAGCCTTCCGCTGCTAGCTTCTTCGCCTTTTCTCTGTCAGCCATTGTAGTAGTACCATTGTTATATCTATCCTGGTAGTCCCTGAGCCACTCTTCGTTTTCTTTCCGCTTTTTATAATCTGCCAGCCTGGACTTTCTTGCCCTAGTCATAGATTGTATTCCTTTACCGATTCCTGGTAGATTTCCTCCTTTTTCGTCGTAGTGGGTTTTAGCTTTTTCCCGCGCGTCTTTCATAGTTTTGCTGTTCTTTCTAAATTCATCCAGATGCGGCTTTGCTCTTCCGTACATATTCTTGTTCGCCAGGTCGTATATAGACCCCAGGAAGCCGCCCGCCAGCTTGAACGAAAACGGGATCATAAACAGCGGAGCATAAACGACCACGATTAATACGATAACGATAACTGCTTCATTCAGAGCATTTGTGTCGTTTTGGACCTTTAAAAATATGGCTCCCATCGCATCCGAGATAGCAAAAATAGCGGCTATTATAGGGTAAACCGCCAGTGTTTTTATGAAGTATTCCCACCATCTTCTGAAGTATTTTTCCGTACCCGGCAATACAAGCAGGGCAATGGCTACCGGGGATACCAAAGTCAGTAGAATAATCGCGCCAAACCGAATAACCACGGTAGCCATTATTGCCAGCGCGATAAGCCCGGCCGCCAGCATAAGAAGCAGAAGCAGCCACAATATTAGACCAAGCGAACCGCCGCCCAAGACTGCAAGCAAAGTAACTAACAAACCGCCGCCTGCGGCGCCCACAATACTCCCGCCTATATCTGAGCCTGTATCGCCGAAGCTTATTTCCTGTTCACCAAAACTCCCCGTAGCTTCAAACGGCTCGCGTATCAGTGCACCGAGGCCTCCCCCTATTACATTTGTTATATCTACAGCCGCTACGCATAAATAAATTGAAATATTTACGCCGATTACGGCTAAAAGCATTCTGGGCGCGATCTTGCGGATGTTATAAGCGTCGAACATTACCTATCGCCTCTTGCCATGCTGTATACAATCCCCAGCATGCCTATTACCAGAATGATATTCGCTATAAAGCGGAATCCTTGCCAGGCTTGAAAGAAATCATCCTCCGGGTTGAGGCTTAAGGGTATGTCGGCTAAAAGCGGTTCGATAACGTTTTGGAAAAGCCAATCCGTGCCGTTAGCCCCCAAATCTATAACCGGGCAGAGTATCCAGCTAAGCGGATTGGAAACTTGCAAGTCACAGTCTGTTAGTTCGTTATCATCGCCACCCCCGCCCCCGCCATCCGGCGGGCCGTTTGTATTTATTTCGTCTGTTATTGCTTTCCATTTATTCTTATTCTTTTGGTAGTTGTCAGTCTCTACCTGGTAATCGGTAAAAATAGGCGGCAAGCACTTACCCTTGTTTATGCCGGACGCATCAACGATCTTATCCACGGCAGTTGTCAGGTTGTTGTCGCCCTCCTCGTGTTTACTGCCCTCTTTTTGGTAGTCAATAGAGTCGCCATAAGACACATCCAATCTTTCAAAGTCGTCAAGGTTGTAAAGATCGTATTCTCTATCTTCATTGTTTCTAATATCTTCTTGACTGAATTGTTCAAATTTCTTTATAAAAACAGGGAAAACACTGGTTTTGAGAGGGGTGTCATTTTGAAAACTGCCATCGTCAGATAACTCTACTACAACCGCAACAGAGACGTAGTAAAAGCTTTGCGTCAAGGCACTACCTTTTGACTGGTCGGGCTCAAGCTTATTGCCGTTGCCGTAACAGAGATAGTCAGTCGTGAAGACGTACTGGTCATCGTCGTCGCCGTTTTGCTCAACGTCAAAAATATCATCGTCGGCTACACCGCCAAAATCATTCACTTTTTTGGAAATGGTTTCATGATAGGGTATGGTTGCGAGTTTGCCGTCCAGCCTTTGCCAGAACCCGCCTTTCGCATAAGCCGATGTTTTCTTAGCGGCGTCCGGGGGGTCGTCTTCCCCTAGCTTTGCATTGATATCTCTTATAACACCGTCATTCTCCGGGAAATAAAAGGCGTATTGTTCCCCTGCGGCTTCTACGGTCTGGACTAAACTTATGAATACCGACGAAAATAAAAACACGCTGACTACAAAAATCAAAGAAAATTTTTTTAAGAATTGTTTTATTTTTATTTTACTCATAGTTTTAGCTTAAATTACGTCCGAGATTCTTATTTTTATAATAAAACACTTATGTTAATAAGTATAGCCTGCCGCATGGTTGCCGTACCGTCAGAAAACGATTAAGCTCTAACTATGGCAAACGCCGAAAATCAAGAAGGACAAAATAAAAATCAAGCTCCTGTCGACCCCGACAAAGCTTACAGCCAGTACATAGACCCTGATTTTAAAGAAAAGCAGAAGAAAAAGAAGCTATTAATTATAGTAGGCGCGATAACTGCAGTTTTAGCTATACTTGGCGTGGTGGCCGCGGTGGTTTTCTTTGCTTCGTCCGACAGCAGCGGGAACGTACCTCAGCAGGCTACGGAAACAGTGAAAGACTGCGAAGACGAACTGTGCTTTGAGGAACAATTTTCTTTATGTCAGATGTCTACGTATGAAGGGCAAGGGCCTGAAGAAGACAGTAAAGCCGAGTATAAAATACCCGGTATAGTTAACATCGGCTGCCTTGTAACGGTCAAATATCTGGAAAGCGCTGATGCGGAGATTGTCGGCAAGGAAATGACGTGCGACTTTGATAATGAGCTAGGCTTTCGTGAAGCCCTGGAGCTGGTTAATGAATACCCGGAAGATTATGAATGCGAAGGCAGCTTAATAGATTTTTATAATGAACTTACTGAAGAAGCCGAACTGCTTTACGGCATTTAAGATTTGGCAAAAGCTGATATTTATCAGACAATAATCTATAAAGCATAAACTGCAAAAAACCATGGAAACTATAAAACAAACATTAAAGACGACTCCCCTAACAAAAATCTTGATTTGTTTAAGCTTGGTCTTTAGCTTTTCGTTTTTCTATGGCGGGACGGAAGTTGCAAGCGCGGCCAGCAAAAAGGCTGAAAGTGCCTGTAAGAATGCAATAAAAGGCACTTCAAATGCCCAGTCTAAAAAAACGCTTCAAAAATATATAGATGCCTGCT
>JBBDZT010000044.1:0-7768 GCA_040900025.1 Saccharimonadales bacterium (SeqCode)
GACTTCGAACGATACTTTCTATAAAGGGCCAAACTCATTACTCATATTATAACAGTCTTCTCGGGTCCCGTCTTGGCATAAAATGTATAGCAGCACCAATCTAAAACCATCAATCCGACATTGTAAGCTGTCCTGGTACGCGAATGTCAAAAGCACAATTTAAAACGAGGTAGTGTTTGAGGCCAGTTGAGCTGTAGTTAATAAAAACTGGCCGAGTTTCCCGAGTATTGTGCTTTTTGACGATGAGATTACAGAGACAGCGAGCAGTCGGGTAAGGGTTTTTGATTGGTGTAAGTAAACTTTTTAAAGGGCGGCTTCTAGGGCAGCCCACTCTGTATCTTCGTTATCTTGAGGTATGTTCGCGCTAACCTGGTCGCCCGGTTTTGCCTTAAAGTATGTAACGCTGGCAAGCAGCACTCTGTACATTTTCTTACCGACTTGTACAAAATAATGTCCGTCCTTAAGCTCTAGCGAGCCAACAACTTGCTTGCGCGGAATAGGCCCGATTTGCTTGTACAGGAACGAACCGTCATCAGCAATAGAGAGTTTTAGTATATCGCCTTGTACCAGCTTAGACTTTGAAGCATAATTTGCCGGAACCGGATAGGTTTTACCATCGCTTCCGACCATATTCTGACCGTCGAAAACTCCTTCAATAACTTTGCCGATGTTTTCTTCATTCTGGATTTTTGTTGCTACTTCGTCATCTCCAAGCAAGCTTAAAATCAGCTCTTTAGCCGCAGCCAATGAAGTTTCAGCCTCGCTTATGAGTGATTTCAGTCTTTTTATCTGTTTGTCTGGTATATCTGTCATTTTTCTTTTCCGGTTATACTATTTGTTTCCCAACTAAACTAATATTACTCCTTCACATAGAAGCTGAGGGTACATTATCACTAAATAATAGATTTAGTCAAAATAAACTGTGGAAAAAGATTAAGCTAGTTCAACGGTGGCGCCAGCATCTTCAAGAGCTTTTTTAGCCGCTTCGGCTTCATCCTTAGGCAATTTTTCTTTTACTACCTTAGGAGCTCCGTCTACAATTGCTTTGGCTTCGCCCAGTCCCAAGCCGGTAATGTCTTTGACTGCTTTAATAACTGCTACTTTTTGAGCTCCGGCATCTTTAAGTGTTACATCAAATTCGCTTTTTGTTTCCTCGGCTGATGCTTCTTCGCCGCCGGCAGGTGCCGCAACTACTGCTGCTGCTGGAGCAGCTGCGGAAACGTTCCAGTACTCTTCTAGAAATTTAACGAACTTGCTGATCTCGAGAGCACTCATCTTATCCAGTTCTTTTACTAAAGATGCGAATTCTTTAGGAACTTCCACTTTATCGGACTTTTTATCCTCTGATTTATTTTCTTCTTTCTTTACTTCTTCTGCCATAATATTTCTCCTTCTTTATTAATTAAGTATTATTACAAGCTCTCGGCTCGGGCATTCAAAACATTTAAAACTCCGCGGATATTGCCTGATAGCACATTGACAAAACCGCTAAGCGGCGCTGCTAATGTGCCTACAAGCTGGGCTCGAAGTTGATCCTTACTAGGCAGGCTGGCCAGGTTTTTTACATCCTCTACTGATAAAACTTCACCTTCTGCCGTTACTGCACCGACAAACTCCAAAGCTTTGTTTTTCTTAGCGAAATTAGCCAGGACCTGTGCGGGAGCTACTTCGTCATCAGGGTTAAATGCATATAAAAGTTGGTCTTTAAATATGCTTCTGTCTGTGTCTTTAAAGGTATCAACGCCATCCATAGCTTTTAAAACAAGACGGTTTTTCACTACTTTCAGCTTGGTTTGGTTGTCTCGTGCGTTACGTCGGAGTTCCTGTATCTGCTTAACGCTGAGACCTGAATAATTAGCTAAAACAGTCAGCTTAGAGTTCTTAAACAACTCGCTAACTTCAGCTACCAGTTCTTCTTTTTTATCCCGTTTTAATGCCATAAAATTAAAAATCCTTGGTTTTTTACACCAAAGACATATTCAAGGATTTATCTGTTTCCTCGGCGACAAATTAAGGCTCTCACCAGTCGCTGTCTTCGGTTTACCATGTTAATTTAACACAAAACCACCGACAGTTCAAGCTATTTTAAACTGGATTTTGTCTTTTTCTCAGCTTCTAACCTGCCTGGAGTCTGACTATTATTATGGTTAACAAATTTCATTGAGCCGGCAATTATCGGATGGACTTCAGCAATCTTTTTGTGCATTTCCTGCGCCAGTTTTCTGTACCCCGGATGGCCTTGGGGGCTCGTCCTGAGCTCAAGTATATGGAAGGCTTCCCTAGCATTAAATGTAACTTTCCAGCGCATTCTATGCCCTAGCAACGTTGCGTATTGGGATTCTTCCCTATAGCCATTTTTTTGCAAAAAGTTATATATGTTAAGACTTTCGTCAAAACAACTTACAAAACGATCGCTTAGGCCCGATTCTTCAATGATGTCAGGTATGTCGTACCCAAACCTAGGCGAAAGTTCCTGCCATCCCATATTGTCGACTATTCTGTGCCTGGCAAGGTCCCTGAAGATTCCGTAATCGCACAATATATCCCAGCTATAGTGGATTTTTTCTAAGGCTCGCCCCGGCTTTTGCCGACGATTTGTCCGGTCTCCTATATATTTGAGTATGATTTCCCGCTTTTCTACTATCGGTATTTTATCTATGTCGTATTTGGTCTCTTCCAGAGATAACGAGCTGTGCTCAAAGCAAATATCGGCGACTACATCCAGCTCGTTCTTCGGCCAGTAATCCGTTAACTGCAAACGTTCCATATCTATGCTAAATTGACTTTTTATATGCGCGTTAACAATATTTTTAACGCTGTCTTTAGTGCGATTTAAATATTCAGTAATATCCGCGCCTCTTCCAGATTTGTCAGCCCTTTCTAAAAATACCGGTATAACTTTTCTGCATTCTTCTAAAATATCCCTGCCTGCGTCTCTTGCTTCCAATGTTTCATCGGCTAGAAGTTTTATTATAAGATACTCTAAAGACTGTCCGGAAAGATACATGCCTACAGTAGACTTCGAGCTTACCGGAAGTACCGGCCTTGCCATATCGCAGGCCAGGGCTTTAGTAGCGCGGGCCCAGGCGTCTTCATTGTCGTTTGGATTTTTACGGGTATTTGACCTTATATAGTCAGTCAGTTGGCGTACTATTAGTGAGTACTGCCCGAAAATATAGTCCATTGACCGGCGATATCTTGCTTCTACTTCCTTGCTAAAATTGTCCGGTACATAGTATTTATACTGTTCGTTTTGATCTTTTTTATCGTAGTATATGTATCTAGTTGACTGTTCCAGATATGCTCCCAGCCTTCCGCTTTCAAGCTTTTTTGTCAGCAGGTTGCTGGCATCCTCAACAACTACATGCTGTCCTGCCAGTTGTTGAACGGAATCATCACCGTAATCACTAATGACCTTTTTTAATAATTTTTGATCATTCCCGTCTTTTCCCACAAACTCATCATTTAAAATATTTCTTAAGTCGTCATATTTTCGGCTTAATCTGGCCATGGCGGCTGCTATAGTCTGAGAAGCAAGCTTACTTTTAACTGCATAAATGTTTTTATCTAGATTGGTTACGTACGATTCTAATTCCGTGTTAGCCGGATTTATACCTTTTTTTTTACCCGGTGCCGGAGGCAGCAGAGGTTCTATAGCCTGCCAGACAAGATCGTTAACTTTCCCTTTTTCCAGCATTTGGCCGTTTCTGGCGCTATCGATCCTTTTAAAGTCCTTGGGAAATAAGTCGCATAGATTGTCATAAACTTCCACAGAAAGGCCTAGATGAAGGCTATCGCTTTCTAAAATATCTTTTTCTTCCCCTCTGTTAGAGATGTTTTCCGTAGCTATATCCACAGGTACTCTTAATACGACAGAAATGTCCGGCCGGGGTATTTTAAGCATCTCAAACTCAATCTGATCCAGCCAAAGAAAGAATCCTCTCCTTTGTTCGGCGTTATTAAATAAAGCGCCCTGATGCGCCATATTTGAGCCGGTATATCTATCAACAAGAACAACCTTGCCTCGTGAGAGCCATTTGCGTATTTTATCTACGGCAAAATACCTATCGAGCGCATAAAACATAGAAGCGGTATACGGTCCGACTTCATTGCTTGCGCCGAATTCACCATTAAGATACTTTCTTACAAACACGCTCGACTCTTGATCGTATTGAGGGAATGAAATACATTCTACCCTGTACCCAAGACCATAAAGCCTCTGTTTCAACAATTCAAACTGGGTGGACTTGCCTGAGCCGTCCGTTCCCTCTAATACAATTAGGCTTCCTGGTTGATCTTTCATGTTTAAATATTTTGCCCACCAGTTGCTTTGATTATACGCTAATTGCGGTCAAATTGCCTGCCGACAACGTTTTCCGGATGCTGTTTATTAAAAAATTTATGACTGTCCAAGACTAAGTAAACGTCTCTTATCCCGACTTTATCTATTGCTTCCCAGCAGGGTTCACAGGCCCACCAGTGACCCCATAAATATAAGTCTGATTTATTAAGGTCTACTTTCGGACTGTTTTTTTGTGCGTTTTTTATTGCTTTCGGCTCGCTGTGATTTTTCGGATGACAGCCTTCGCAAAGCTCATAACCTTGGCCTGTAGGTATGCCTCTTCTAACTCTTTCACAGCCGTGCTTTCGATGGTAGTCGCTACCGTTTGCCCCCCGACCTATTACTTTGTTTTGGAATACGACGACGGATCCTGTCGGCATGTTTTCGTCCAGCGAATTACCTTCAGCGAATTTTTTTGCCGCTTGGATAAATTCGTTTGACTCATCGACGTAATTTATTTTCCTGCCTTTTGGAATAAAAGGGTAATCCAATGTTTTTTTGCTCATTCTCTACTGGTTATATTAGCATATTTTAAGTTATAATCTGAGATGAATGACGAAGTTTGACGAAGTATATAAGTCTTTGCTTAAGGACATAATGGGCAATGGGCATAAAGAGATTAATTCACGCACAAAGCATGAAACCACAGCCCTGCCAGGTCTGACATTTTCCGTGGATATTGAAAAGGACGGCTTTCCTTTGCTGAATCTACGGAAAATACCTATAAAATTATTTGTAGCGGAACAAATATGGTTCATCAGCGGGGCACGTAAACCGGAAATATTTTTGCGAAAATTTACAAAAATATGGGACGATTTCACCAACCCCGGCGATGTCGTAACAGTAGCCTATGGCTACCGCTGGAGAAAGCATTTTGGCAGAGACCAGCTAAAACTTCTGATCAAGCTTTTAAACGATGATCCTTCTAGCAGACAAGGCGTTGTTGTAACTTGGGACCCGGCAAGCGACGGCTTGGGAGGAGTAAGTAAAAGCAATGTTCCCTGTCCATACACGTTTACGGTAAATATCATAAATGGACGATTAAATTTATTAAATGTCGTACGATCAAACGATATGATATTAGGTTTTCCTCATGATGTTGCCGGATTTGCACTACTCCAGTGCATATTAGCGCAAAAACTTGGAGTAAGACCGGGTATTTACACTCATGTGATTGCTAACGCCCACATTTACGACATACACTATGGCCCGGCTAAAACAATGATCGCCAAAAAACCTAGCGGCGGGAAGATAAACATTGAGCTTCCAAAAAATTCGTTTGATAAGGCTGAGAAGACCGACATAAGCCTGGTTGAGGAAATATCAAATAATTTAAAGGTGCAGTACAGCCCGGAAGAATCAATAAAAGGACTTAAGATAGTAATATGAAAGTTTTTATAATCGCAGCAGTAACTGCAGATGGCTTCATCGCTAGAAACGACCATCAGCAAATTGACTGGACTAGCAAAGAAGATAAAAAGTTCTTTAGAGACACAACCAAAAAGTCCGGGGTTATGGTTATGGGAGGTAATACTTACAGAACTTTTAAAAAACCATTGCCTGGCCGCAGGCATATAGTCTATACAAAAGGCTCTGTCGAGGGTGATGCTTTTGAAAAAACCGTTCAAAAGCCAAAAGATCTTGTTAATCAGCTAAAAGATGAAGGCTACGACGAAATAGCGATTATCGGCGGAAGTACTATGTACTCAATGTTTTTAGCTGCAGGCGTGATTACTGATGTATACTTGACCATTGAACCGCTATTTTTTGGCGGTGGAGTGAAGTTATTAAGTGAAAATACAGATATAAAGCTGAAGCTTCAAAGTTCGGAAAAACTAAATGAAAATACAATTTTGATGCATTACAAGGTTTAGAAAATGGCAATTTTAACAAAAGACGACATAACCCAATACCTGAAAGATAAGGAAATAAAGATCAGCCCGGGTATTGATAAATTTCAGCTTCAGGCACACTCTATAGATTTACGCTTGGGATTCACCTTCCTGATTCCTAAGGTCTGGCGGGTTACTAAAGCTGGGCGCGAGCAACTTCATATGGACTACTTTTCCTCAGACAAGCCTGAATATTTCGATATTATAGAGCTGGAGAAAGGACAATTCTTTGACTTGCTACCCGGCGAACACATACTGGTTTCTTCATTTGAGTCGATAACTCTTCCAAAGGACCTAATGGCGGTAATGTATCCACGCTCCTCAACAAACAGAAAAGGCATATCCGTAGACCAGACCGGCATTATAGATAGCGGCTACAGCGGACAGCTGGTTATACCGATCCGCAACAATACGCAGTCGCAAACGGTTCGCTTATACCCCGGCGAGCGTTTTTGCCAAATCGTTTTTGAGAAATTAACCGGCGGCGTAAAAGCCCGAAAAAGCCGATATCACGAAAAAGATATAATTGACGGAGTAGACGCAAGCAGTCTGAAAAGCGAAAAGCAGGAAGCAAGCTTAATAAAAAAGGGTGAGATTAAAAAACTTAAAACCGACTATCCGGCAGTTTAAAGCTCAGAACTAAGAACTTTAATGCTCGGACCCATGGTAGTCGTAACGTTAATAGAGTTTACGTAAATCCCTTTTAGGCCTGAAGGCTTATTTTGTTTAACATTAGACAACAAGACTTGGGCATTAGCCAGTAGTTTTTCCGGTCCGAAGCTTGTTTTACCTATAGCAACGTGGATTATGCCGTAGCTGTCAACGCGGTATTCAACCTTACCGGCTCTAGCTTGTTTAATCGCTTTTTCCACGTCGGCAGTGACAGTTCCACTCTTTGGATTGGGCATCAAGCCTTTCGGCCCCAGCAAACGGGCATATTTAGCAAGCTTTTGCATGACATTTGGAGTGGCTATTAAAACATCGAAGTCGATTTTTTCCTTATCAAGTTCAGCCAAGAGATCTTCTGCTCCTGCCTTGTCGGCGCCGGCTTTTTTAGCTTTTTCGACGTTTTGGTCGTCAGAATAAACGGCAATGCGTACGGTTTTGCCTGTTCCCGCCGGCAATACTACATTATCTCTTATATTTTGATCAGCTTGTTTAGGGTCAACGTTCAATCTGACATGGAGTTCAACGGTAGAATCAAACTTAGTGGTGGATGTTTTAACCGCTAAAGACAAAGCTTCTTTTAAAGAGTATTGCTTGGATTTATCTATAGATTTAGCTGCTTCGCGGTATTTTTTACCGTGTCTTTCCAGCTTGCTCTTGGGTGGTTTTTGGAGTTCCTTAGGCTTATTGTCAGGTTTGCTTTCGCCTACATCTTCAGCAGTTTTTTGCTTTTCAACCTTCTCAGCTTTATCTTCAGCTTCTTTCAAGCCTTTTTCACTGCGCTTGCCGGCTTTAGCTGTTGCTTTTTCATTTTCTTGAGACGCATCAATAGGTTTGATCGCAATATCTTTCTTTTGGTCGGATTTAT
>JBBDZT010000044.1:7868-12346 GCA_040900025.1 Saccharimonadales bacterium (SeqCode)
TCGTCGGTATTCATATCTTTAGCTTTATTTTCAGCTATTGCGGTCAAGTCGGACTGGCTTAGTTTCTTGCTGACTTTCTCCGTATTCGGTCTTCCGGAGCCCTTCTGTATTCCCAGCTTCTCACGTATTTGCTCATCAACTGCAGCTGATACTACCCTAAAGTCCATAGACCTGTCTTCATAGATGGAAATATGTGCGGTTAATACGCCTTTCATCTCCTTGGTGGCTTCATTAAACGGAGTTATAAAATCCATCATATTAACGCCATATTGGCCAAGAGTACTTCCTACCGGCGGCGCGGCGCTTGCTTTGCCCGCCGGAATTCTCATCTTCAAATTTGCTGTAATTTTCTTTGGTTCTGCCATATTAATCTCCTAAACTTTCTTTACCTGAAGCGTATCAAGCTCAACAGGTGTTTCGCGGCCGAACATGTTCACCAGAACTTTTAGCTTGCCTTTTGTTTCATCAATTTCGTTGATAGCCCCGTCAAACCCTTTGAATGGCCCGTCAACTATATTTACTATCTCGCCAACTTTAAGATCAATTTTATGCTTGGGTTGGTCAAGCCCCATTCGTTTATTAATTTTTTCAAGCTCATCTTCGCTGATTGGCGTGGGGTCAATACCTGTGCCGACGAAGCCTGTTACGTTAGGAGTGTTTCTGACTATGTACCAAGCGTCTTCGCTCAGCTTCATCTGTACCAATACATAACCTTGAAAAATTCGTTTTTCCACGACTTTGCGTTTGCCGTTCTTGATTTCGATCATCTTTTCCTTTGGTACCAATATTTTAAAAATTTTGTCGGCCATATCAAGGCTTGCCGCCCTTTGGCGTATACTTTCCGCAACCTTCTCTTCGTAGCCGCTGTAAGTATGTATTGCGTACCACTGTTTGTTCTCGTCGTATCTTTTTACCATATTATCCTTTAACCTAAAATTATTGCTCTAAATATTTTTCCTAAAACAAAGTCAAGTCCAGCAACGATTATTGAGAAGACTACCGCAAAAACAAAAACAGCCCAAGTTAGCGTTAGCGTCTCTTTTCTAGTTGGCCAGGTAGTCTGACGGATCTCATTAAAAGCTCCTTTTAAAAATCCCGGGACAATCTTGCTCAAGATCCTGCCTAATATGCGCAGTACTTTCGCAAGCGGCGAGCCCAATTTGCCTTTAGCGGCGCTAGCTCGCTTTTTTTGGCTTTTTTTGGCTTTTTCAAGCTTGCCTGAAGTCTCCGTTTTGCGTATACGCGGACCTCTTGACTTGACCATTAATTGTTTCTTCCTCTCAACTTAAAAACCCACTCTAACTATTAAGAGTAGGCTGTCGCGTGCGTCAATAGTATATTTTTCTAACTTTAAAGTCAAGATTTCAGTCGGCAGCTTTTTTAATGTCCGGTATTTTTATGGTAAATACTGACCCTTCGTTCAATTTACTGTCCAAGCTTACCTCGGCGTTAATCAGCCTCGCCAGCTTCATGGTAACGTACAAGCCCAAGCCCGTACCGTTGTTCGCGCGGGTTCGAAAATCCTCGCTTCTAAAGAACTTATCGAACACTTTTTCCTGGTCACCCCTGCTTATGCCGATTCCTGTGTCTTTTACTTCAAACTGTATTCCTTTAGAGTATGGGGCCACCTTGATCTTAACGGCTCCTTTCTCGGTATATTTAATTGCATTTGTAATAAAGTTTTGCAAAATTTCTCTTACGTAGAGTTTACTGGAGTTCAGGCTTTTAACAGAAGAATCCAGCTCGACATCAAGTTGCAGGTTTTTCGCCTTGGCTTCTTTGGCGTAATCTGCTTCAAGCTCTTTTATAAGTTCGCGGCAATCTATTAGTTCTACATCCAAATCAAGACTACCGCGTTCAGCCCGGGACAAAGTTGCTAAGTCATTGATCATTTTACTCAGAAAAAGTACCTGGTCGTGGGCCTGTTTGAGCGCTTCTTTAGTTTTGTTATCTGCACCAGCTTTTTCAACCATATATTCTACATTGCCTACTTCGCCCTCGGCTATGGCTATAGGCGTCCTGAGCTCGTGGCTCACCACGCTAATGAATTCGTCTCTTTCTTCCTCAAGTGATTTTTCTCTAGTAATATCCCTGAATAATATTACAAATCCCTCTGTTCCCTCGCGCCCAAAACCTAAATGCACCGGCGCGACGCTAATGTATAAATTTACCAGACTTCCGTCCGAATATTTAAGCTTATAATCCCTGTTAACTACCTGGGATTTTGTTTCACGGATGAACTTGTCGATATCTATGTCTTGATTATTTTTATCTATGAATTTACCGGCTTCGGCAAATGTTTTTCCGTGCAAGTCGGCGTTTAGGTCAAGGACATTTAAGGCTGCGCCATTATATAAAACAATCCGGCCGGATTCGTCTGTAGCTATTACGCCGTCAACCATGCTGTTTATCAGGCTGCCGAGTCTTTCGGACACTAGCTTTTCGCTTATCTGGCTATCCTTGAGCTCTTGTATATTTCGCTTGAACAGATCCCAGACCGATGATACAAACGAACAAATTAAGCCTACAAAAGCAGTCGAAGTGATAATACCAACCACTTCGCCGGTTAATAAATGTTCATATTCCATGATGGTCCATATACCGGCGCTTAGAGCAAATATTGCGTAGAGACCATACCAAACCAAATGCTTAACATATATTGTTGTTGCGGTAATAAGATATAGCCAGGCTAAAAAAACCATCGGGTTTAAAAACCCGATGATATAGACCGAGAGTATCGCTCCATATACAGCGAAAGAGAAGTTATAAAATAGAACCTTTTTAAGCGTGTAAGGATTCCAGAAGTATTGGACAAAACCCATAATAACGAAGAAAATCACACCTATCCAAAATACCGGGTATGAAAATGAATATGTGTCTATAACCCCGCGTTCTACAAGTACAAGCAATGCCGCAACAGATAAAGCGAAAACTAAACCGACTGTTCTATCTTCTTTTACTACTTTTTTGTCTAGAAAAAAAAGCTTCTCCGGATCCATTAATTATCCATTAATTTCCTTTAAGTCATTTATGCTTATTATAGCCGATATCAAAAAATTCCAACGCTATTAATCGTTTTAAGAGCTTTCCTGCGCTGTTTATAATCCGGTAGCACTGCTTCAACTTCATCCCAAAATCGCTTGCTGTGATTGAGGTGTCTAGTATGCACCAGCTCGTGAAATATTACGTATTCGATAAGCTCGTTAGGCAACTTTAAAAGCGACACATTTAGCGTTATAACCTTATCCTGGTTGCAGCTTCCCCACCTGGATTTTAAATTTTTGATACGTATACTTTTTGGCTGGAAGCCAGTTTGCTCTGATAATTTTATAGCTAAAGGTATTAATGTTTTCTCGGCTTCTTTTTTTAAGAATTTTTTTACATGGGTGTCTATAGAGCGCTTATTTTTATCATCATCATTTTTCTCGTTCACATAAATCCGTAAAATCTCCTGGTCTAAAATACTTCTTGTTTTTGTTTTTTGATGGCTGGCTATAAAAAGCCTATAGCCGTTAGTCAAATCTTGTCCATTTATCCATTGATTGCCGGTTGTTTTCCGGTGCTGACTTATCCAATCTCGCCTAGAATTTAAATATCTTATACCAGCGGCTTTAGGAACGTACCAGGGTACGCTTAAACGTATTTCGCCTGTGGAATCAATGCTAAGACGAATGTTTTTTAACCCTCTTCTGCGAAAAAGCTTTACTTGGCCTAAATCTTTTACGTTTATGTAAGAAGTAGACACTTTACCTTATTGAAATGTTTCTGCCGAAACCGCCCCTACCGCTTAAAGAAGTTGGTACCAAGTTAACCAAACCGGGCTTGGCTATGTTCTTGTTTGCTTCTGACCGATTGATAATTTTAAGTACGGACATTTTACTCATAACCAGCGCCCGCTGTGTTTTATAGGTATGCTTACCGCTTATTACAAAGAAATCTTCATTTTGATGAGGATTCTGCATGTTATTAACTATGTTTTGATATTCTTCTTTTGTGTATTTTGCGGCGGAATCTTCATTTTTACTTTTTTTTGCGCGAAGCTTAGTTCTCATATACGCGCTGTCAGCGTCAATTTGCATCCATATCAAAATTGGCACGGCATTATATTTCAAGGCTAAATGGTTGAGTTTTTTTCTATCGATTTTCTTAGTTACGGAAGCATCAGTAAACACGCTTATGCCGTTTTGGAGATAATTTTCGGCAATAAAGTCCGTAACCTTGCTAGCAAGCTGTTGGTTTCCTGATGCTATTTTAGATATTTCAGATACTGTCTTATAAGTCGGTAAATAAGCTGTATTTTGAAATTCACCGGCGAACCGGGAAGCAAAAAAGGACTTCCCGCAGCCCGGGTAACCGTAAAACATTATTAAAAAAGGTTTTTGCGGAATTATCTTTGAAGTCATTTCCGTACTATTCTACATCATAAGTCCGTATTTAATAAAGTCGTAACAACTGTTAGAATCTTAATTGGTGTTGCC
>JBBDZT010000045.1:0-11961 GCA_040900025.1 Saccharimonadales bacterium (SeqCode)
CGCCCCGGGCACGCCGATTATACTTACCAGCAAAAATATGGAATACGCGATTGGAGGGGTTCCGGCCGAGCCTCCGCGCGGGAAACTTTGGCTCGGGTAGCCGCCGGCGCAATAGCCAAAAAATACCTAAAAGAAAAGCTCGGGGTTGATATATTGAGCTATGTCCAGCAAGTAGGAGATATTACGACCGATATTAACTACAAAGACGTAACGCTAAATGATATTGAATCCAATATTGTCAGGTGTCCGGAAGAAACTGTAGCAAAGAAAATGATTGAATTGATAGAACAGGTCAAAGCCGATGACGACTCCGTTGGCGGAGTGGTATTCGGCGTGATTAAAAATTGTCCGGTAGGGCTTGGGGAACCGGTCTTTGATAAAATAAATTCAGATCTTGGCAAAGCCATGCTTTCTATTAATGCTGTTAAAGGTTTTGAAATAGGCTCCGGCTTTGGCGGAGTGTCTATGCGCGGAAGCCAGCACAACGATGAATTTTACAAAGATGCATCAGGAAAAGTACATACCAGGACAAATTTTGCAGGCGGTACGCTTGGCGGTATATCAACAGGCGAGGATATTTACTTCCGGGTGGCTATAAAGCCGGTATCAACTATAGCTAAGAGGCAGAAATCAGTCGATTTAGACAATAAAGAAGTCGAGCTGGAAGCAACCGGTCGGCATGACCCATGCGTACTACCCCGCGCTATTCCGATAGTGGATGCTATGAGCGCGCTTGTTGTTATGGACCATTACCTAAGAAACAAATCCCAAAACAGTTAACTGCTTTGCTGCTTTTGTCTTAATCCATTTAGCTTGCGCGCCCTTAGTTCACATCTCCTTACTGCCGACGGTTCATCTAAAACCAATCCGCCACAACCCAATCTACCAAAAAATTTAAATCTTTTGCGTGGACCTCTGCAGCCAAAAGTATAGACTCTTGCGGAGGGATCTTTAAGCAGCCCGTATGCGTTGTATACGTCTCTTTCGACAAGTCTTCTTTTAAGATAATTCCAAAGAGGAACAGAGTGAGTTTCGGTTATGCTTGCAACCTTTCGAGCTGCAGAGGGATCGGGATAATAAGCTCGCCCTTCCTCTGTTACTGCTGCCTCATCATAATCCCAGTCTGTAGCTCTATCAAGTTCAGCCATTTCTTGCGGGTCAGGAAATTGTTTACGAGCGTCTTCGCATACCGCAACAAGTGGGCATCCTGCGCATGTTGCAGACTCTTGCATTCTTAAAACCTCTGGGTCTATACTCATATAATCTCTCTAAGTAGATCTTTTTATTTTAAAACTACTTTGAGGATTTGGCAATAATAGCTTCTGCTACATGTGATGGAACATCAGCGTAGTGGTCTAATTCCATGCTGGAGCTGGCTCTACCTTGGGTCATTGAACGTAAATTTGTGGTATAGCCGAACATTTCACCCAACGGGACAAAGCTGGTAATCTGCTTGATACCATTTGGCAGGTCTTCCATAGCTTCAATTCGCCCGCGCTTACTGTTTAAGTCGCCGATTACATCACCCATGAAGTCTTCAGGCGTCACAACAACAACTTTCATGACAGGCTCAAGCAGTACCGGGCCAGCTTTTTTAAAACCCGCTTGGAAAGCCATGGAGCCAGCTATCTTAAAGGCCATCTCAGAAGAGTCCACGTCGTGATAGCTTCCGTCATAAAGCTCAGCTTTAACATCTACTACCGGATAGCCTGCTAGTACACCGTTACTCATAGCTTCTTTAATGCCTTCTTCGACAGGCTTGATATATTCATGCGGAACATTGCCGCCTTTAATGGAGTTGACGAATTCAAAACCTTCGCCAGCTTCATTCTGGCTGAGGCGCAGCCAGACATCGCCGTATTGACCGCGACCGCCGGTCTGTTTGATGTATTTGCCCTGTACCTCCACATCGTCCTTGCGGATAGTTTCGCGGTATGCAACCTGCGGTTCGCCGATGTTTGCTTCTACGTTAAACTCTCGTTTCATTCTGTCCACGAGTATCTCAAGATGGAGCTCGCCCATACCGCTAATTATCGTCTGGCCTGTTTCGTCATCAACTTTGATTCTGAATGTCGGGTCTTCTTCAGCCAGCCTCTGCAAGGCAAGGCTCATTTTTTCCTGGTCGGCTTTAGTCTTTGGCTCAATAGCAATGCTCACAGGCGGTTCCGGAAAGTTTATAGTTTCTAAAATAATCGGATCATTTTGATCGCACAGCGTATTTCCGGTAGTCGTACCCTTAAGCCCGACGATTGCTGCGATATCACCGGCATTTACTTCTTTGACGTCTTCACGCTTATCTGCCTGCATTCTTACAATTCGGCCGACGCGTTCTTTCTCTCCTGTTGAGCTATTGTAGACATAACTCCCGGCTACGAGCTTACCGGAATAAACGCGGAAATAAGCCAGTTTTCCTACGAAAGGATCGGTTGCGATCTTAAAAGCTAGGCTGGCAAAAGGTTCTTTAAGATCCGGTTTGCGCTGGATTGTGTCGTCAGTTTTAGGATGGGTTCCAACGGCACCGCCACGGTCTATAGGGCTTGGCAAATATTCGGTAGCAATATCAAGCAGTTTTTCCACGATAACACCGCGACCGTCGCCTCCGCTAACGATAAAGAATTTACCGGTCATCATGGCTGTCCGGATAGCATGCTTGATTTCATCTGGAGTCAGACCTTCCTCGCCTACCTCTAAATATTTCTCTAACATAGCTTCGTCTTCTGCTACGGCGTTCTCAATTAGCAGGCTTCGATATCTTTTAACTTTGTCCGTCATGTCCTCAGGAATTTCAGCTTCTACCAGATTCTTGTCGGTAAAGTCCTTATATGTGTAAGCCTTCATAGCTACTAGGTCAACAATGCCATTGATTGACTGTTCAAAGCCAATTGGAAGATGTATTGGAAAGGCTCGTTTTGTTAGGCGGTTGTGGATGGAATCCAAAGATTTATAAAAATCACCGCCGGTCTGGTTGATCTTATTAATAAAGCAAATTCTTGGCACGTTATATCCGTCAGCCTGACGCCAGACTGTTTCCGACTGGGATTCTACGCCCATCTTACCGTCGAATACAGTTATAGCGCCGTCAAGCACGCGAAGCGATCGCTGAACCTCGACCGTAAAGTCGATGTGCCCCGGCGTGTCGATAATATTAATCTGGTGGTCTTTCCAGTAACAAGTAACGGCGGCGGAGACTATAGTAATACCACGCTCGCGCTCCTGAGCCATCCAGTCAGTTGTGGTTCCGCCCTCGTGTACTGCTCCAATTTTGTGTTTCAGGCCTGTGCGGTACAAAATACCCTCGGTCGTTGTAGTCTTGCCCGCGTCAATATGGGCAATAATGCCGATATTGCGAATTTTATCCATGTTGTATTCTTTTTCCGCCACCCTTTTAGTACCTCGCGAAGTGGGCAAATGCTTTGTTAGCGTCAGCCATTTTATGTGTGTCTTCTTTTTTCTTCACCGCAGTACCCGTTGAATTGTAGGCATCGATTAGCTCTAAAGCTATTCGGTCTTCCATGCTCATACCTTTTCGAGCCCTGGCCGCTTCAACAAACCACATTATGGTCAGGTGAGTTTGCCTTTGGCCTTTTACCTCGAATGGTATCTGGTAGTTGGCGCCGCCGACTCTTCGCGAACGAGTCTCCATGTGCGGCCTGACATTAGCAATGGCTTTTTCAAAAACATCCAGCGGGTTTTGTACTTTTAGCTTGTCGGCAGCTTTTTGCATGCCGCCGTAAACTAGCTTTTCGGCAATTTGTTTTTTTCCATCTAACATTACTCTGTTAATTAGCCTCTGGACGATCACACTTTCGTAGACCCTGTCCGGCTTTATGTCTCTTATTAATGACTTTGTTTTATGACGAGGCATTAACTATTTACTCGCCTTTTTAGCGCCATATTTACTACGGCCCTGTTTACGATTTTCTACACCCTGGAGATCAAGGTTGCCGCGTACAATGTGATACCTGACGCCGGGAAGGTCCGGAACTCTTCCGCCTCTTACTAAAACTACAGCGTGTTCCTGCAAGTTATGGCCTTCTCCGCCTATATAAGCCCAGACTTCATGACCATTAGTTAATCTGACGCGGGCTACTTTTCTAAGCGCGGAGTTCGGCTTCTTCGGAGTTTTGGTGGTAACTTTTACGCAAACGCCTCTTTTAAAAGGCGAATCTTTTTCGTAATTGCGGGTTTTGAGGTTATTAGTGACACGTTGAAGAGCAGGCGATTTACTTTTGGTGAACGCTTTCTTTCTAGGTTTTCTAACCAACTGGTTTATAGTAGGCACGCTTAATTTACTCCTCGTGATGAAATATTAACTTTTGCTGCAAAAATAAACTCTAGCATATTTATCTGTTTTCCTCAAGCATCACGGCCTCGTTAGGTTGGATATCCCCGCTAATATTTAGGGAATCTTCGTCGTCTTCGTCCTTTATAGCACCCGTTCCGACCGGAATTCTCCTGCCTAAGATTACATTCTCTTTCAAGCCAAACAAGCGGTCAACCTTGCCGCTGGTTGCGGCGGCTATCAAGACGCGTGTTGTGTCTTGGAAGGAGGCGGCGGACAGGAAGGAATCGGTGCTTAGGCTGGCTTTAGTTATCCCCAGCAAGAGCTGGTTAAACACAGCCGGTTTTTTATTACGCGAGACCAGCTGTTCATTGGTTTCTACAACCAACAGTTTGCTTACTACGTCGCCGGTAACAAATTCGCTATCGCCGCTATCTTCAACTTGCACCCTGGAGAACATCTGCTTGACGATAATTTCCAGATGTTTGTCGGAAATGTACTGTCCCTGACTGGCAAAAATTCTCAGTATTTCGTTCATTATGTAACGCTGGGTAGCTTCTACGCCTTTGAGCCGCATGAGATCATGAAGATTCACAGAACCATTAGTTAGTTTATGGCCCGCTTCGACAGTATCGCCGTCTTTAACGAGAAGTTGTTTATAGCTAGGAATTTCGTATTTAACCACGCTTTGTCCGGCCGGGGTTATAGTGATTGCCTTTTTTGTAAGCGAAACTTTACCAGCAACCGGGGCTATAAGCGGATCTTTCCCGCCTTCTGCGCTGGCTACCACATCGCCGACCGCAACATCGGTACCGGTTTCGACTTGGATGTTTCTATCACCAATAGTCAATTTGGCTGCTTTTGCCTGGTCGTCAGTAATCTGCACAATATACTGTTCATTTTCTTCCCAAACGGCAATTTTTCCGGAAATGTCAGCAAGGAAAGCCTTACCTTTTGGTACGCGGACTTCAAAAAGTTCTTCAACGCGTGGCAGACCCTGGGTAATATCGTCGGCGATCGCCGCCCCGCCGGAGTGGAAAGTTCTAAGTGTAAGCTGCGTGCCCGGCTCGCCAATACTCTGGGCGGCAATTACGCCTACTGGGCTGAAAGATTTGACAATATCACCTGTAGCCGGATCTAGCCCGTAGCTCTTCGGGTGAACACCGCGTATTGAGTTGCTGCTTAGAACGCTCATAATTTTTACTCCGTCAATGCTCTCATCGGCATCAATCTGTTCAGCAACTTCCTGTGTGACCAACTTGCCCTTCTTTATATATTTTCCAACGCTTTCAGCCGTGTATCGCCCGCTCAAACGAGACGAATATGGCACGCCGACTTCTTTGGCATCAGCCCGGTAAAGAGCAAAGCCCGGATCATCGTTATTTTCTTCATCGATAGTGAACACATCCTGTGCGACATCTACCAAGCGTCTGGTCAAATATCCTGAGTCGGCAGTTTTAAGCGCCGTGTCAATTAGACCCTTCCTCTGACCGCGGCTTGATGTGAAATATTCAAGCGGGCTTAGACCATCACGGTAGTTACTTTTTACAGGTAGTTCCATAGCGCGGCCGGTAGCATCGGAAAGGATTCCTACCGAACCGATAATCTGTTTAACCTGCACGATTGAACCTCTAGCACCCGAAGTAACGGATAGAGACATGGCGTTGTCTTCACCGATAAATTGTTCGGTGATAGCTTCCTGTACTTTCGAGTCAGCGTCTGTCCAAGTCTCAATTGTTAGCCTGTAGCGTTCTTCGTCGGTTATGAAGCCTTCGTCAAACTGCTCGCTAACCTTTTTAGCCCGTTCTTCACCCTTGTCTAGGATTTCTTTCAGTTTTTCAACGTCGACAAAGTCGCTCATTCCCATGGAAAGCCCGGACTTAGTAGCGTATTCAAAGCCTAGTGTTTTAAGACTATCGGCAATCTCGGCGCTCATTTCCTGGCCGTATTTACGGTAGACTTCACTCATTACCTGAGAAAGTTTTTTCTTGGTCATAGCCGTATCCTGGAAATTAAAATCTTCGGGGAAGATTTCGTTAAAAATAAAGCGTCCCAAGGTAGAGGCATGCTTTTCACCCCTAAATTCTATAGATACCTTGTCCTGTAGTATTATTCTTCCGCTGTCGAAATCCATAAGGGCTTCGGCTAAGTTTGAATAGAACCTTGTCTTTTTTTTGTCGCTATCCGGACGCTCGTAAGTCAGGTAGTAGCATCCGAGGACAATATCTTGCTCGATATGCAAAATAGGCGATCCGTCAGCCGGCTTAAGTAGGTTCTTATTAGCAGCCATTATATTTTTTGCTTCGTCTTGGGCTTTAGCGCTAAGCGGCAGATGCACAGCCATTTGGTCCCCGTCAAAATCGGCGTTGAAACCCTTACATACTAGAGGATGGAGCTGTATAGCCTTGCCCTCTATCAAAACAGGCTGAAAAGCCTGGATACTAAGACGGTGGAGACTTGGTGCTCGGTTTAGAAGTACGTATTTGTCCTTAATAACTTCGTCCAGAGCGTCCCATACGGTAGTCTCGCCTAGTTCGATCATTCTCGTAGCCGAGCGTATATTATGCGCAAACTCCTGCTCAATCAGCCGACCGATCACGAAGGGTTTGAAAAGCTCAAGCGCCATCATTTTCGGAAGTCCGCACTGGAACATTTTCAGTTCAGGTCCGGAAACAATAACCGACCGTCCGGAATAATCCACGCGTTTTCCGAGCAGGTTTTGTCTAAATCGGCCCTGCTTGCCTTTTAGCATGTCGCTAAGGGATTTCAATCTTCTACGCTGGCCGCTGGCGGCTACAGCCCGCCCGCTTCTGGCGCTGGAATTATCTATAAGGGCGTCAACTGCTTCCTGAAGCATTCTTTGTTCATTCCGGCAGATAACTTCCGGAGCATTGAGATCAATCAGCTTCTTCAGGCGGTTATTTCGGTTAATAACTCTGCGGTAAAGATCATTTAAGTCGCTGGTGGCAAACCGCCCGCCGGTTAGCTGAACCATCGGACGAAGATCCGGAGGGATTACCGGAAGTACGCTTAAACACATGCTTACCGGCTTTATTCCGGCGCGTTCCATGGACTCAAGCAACCTTAGGCGTTTTAGAATTTTCTTCTTACGCTGGCCCTTAGCTTCCTCGGCTTCTTCGTTCAGCTGAGCTATGAGCTTGGAAAGGTTGATTTCCTCAAGCAGCTCTTTGAAAACTCCGCCGCCCATACCGACTTCTATCAAATCCTGGACTTCCTCAGGTATCGCCCGATAGTCGTTTTCATTAAGCAGGTTGTATTTTTCAAGCGACTGGAGCGTTTCTTTAAGCTCGTTGAATTCGTTTGTTTGCTCTTCAATCTCTTTAGTCTGGGCTTCCGCAAGGGCTTTCACGTTTGCGTCTTCTTTTTTAGCCTCTTCTTCGTAACGAGCCTTGATAGCTTCCTGCGCAGCTGAAAACTCAGCTTCTTTGTCGGTAAGCATCTGGTCGCGCTTCTTAGCGTCGACAGATTTTATGATATAGCTGGCAAAATAAGCTACTCTCTCCAGATTCTTTACAGTCATGCCGAGAAGCAAGCCAACAGCGCTTGGAGTTCCTCGGAGGAACCAAATATGGGTAACCGGCGAGGCCAGCTGGATATGCCCCATTCGCTCGCGGCGAACTATTGACTTTGTAACAAGTTCGCCTTTTTTATCTACGGCCGCCTCGCGGGAACGGACCCCTCGGTATTTCGCATCGTGCGGGTTTATATCTTTCGCCGGACCAAAAATGCGTTCGCAGAAAAGACCGTCGCGCTCCGGCTTTTGGGTTCTATAATTGATAGTTTCCGGCTTGGTAACTTCGCCGTAACTCCAATCAAGGATATCGTCCGCACCGGCAACAGCCAGTCTAACGGCGTCAAAATCGGAAATATTCGTGCTTGAGTGGTATCTACGCATCTTCTTTGGCTTCCTTTTCTTCTTTTACTTCAATTTTGGCTTCTTCCGAATCCTGGTCTTCATCAACATCCGTTGCTACGGTAGTAGCAGGTATATCGTCTTCTAGCTCCATCACCGCGAATTCATCGCTCTGAGCATTTTCGGTAACGTCTACGTTGCTGGCTTCCGGCGCAGGGACTTCTACGTCAGACTGACTTTTGGCCTCGGCTTTAATGTTTTCTGCTAACACCGCTTCAGCATCGATGATCTCATTTTGGTCTATCAGGTCGACTTTCAGGCCAAGCCCTTGTAGCTCTTTAACTAATACGTTGAAGCTTTCCGGAACTTTTGGTCCGACAATATCAGTCTGCTTGATTATAGACTCGTAAGCCTTGCTTCTGCCGTAAACGTCATCCGATTTGATAGTAAGCATTTCCTGTAAGGTGTGTGCGGCGCCGTATGCTTCCAGCGCCCAAACTTCCATTTCTCCAAATCTCTGTCCGCCGTTTTGGGCCTTGCCTCCCAACGGCTGCTGGGTAACCATGGTGTAAGGACCGGTTGAACGGGCATGGATTTTATCAGTAACCATATGCGTCAGTTTAAGAATGTACATGTTGCCAACTACGGTTTTTTCTTTGAAAGCTTCGCCGGTACGTCCGTCATAAAGTTGCTGCTTGCCGTCTTCGGGAAAGCCGGCTTCCTTTAATAGGCCGGTTATTTTCTTTAATGAAACGCCGTTGAAAGGAGGCGTGGCAATTTTAACGCCCAGAGCCTTTGCGGCCATACCTAAGTGCGTTTCGAACAATTGTCCAAGGTTCATTCTGGACGGAACACCTAGCGGGTTTAGCACGACATCTACGGGTTCACCATCTTCGGAGAAAGGCATGTCTTCAACCGGCAGGATACGAGCGATAACGCCTTTATTACCGTGTCGTCCAGCTAGCTTGTCGCCAACCTGGATTTTGCGCATCTGTGCTACAAATACTTGAATTTGCTGTATAACCCCGGCTTTTAGCTCATGTCCGTTATCTCTTGAAAAAACCTTCACGCCTACGACTTTGCCATGCTTGCCGTTACTCATCCTTTGAGAGGTGTCGCGGACTTCCTTGGCCTTTTCGCCGAAGATTGCCCTAAGTAAACGTTCCTCGCTGGAAAGCTCTTGCTCGCCTTTCGGCGTAATTTTACCTACAAGAATATCGCCCGGATGAACTTCAGCGCCGATTCTTACGATACCGTTCTCATCCAAGTGCCTCAGCGCGTCTTCGCTAACATTAGGTATGTCGCCGGTTACTATCTCCGGACCAAGCTTAGTCTCACGGACTTCGGTCATGTAGTCGACTATATGGATACTGGTCAAAGAATCGTCTTCAACTAGTCTTCTGGAAATTACAATGGCATCTTCAAAGTTGTAACCGCCCCAAGGCATAAAGGCAACCCTTAGGTCGCGGCCTAGAGCCAATTCGCCGTTTTCTATGCTCATTCCTTCAATAAGGACTTCGCCTTTTTTGACTTTCTGCCCGGTACTGACGACAACCCTTTGGTTTATACAAGTACCTTCGTTGCTTCTGACAAAATGAAGGGGAGCATAATTTACTTTCTTGTTACCGTATTTAACCACTAATTTGTCGGCGGTAGCGGTAACGACTTCTCCCTTTTCTTCGGCATAAACAACCTGTCCCGAGTTAAAAGCCGCGGCTTTTTCCAAGCCGGTTCCTATAATAGGAGATTCAGGACGTACCAAAGGCACGGCCTGCTTCTGCTGGTTTGATCCAACCAAAGCACGGTCTACTCGGTCGCGTTCTACGAAAGGTACGAGTCCGGCTATAGAGCCAATAATCTGGTTGTGGCTGGCATCCATGTAATTCACATCGTTAGCATCTGTTTCACCAACCTGCATACTTACCCTTGCGGCTATGCGGTCTTCGGTAAAGTAACCGTTTTCATCTACTATATTCGCGGCGCCGGCTATAACTGTTTTTTCTTCATCGGCTGCGCCTAAATATTCTATATCTTCAGTAACTTTAGCTTTAACCGGCCAGGTTTTTTTATTTTTAACGGCAGATAGTTTTTTTGCGTCGGCGGTTGATATTTTTGAACCGGATTTAACTATAACTTTGCCTTTTTCGTCTTCGTAGTCGGTACTGGCAAAATGGCCCGGCGCGTCTTTGGGAGTGACTGCGTTTATAACTTTGCGGTAAGGTGTCTCTATAAAACCGTAATCATTAATACAGGCGAAATTAGCCAGGTTTAACACAAGCCCGATGTTCGCGCCTTCCGGAGTTTCCACCGCGCAAATGCGTCCATAATGAGTAGCGTGAGCGTCACGAACTTCAAAGCCGGCGCGCTCTCTTGAAAGACCTCCCGGCCCCATTGAACTCAGGCGCCTTTTGTGAGCAAGTTCGCTCAAAGGGTTAATCTGGTCCATAAACTGGCTCAACTGCGAGCTGGCGAAGAATTCCCTGACAGCGGCTACTACCGGACGCGCGTTTATTAGCTGACCGGGGGTAACCGTTTCGATATCGCTCATGCTCATGCGGTCTTTTGTGTTGCGTTCCATGCGTAGCAAACCAATCCTGAATTGTCTTTGCACCAGTTCGCCAACCAATTTGACGCGCCTATTGGCAAGAGAGTCAATATCATCGGCAGGATCCTGGGTGCAATTAAGGCGGATGACTTCACCGACTATGGCTTTTAAGTCTTCGAGGCGCATAACACGGTTTTCGGCCACGTTTGGGATATCCATATCCAGACGCTTATTAATCTTGTATCGTCCGACTCTGCTGAAGTCGAATCGCTTGAAGTTATAGAACATATTCTCAAGAAGGCTTCTGGCGTTATCAACTGTAGCTAAGTCGCCGGGTCTAAGGCGTCTGTAAACTTCAATCAACGCTTCCGAATTAGTAGAAGCCGGGTCTTTGCCTATAGTAGTCTGGAGATAGTCTACCTCGCCCTGATTAACATGCTTAAAGGCTTCCGCCATATCCTTTTCGCTCAAACCAAGTGCGCGCAGAAGAGTAGTCACGGGAATTTTACGCTTGCGGTCTATTTTGACGTAAATAGCACCATTAGCAGCAGTCTCAAACTCAAGCCAGGCACCCCGCCCGGGAATAACTTTTGCACCATAAAGATTTTTACCGCCTGACAATTCAGACGTAAAGAAAACGCCGGCCGAACGAATCAGCTGGCTTACCACTACGCGCTCCGCGCCGTTAATTACAAATGTGCCGCGACTTGTCATCCACGGAAAATCACCGAGGTAAATCTCATGTTCTTTAACTTCGCCTGTTACTTTGTTAGTCAACTGTACTTGCGCTTTTAGGGGCGCTTCGAAACTTACATTATTTTCGCGTGCTTCAGTTTCTGTCATTTTTGGAGCTTCGAAATGATACTTCTTAAAGCTCAAAGAAAGCTTTGTGCCGGTGTAATCATCTATCGGGCTGATTTCAGCCAAAAGCTCGCCTAAGCCTTCGTTAACAAACCATTGCCAAGAACGGTTCTGATGTTCTACGAGGTCCGGCAGGTCAAGTATATCGCTACTTTCGCCATAATAAATTCTCTGGTTTGTACTGGTTTTTGTTTTCTGTGAAGTAGCCTTAGTTTTTGCCATATAGTTGTTCGCGAGTGCTCCCTTAATAAAATTTGTAACTTATAACCAGTGCCTAACGTTATAGACAGCTGCGAGATGTTTAGTTTTTATTTGTTAGCGTCGAAGATTACTGCGTACATTGTTGTGATTTTGTCAGAGTTTTTTTGACAATACAACAAGCCGGCCACTACTTCTTAC
>JBBDZT010000046.1:0-5714 GCA_040900025.1 Saccharimonadales bacterium (SeqCode)
CTTTTCGCCTTCTTTGTTTCCCTCGCCTTCAGCGGCTCCTTCACCTCCATCGGCTTCAGCAGTTTCACCTTCGCCCTCTTCACCTTCGGCAATAGCACCTTCTGCAGCTTTTTGCTCTTCAAGCGCAGCGTCGGCTTCAGCTATTTGGTCCTTAGGCATTTCTACAGTAGCAATCACTAGCTCAGGATCGGTCTTAAGTTCAATATTACCCGGAAGTTTAATGTCGCTTACGTGCAGTTTATCTCCAACTTCGACAAGAGAGGATGCATCTACTTCAATCGAATCAATAAGATCATTTGGCAAAGCTTCCACATTAATATGGTCTTGGCTTCTTAATACCAATAAGTTGGCTCGCTCAGCCGGAATTTCCCCGGAAAGTTTTATAGGCAATTCAGCGGTAACTTTTTCGTCTTCTTTGATGGCTTGAAAAACAATATGCAATATATCAGTTCGCGCCGGGGCGAAAACAACATCTTTTAGCAATGTCGTGAATTTCTTGCCGTCAACATCTACCTTAATGGCATGGTGTTTGCCGGCAGCGCTGAAAACTTTTTTAAATTCGCGCTCATTAACTACCACATGCAGGGAATCTTTTCCCCTCTCGTGTATAACCGCAGGAGTTTGGCCGTCATTTCTAAGCTGTCTGACTTGCTTGCCTAAAACTTCGCGTTTTTTGGCGCTAATTTTAATATCGTCGTTACTCACTTGGTTATAATCTCCGCATTTGAATTAATAATATTTCCGTGTTCGATAAATTATAACACAAAATAACAGATTGCAGTGTATAATTCCCGGAGTGATTGATATTCTTGGCGCCAGTTTTTTTGATCCTGAAAAACTTATTATTAGCGGGGGTCTGCTTCTAATTGCGGCAATTATTTTTGCAGAGTGCGGCCTGTTGTTCGGCGTAATTTTCCCCGGCGATACTCTTCTGGTTGCCGTAGGTGTATTTGCCGCACAAGGTCAATTTTCCATCTTAACGGCTATATCCGTGATCGTCGCCAGCGCGGTTTTAGGCGGGATTGCCGGATATTATATAGGCCATAAGGCGGGACCAAAATTATTTACTAAGAAGGACGGGGTATTTTTCCGCCATGAATACATACAGCAAGCCGAGGATTTTTATGAAAAGCACGGAGGCAAAACAATAGCATTTGCGCGATTTGTTCCTGTAGTGAGAACCTTCGCTCCGGTTGTAGCCGGTATAGGCAGTATGAATGTCGGCAGGTTTATGTTTTATAACGTAGTCGGGAGCTTGGCGTGGGGTGTAAGTATAACTCTTGCCGCTTACTACCTTGGCGGCAAATTCCCTTTTATAATCAATAACATTGAATATGTCTTTTTGTTTGCCGTGCCTTTTATACTAGGGCCGCCGATTTACCATATTTATAAAAATCCAATCCTACATAAAAAAATTTCACGCGCATATAAAAAATTTCAAAAAAGATAACGAGTTAAATTAACGCAAATCTTGTATAGTTTCTCTTATAGAATCCAGCGCGACTTCACTAATCGGATAAATTCTACTAACACTTGGAAGCGAGGGCGCGTTTCTTAGCTCTATCTCGGCCTCAATACCTTCGAGGTTTTCGTCCAACCGAATTTCATTTATAAGCGGTAAGACCGAATTGTTAAAAGACAGAACAAAGCCTTCTTCCTGACTATCAGTAAGTTCATCAACAATAACCCTGCCTCTTTCGTATCTAACAGGCGTAGGCGAGGGTTCAGAACTAGCCAGTCGAGAGCTCGCATACCCTATCGAAGTTTTAACGGGGTTATAGATGCCTGCCTGGCCTACAGCACGAGCCGCTTCCTCGGCAAAGTCTGATTTTTTCCAGTATTTATAAGATGGATTAAAAGTTAAATAAAAATTATTGCCCAGCCCTACTGCTTCAGCACGCGAAAATTCGCCATCCCTGACTAAGCGGATCATTGAATCCGTGTCCATACCATGAGTACCAACGACTGCCGTTAAGCCTATAGATCTTCTTTCCAGATCGATAGGCTTGCATAGCCTTTTTTCCACATATTCAAATGCCGGTACTTCTAAAGAATTACTCCTGCCCATATCTTTTTATTATAACATGCTTTTCAAGTATTTTCCAGTGTAGCTCTTCGGTACTTTTACAACTTGCTCAGGAGTTCCTTCGGCAATGATTTCTCCGCCGGAATCTCCGCCTTCCGGGCCCATATCGATGACATGGTCGGCAGATTTGATAACATCCAGGTTATGTTCTATAACCACCATACTATTGCCCGTATCTACCAGCTTGTGAAGTACATGAAGAAGCTTGTCAACGTCAGCGATGTGCAAGCCGGTTGTAGGCTCGTCTAATATATACAAGGTTCTGCCTGTGGGGCGACGGGACAGCTCTGTAGCCAACTTTATCCGCTGGGCTTCGCCGCCGGACAAAGTCGTGGCCGCTTGTCCTAAATGAATATATCCTAAACCTACATCAACTAAAGTCTGCAATTTTCTGGCTACCGTCGGTATGTTAGCGAAAAACTCTAACGCTTGTTCGCAGGTCATATTTAAGATATCGCTTATACTCTTGCCTTTGTAATGTATTTCCAGGGCTTCGCGGTTATAACGTTTGCCTTTACATTCTTCGCACGGTACATATACATCCGGCAAAAAATGCATTTCTATCTTAATGATTCCATCGCCGGCACAATTCTCGCACCGACCGCCTTTAACATTAAAGCTGAACCTGCCGGCGTTATACCCGCGCATCTTGGCTTCAGGAAGACCGGCAAACAGCTCGCGAATCGGGGTAAACAAACCTGTATAAGTAGCCGGGTTACTTCTAGGCGTACGTCCGATAGGAGATTGGTCAATTACTATGACTTTATCTAGATGTTCGATGCCTTTAACTTCGTCGTGCTTGCCGGGAACGGTTTGGGCGCGCATCAGACGAGCCTGAAGTTCTTTTGCTAAGATGTCGTTTATCAAACTGGATTTGCCCGAGCCGGAAACCCCGCTTACCACAACTAATTTACCCAGCGGTATTTTAGCGTCTATATTCTTTAGGTTGTTTTCACGCGCGCCGGCAACAATTAATTTGTGGCCGCTGCCTTTTCTTCTAGTTTGGGGCACAGCGATGGATTTTTTGCCTATAAGATACTGTCCGGTTATGCTGGCGGAAATTTTTTCTATTTCTTTTGGCGCGCCTTGAGCTATTATCTTTCCTCCGTGTATCCCGGCACCGGGACCAATATCCAGAACATGATCGCTGGTTCTAATAGTTTCCTCGTCATGTTCGACCACAATAACTGAATTTCCCAGGTCGCGGAGATGCTTGAGCGTGCTAATTAGCCGATTATTATCTCTTTGGTGAAGACCGATACTAGGTTCGTCCAAAACATACAGCACGCCTTGAAGTCCGCTGCCAATCTGAGTTGCCAGACGAATACGCTGCGCTTCTCCACCTGAAAGTGAAGCCGCGCTTCTAAGCAGGTTAAGGTAGTTTAACCCTACGTCCTGCAAGAATTTTAGACGGGCATTGATTTCTTTTAATATTTGTTTCGCGATAATTTTTTCGTTTTCATTTAAAGCAAGCTGCCCGAAAAATTGCGCGGCTTCATCAATAGAAAGTTCACAGATATCCATAATTGATTTTCTATGTACTGTAATTGCCAAAACTTCCGGCTTTAGACGCCTTCCGCGGCAAGCATGGCATGGCCTTTCCTGCATAAACCGTTCTATATCCCGACGCATAAAATCGCTGTCAGTTTCCTTATGCCGTCTCTCAAGGTTTGGAATTATGCCTTCGAAAGTCGTGTCAAAATACCTGCCGCTGCCTAATTTTACCTCGTAAGTTTCGCTCCCTGTTCCATACATAAGCTTGTCCATTTGTTCTTTTTTTATCTGGGCAGTCGGAATATGCAAGGAAAATCCATAACGCTCAGCTACAGCCTGCATTTTTTTCATATACCAGGCATCTGTATTAACCCTGTTAAAGGGTCGTATAGCTCCTTCGGCAATAGTTAACCTGCCGTTAGGAATAACCAGGTCCGGATCGACTTCCAGGCGACTGCCCAAGCCCGTACAGGCCGGGCAGGCTCCGTGAGGACTGTTAAAGCTAAAGGTTCTGGGCTCCAGCTCCGGTATAACAGTTTCAGGATGATCCTCGCACGCGAAATTCACCGAATATAAATACTCTGACTTTGCTTCACCATCCTGGATAATCAACTTTCCGTCTGCTAAACCAAGAGATTGTTCTACGCTCTGAGCCAACCGTCCGCGGCTCTCGTTATCATTAACTAGTCTATCTACAACTATCTCGATCTTGTGCTTATAATTCTTGTCTAGCTCCGGCCACTCATCCAGAGCATAAATTACTCCGTCTACCCTGGCGCGAGCAAAGCCCTGTCTTTGGTACTGTTCCGGAATGTGTTCAAACTGGCCTTTTTTATCTATGACGATAGGCGCCATTATTATCAGGCGGGCTTTATCTTTGTAATCTTTTAGCACCTGGTCGACTATCATAGTCGGAGTTTGCCTGGTAACGCTTTTACCGCAAATCGGACAATGAGGAATTCCTATTCGGGCAAATAAAAGCCGGAGATAATCATAGATTTCGGTTACAGTCGCAACCGTACTGCGCGGGTTGCGACTGGTAGATTTTTGATCTATTGAGATCGCCGGACTAAGTCCGTCTATCTGGTCTACGTCCGGTTTGTCCATCTGTCCTAAGAACTGCCGGGCGTAGGCGCTTAGAGATTCCACATATCGGCGTTGGCCTTCGGCGTAAATCGTGTCGAACGCAAGGCTGGACTTGCCGGAGCCGGACAGACCGGTTATAACTACAAATTTATTACGAGGTATGTTGACGCTTACATTTTTTAAATTGTGTTCGCGTGCTCCGCTAACCGATATAAAATCCATTCACCCTTCCTTCGTTACAGGGCAGATATTATAGAGGATTTATTTAACTTTTTCCAGTAAATAATGGACTACTCAGAAAATGCGGCAGCTAACGCTTCGTCTCCGCCTATTAACACTCTTTCGCTCGCCCAGACATCCGGACGATGGCCGTCGGCGGCTTCATCTTCTGTTATACCTGCTCCATCGGCTCTTGCTTGCAAATAATCTCTTGCCGGCTGTTGGTCTTCATATAATGAAACTTCTAGACGATGACGTTCATTAAGGTCAACCCGCACAAGCGTTGGCCAGCCTCTTTGTTCCATCTCTTCCGCCCACTTCGCAAGGTCGTTTATGAAATCTTCGCGTGGATTTTCCGAGCCATATGCTTCTTCTAATGCATGATTGTAGTACTTGTTACTCATAAAAGGATTCACTACCCTGGTATCACCTATTTTTATTTCTTCTCCCCCCACTCCAGTCAAAGCTTGCAAGCCGTAGCCCCTAAATCTCTGTTCGGCCTGGGCTTTAAGCAATTGGCTAATATCTGCTTTTGTTTTAATCGGCCAGAATATTTGTAAATCCGCGCCTTCAGCTCCAGTATAAGCTGCCTTTAATGAATCTCTGCTGGCAGAGCCTAGATCATCAGCTATTGTAGAGATCTCAGCCCCTAATGCTTCAGCTTTTTCAACAACTGCTTCAAACCGCTCATAACCCTCAGGTTTATCGTCGCCTTTAGTCATTTTCAGATTTTCTCATATAAACTCAATTTAGTCAATAATCATTACGCTAATGTTGACATATTAGCAAAATAATGTATAATGATGGCCACTTATGTGGGATTTCATAA
>JBBDZT010000046.1:5814-11792 GCA_040900025.1 Saccharimonadales bacterium (SeqCode)
TTGACATATTAGCAAAATAATGTATAATGATGGCCACTTATGTGGGATTTCATAATAACAGGGAGAATTCCGTTTACCGACACTCAGCTATCATTTATAGCTTCCTGTATATTTGTTATCTTCGCCGCAATAATTATTTATAACATTTGGGCTAATTTTTACTTAATACGCGAGTCAAAACTCTGGCAGAATACTCTGGGAGTACAGGTGAAGTTCTTCAAGCAAATACTTTTTACTTTTGTCGAGCTCACTGGAAGCCAGCTCGTTAAGCCTATTGTTAAATTTAGCAAAACTACTACTTTTATCTCCGCTAAGAAGCGCTCTCTTTCTGTATTCTTCCCAATGCGCACGCTCCTCTTCGCTCAAGCTATTCGGATAATTTCTAGCTTTGTAAAGTGGGAGCATAGTCTTCAAGCGCGTATCGGAAAGCTTGCCAATAAAATTATTAATGTCGTCAGGACCGCTAGAACGTACCTGTTCTAGAGTCAGCCTGTCTTTATCGTTAACAAAACTGTCGTAAAGCCTGCTGTCTACATCTATATCGGATATCACTATGTCGGTCTGAACCCTGTCTTTATTAAGTATTTCCGCGGCTTTTAGCAGGTTGTCATAAAAGTTTTTTGAAGCTTTTAGTTTCTTTTGATTTTCGCTCAAATTCTTTAGATTTATTTCCAGTCTTTTTTGGCTTTTTTCATCCAGGACAGACAGCGGAGCAATAGCCGGGCATCGGTTATACTGGAGGCTTTTCACCGGCAGAGGGGTTGTCTTTTTTTCTTTATCGTATTTCCACAATTTCGCCAGTTCTTCCGGCTTTAAGTTTATAAAATCGGCAGGATCGTATCTTAAATCATACACGTAGCTTCCATTTGCTCCGGTATTTGGGCCAATAGACGATACGATAGCAGTTTTCTCATACTCGGAAGAGTATTTCCCGCTGGAATAAACGAACATATCGTTCGATTCTATGAATCCCTGTACAGTTTTTTTGTGCCGGAAATTAAGAAGATAATCAAAAAGCTTGGGTTGCTTTTGCTTAATAAGTTTCGCGACGGCGATGGTCGCATTGACATCGCTTAACGCGTC
Organism: Saccharimonadales bacterium (SeqCode); assembly: GCA_040900025.1. GTDB lineage: Bacteria > Patescibacteriota > Saccharimonadia > Saccharimonadales > 2-12-FULL-41-12 > JANWLD01. Next base: position 6,898 of record JBBDZT010000046.1, read on the forward strand.
ATGCGCTTCGGTATGATCAAGCTTGTTTACTGATGATAAGTACTCCAGACGATTCGTCGGTTTTCCATCCGGACCATAAGGCCATTTTATGCCTTCGGGACGCAGAGCCCTTGTCATCCGGCTAACATCCAGAATATCCCATCGACTGTTGCTGTTTTTCCATTGCCACTGATACGGATCATGCAAATTCCGCCAGAACAAGAAACGCATGAATTCATCATCAAAGCGCACGCTGTTAAAACCGGTGAAAATCGTCCCCGGCTTGTTGATCTGCTTGTCAAAAATATCTACGAACTCAGTTTCGGTAATGCCTTCAGCTAAAGTTTTTTGCGGAGTTATACCCGTTACAAAAATCGCCTCCGGGTCCGGAAGAACATCTTCAGTAAGTTTTATAAGTATGTTAAATGGCTCGGCAATCGGTTTTAAATCCATATCCGTCCGCTGGCCGCCAAACTGCATTATCCGCTGAGAACGCGGGTTGACGCCGCTGGTCTCCAAATCATAAAACAAGAAACTATTCTGCATATGCTATTTAGTCTAGCATTCTCAGCCCAACTTAAAATTTCAGTTCAGCGATATCGGAGATTTTGATTTTGCCGCCGGGCTTGATCCCTTTGCGCTCAAGCTCTTTAAGTATTCCCGTTTTGTGCATTATGTCTTTTAAGCGATTTACCCCTTCCTCGTCTTCAAAATTTGTTCGGCGCGCGAATCGCTCAATTTTAACGCCGCTAACCACAAAAGCCTGTCTGGTTTTTTGAACCTGCCAACTATCGTTATCTTTTGGCAGGCGGATTACCGGAATTTTCTCTTTTGCGGCTTCAGCTTTAGTTTGGACTATTTTCGCAAGCCGGTTTTTTGTTTCATACAATAATTCTTTGGTACCCTGGTTTGACTGAGCTGATATTGGAAATATTTTCGTACCTCTTTTAGCCGTCTTTTTAAGAATAGCTAATTGTTCGGCAACTATATCCTCATCAAGCCCGTCAATCTTGTTAATAGCCACGATCTGGGGCCTTTTCGCAAGATCAACACTGTAATGTTTTAGCTCGTTGATTATCGTCTTGTAAGCAGCGCCTATGTCTTCATGGTAAGCATCGATTATATGGATTAAGAGTTTTGTTCGCTCAACATGCCGTAAAAATTCATCCCCCAAGCCTTTTCCCTTGCTTGCCCCTTCGATCAATCCTGGAATATCGGCAAATAAAACGCTGGTATTTTCATCTATATCTACGACCCCGAGATTCGGCTGAAGCGTCGTGAATGGATAGTCCGCTATTTCCGGACGGGCATTGCTTGTTATCGATAGAAAAGTGGATTTGCCGGCATTGGGCAAACCTATCAGGCCAACATCTGCTATGATTTTTAACTCTAAAACTGCTTCAAATTCCTCTCCCGGTTCACCTAATTCGCGGATCCTGGGAGCTTGGCGAGTACTGCTGGTAAAATGGGCATTGCCGAAGCCGCCTTTGCCGCCTTTGGCGATCAGCACTTCTTGATTGTTCTCCGTCAGGTCAGCCAGAATTTTATCGTTTACCGATATAACCGTTCCGACGGGCAGATTTATTACTAAATCCTTGCCGCTTCTACCGTGTTTTTTGCGTTTGCTGCCGTTTTTACCGAGCCCGGCCGATACTTCTTTCCTGTAACGGTATTTTGCCAAGGTATTCTGGTTATTGCTGGCTCGGGCAATAATATCGCCGCCGTCGCCGCCGTCGCCGCCGTCCGGTCCGCCTCGTTCAATAAATTTTTCATGCCTGAAACTGACGATTCCATCGCCTCCTTTTCCTGCTTTTAACTTAACGGTAACTTTATCTACAAACATATTTAATAGCTTACAGCAAATAGCTCACGGTATATAGAGGAGAGTCTGTGGGGCTACGATTGACTAGCGCTTGTAGATAAAGCGCTGGTAGTCTTGATGCGCTGAAATCCAACCGCTTCTTCCGACAGCGTTGAATCCGGCCAAACCATTCATATCGGAATATTTGATTTGTAGGCGGCCCTTGTACATTCTGACATCTTCAACTACGCCTACGTGTCCCGCACCGCCGTCTCTTTGAGCTATAGAACCTATCCTCGGTATTGTGCTGACCGTCCAGCCAGGAGTTATTAGCGCATAATCATCCCATGTTGACGCATTACCCCATCCGCCCGGCGCACCGCTTCTAGCGGCGGCGTAATACGTACACCATCCGTAAGCATATTGGTTTCCGCCGTAAACAGGAGTAAATCCGAACGAGAAGCTATTTACCGATCCGTAAGATATAGAGCTGTCCTGCTGTCGTTCTTCTTGTTGCTGTATTACCGCGTCAGGAATAATAATATGCTCGCCAACTTTAAATTGGTTGGTTAATTCGGCATCGTTGATGGAAATTAATACCTGTTTATCAATACCGAATTCGTTTGCAATAGACGCAGGCGTATCACCGGATGAAACCTGATAAACCAAGCCGTCTACGGGGCTAATGAGCAATTTTGCTCCAACAGCGACAGCATTACCTTCCAAGTCATTTGAATTTCTAACCGTGTCAGGTTTAACGCCGAACTTTTTAGCGATGCTTTTGACCGTATCGCCTTTTTTAGTTTCATATTCAATAATATCTTGCTTGGATTTAAGACCTTCAGATACTATTTGCGGCTTAGCAACGACTTTTTCATCAGCGGCTGCTACGGCTAAACTGGCATTTATTGTGTCTGCTTTGTTCTGTACGGAGTTCGCCTCCGGCAATGCCGTAACTTTGGCTATGTTAACCGCGATATCAGCGGAGGAGAGCTCATCAAGCGGACCGGTAGATTCTACTTGCGCCGGCACCGTTAGGATGCTTGGCGATGATGTTTGTATCGGTTGAGTAGGCTGAGCCTTGCTTGTGCTCACCAAAACAGCCACGCCAACAAAGAGACCTATGTTTACCATCAATATGCTGGCCTTAACATAGTGCTTCCTCAAAGTTCCAGAAAACCGGGTGGGATTTCTTAACTTGGCTTGCCTATTTTGTTTTGTAGTCGTGACAGTAGCTAACTTAGTCCCTGTTACGCTTATCGAATTACGAATACAAATCTCCTGGTATCTCCGTTAGGACACCTATATTGCTTACTCTTCTTATGTTACTTTTACAAGATTAACGATTTATCTTGTTTTTTTGTTTGGATTATTTTAAGAAGCAAAAAAAGTAGAGGATATCTTAGAATTAACACTTACATATCGACCCTACCTCAGAAATGATTTTAGACAAGTTCACGGCAAAAATCAAGAGCTTTTATGCTTAAAAATATCCTGTAAGGCATAAAAGCACGATTTTAGTTAGATTGGTTGCATAACTTAGTACAGTGCTTGCGGGTTAAGGCTTCATGTTCTTCAAGCGTTTTAGAAAAGTGCGTGACTCCGTCGTCGCCCGCTACAAAATAAAGCCAGTCCGTCTGGGCAGGAAAAGCCACTGCTTCAATAGATGACATGGATACATTGCCTATAGGGCCCGGCGGAAGGCCCTCATGCAGGCGGGTGTTGTACGGGCTATCGTAAACTACCGTGGGTTCCTTGTCGTTGATGATAGCGCCGTAAAAAGCCGTGGGGTCGGCTCCCAGCTGGATTCCTTCTTTATAGCGTTTTAGAAATACTTGGGCAACAACCGGCCTGTCCGACTCATTACCAACCTCTTGTTCCACTATAGACGCTATTGTTATGGCCTGATGCACATTCAGCCCCTGCTTGGAGAAACCTTCTCGAACCTCAGGAGTTAGGTAACGGTTCATTTCATCCAGGGATTTCTCGATTATCTCGCTGGGAGTTGTTTCGCTAATCTTCTGGAAGCTTTCAGGATAAATATAGCCTTCCAGGTTGGCTCCTTTCGGCAGATCGGTTAAGGCAGGGTGCGATTTGTACCGGCTCGGCTCCAAAGCCTTGTCTACATCCTCCCCGGAAAAACCGGCTTTTATAAGGCCCTCTCTTATCTGGTCGAGCCTTTTACCCGGAAGTATTGTTACCAGGTCGGTAGCTACATCGGCCTCGATTATCTTATCGACTATCTCCTGCACGGATTGAGACGGTTTGAGCAGATATGTTCCGGCCTTCAGGTCGTCGCGCAGGTTATTACTTCTGACATACCACTCAAAGGCCTGAGCACTTCTTATCACTTTTTTATTTTCCAGAATGTCCGCTATCTCGCCAGTCGTACTGCCCGGGTCTATAGTAACTATAATTGCCGTATCAGAAGAGCTGTTAAGCGGCTTTAGGTTTTCCGTATAAGCTTTTCTCACCAGCCCGGCTACAGCAACTAGGGAAATTATTAATACTATAAAAACTATCAGGGCTATTTTTTGCCGGCGGTGAAAAAGTTTTTTTCTGCTTGAGTATTTCAATTGCTTACCTCCAGGTATTCTTCCAGTATAAAACACGCGGCCACAGAATCTAAGTACCCTGACGGATCTTTTTTATAAGTTGAGTCTTTGACTCTCTCCGTGCTTAGACTTTCGTCAGCGAACACTATCTCCGCATCGGTTGCTTTACCAAGCCTCGAGGCAAATTGTCTGGAGAAGTCGCTTTGGGCAGTTTCCTCGCCGGACATATTTCTGGGCAAACCTATTATTATCTTCTCCACGTTCTCATCTTCGGCTATCTTGCTTATTTGCTGATAAATATCTCCTTGATTAGGAAGGATCGCAAGCGGTCTCGGCAGTCGGGCAATAACATTGGCTATAGCCAGCCCGATTCTTTTTTCACCCACGTCCACTGCTAAATAATTTTTCGGTTCGTTCATTTATTCGGGAATTGACTGTCCGTCAGCTTGCTGGACTATAAACTCAACTTTTGACGCCTTAGGGATTTTCGTAACCCAGAACGGGCTTATTTCTACTTGGGCATCGGAAAAGCCTGAAATACCGTTTAGTATATCTTCGGC
>JBBDZT010000047.1:0-11657 GCA_040900025.1 Saccharimonadales bacterium (SeqCode)
AGTTGGCGCTCCATAACTTTTGCTAATGACCGCGTTGCGCCCTTTCGGACCCATGGTTGTTTTAACCGCGTTGTATAAAATTTCCGCTCCACCCAATACCCGCCTGCGAGCATCTTCATCGTAAAAAACTTTCTTTGCCATAATTGTTCACTCCGTTCTTAAGTTTATAGTTTATTGTTTGTTGTTTGTTGTGATTAAATTCCTTATTACTAAAAACCAACCACTGTAAACAAAAAACTGGCTACTTAACAGTAGCCATTACGTCTTCTTCTTTTACTAAAATATATTCTTTTCCGGCGACTTTAACATCGTTCGTACTGTAGCCTTTGTATAAAATTCTATCGCCAACCTTGATGTTTACCGGCACGCGTTCATTGTCGTCACCGATTTTTCCTGGTCCTACAGCTACAACCTTTGCAATTTTTGGCTTCTCGGTAGCGCTGTCCGGCAGATAAATTCCACTGGCAGTTTTTGTTTGAGCTGCCTCTTCTTCGGCAACTACATAATCGCCTAAGGGACTAATTGGTACACTCATTAATTCCTCCGTTTTATTTAACTTTACTAATAAGAGTTTTAAATAGCAGATGTTCTCTCGCACAAAACACCTGCTATGTGCAGACTGATTTTCAGTCCTCTAGCACTCAATATACCCGAGTGCTAACAACCCTGTCAATAGGATTGTTTCTAGAGACCCTCGTACATGTCGGTAGGCACATAAATGTCGCGTACTGCCGATTCGACGTCGACAGATTCTGCGAATCCGGGGCTTGCCAAGGATGCTCTAGTTTCCATCAATAGCTTCCCTAGCATATTTTCCCCTTTACCCTCGGGTGGCATAGGCGAAACACCCCAAAACGTATCGCCTCTATCGTTGCCTTCAACGAGTTCTTCCTCACCGGTTTCAAGTAATTTCTCGGCTAAATCCGGATTAGCAACAAACTTCACCAGCAAACACTTTTTCATTGCCGGAATTCTTGCGGCGTCCCAGTCTTTGCGGGTTTCAAAGCCGGCTCTTCTGAGAGGACGCATTAATCCTTTAGCCTTAAATCCATCACTAGCCTGTTGCAGAACTAAACGCGCACTTTTTCTTAAAAATTCTGCGGGCAAATAAAGCTGTTCAGAGGTATGTACTTCTTCGCCATCAGGCGTACGAATGCCTCTTTCAAACGGGTACATATTACTTAGGAAAAAATTGTCTTCACGAAATCTTTCTACAGCCATGCTTATTCTCCTGCCTCTGAGGCTTCAGTAGCTAATTTTCCTACGGCATAATCGGTAGTAGCTCGTCCATCGCTGGCTCCCACTTCTATGGCAACTGCTCTTTCTAGGCTATCGTCTGTAATTCTTATGGAAGATTCCGTATCTGGGTAGCTGGGCAATATACGTATCAGTCGCGGAGATCTACCCAAACCTCTGGTTTTTTTAGCTATTGCCTTGCATGTCTCGCCGAAACCAAAGTTAACCGGAGAATGAAGCCCAGTTACGTAGCTGCTGTGAGCCTGATGAGCAGTTGAAGCATTATGCGACTGAAAATAAGCTCTTACCCTTAAAGCTCCGCTGTCCGGATCTTCCGGTATTATTGGCAAGCCATTTTCTATACGGTCGGCCGAAGCTACTAACAGGTTAATCTCTACCTTGCCCACGTTGCTAAAAGCACGAAACCTGGGATCGCGCATTAATTTATTATAAGAGTCGCGCATCTGGCGTCCGCTAATAGCCCAATCATCTAGCAAAATAACGCGGGCTTTTTGCGGATTAACACCTTCTATGCCCGATAAATTGCCCACTATTCTGCCTGAGTAATGTTCCAGTTCTTCGTCGCTAAAAGTATCCAAAATTCGTTCTCTTACATAATCATCGCTTTTTCTCGTACCCTTATATCTATTTAACTGATTAACTTCAGTCAAAACACATATTTTTCGCTCAGGATCTTCGTCTAAATACGCTCTCCAGGAAGCACCCAACCCTCTGACCGCTTCTTCCATTTCGCCTTCACCTATAAAAGTAAGGTTCTCCAGCATATCTCGGGCTTGTTCAACCAGACCTTGTTCATGTGAATTGATTTTACCGCCCCTGTCCATACGAGGCTTCCCGCTTTTATGAGCAAGGAAGCGGGTCAACATTGAGTGGGTTTCTCTCAGACCGTTGATCTCGGTAACCGAGCCGTCCAGTTTTGGCAACGGAAGAGTCGGTTTGGACGGCAGACGTTTATAAGAGCTGCTGTAAGGCTTTGCATAATGGAAAGGGGTTCTTCGATCATCATCTAGAATCTGTTCGCTAAAGCGGGGAGCTTCTTTAACTACGCCTTCCGTTTCAAAAAGCGTTGCCGCTTCCTCAGCAGAAACTAGTTCATTCGCCGTTCTAATCCCGGGGGATACTTCCGTGTCCTCTCTAGGAAGCTCCGCTGCCGTTTCGATGGCCTGATCATGCCCGACGGGCGAGATAACTAAATCTCCTAGTAATGTGTCCATGCTGGGAGCCTTAGCGGCAATGTAGCGCAGCTGTTCATACATCGGCGATATTTCTGCGGCGCTTACTACTTGCTGGCCGTTCGGCTGAGACATCAAAAATTCCTCAAATAATTTCTTATATTATATCTTAGTTTTATAAAAAAGTCAATACACCTAATCTGTAAAGTTCGGTGTTCTTATAAATATTTTTGGGCGATTTCCCTGTCGCTCCATGGCACAAGTTTGCCACCCATATTACGGGTAGTTTCATGCCCTAGACCGGTAATTAACACCGTGTCGCCGGCTTTGGCGTCGGTTATGACCTGCTTTATGGCCTCTTCTCTGTCCGGGATAACTTTAGTTTTTTTAACCGCGCCGGCTTTTTTTACACCTTCATATACGGCATTGATTATTTCCTGTGAGTGTTCGCTATAAGTCTCGTCATCGGTTAGATAAATATAATCGGCATTTTTACCGGCAGAACTACCCATAAGCGGGCGCTTTGATTTATCTCTATCCCCCGTTGCGCCAAACACTATTCTGACCTTGCCCTTAGATACTTTCTTTAGAGATTTTAGAGCGTTCTCTATAGAGTCCGGGGTAACCGCATAGTCGATTAACACTTTAAAATTTCTCTTTTTGTTGGTTTCGACAAGTTCAAACCGGCCGAGGACTGATTGTAAGGAACTTATTCCTTTCTCAATTTTCTTAGGGTCAATGCCCAAAAGCGTACCGATCCCGGCCGCATGGGCGGCGTTATAGATATTAAACTCTCCGAGCAAGTGTGTTCTCAGGTTAAGTTCCGCGTTCTTCAGCGCCAGCTTTGCGGTCGATCCGTCTTCTGAAAGCTTAATGGACTTCAAGTGCGCGTCGGAAATTTTCGACTTGCCTACAGAGAAGGTCTTGGCTAAAGAGCGGTCGCGGAAATATTCATACCATTCATCGTCAGAATTTAAGACGGCCCATTTTGCTTGATAGTTCCTGAGTAGTAATGATTTTGCCCGGGCATAATTTTCCATGGTTTTATGATAGTCCAGGTGTTCGGTGGTCAGATTGGTCACAATAGCGGCTTCCACCTTAACGCCCATTATCCTGTCTTGGTCCAAAGCATGGCTCGGAGTTTCTAGAACCGCCCAATCGACATCCGCCTTTTTCGCCTTATCAAAGAAGCTTTGCACTTCGGACTGCTTCTCCAGGGTTCTGGTAGTTGTTCTAGGGTATTTTTGTCCGGCAATCTCCATCATAGGAGTGGTCATCATAGCCGTTTTATAACCGCCGGTCTTTAATATCTCGTTTATGTAGGCGCTGGTTGTACTCTTACCGTTTGTACCTGTTACGGCAATGACTTTTATTTTTCGAGCCGGGAAGCCAAATCGAGCCTGCCAAAACAATCCACGGCTTTGGCGGTATGATTTTTCCAAAAGCCTGACTGCTTTAGTAGGAACCGCTTTTCTAATGAGTTTCTTAATAGGCTGCATTGAAATAATAATACCAGTGTTTTGCTATGCTGTAGGCAATGAAGGTTTTAGGAATTGAAAGTAGTTGTGATGAGACAGGCGCGGCAGTCATTGAAGGAGACGGCTCTGAACTGAGACTCCTGTCTAACGTAGTGGCTAGTTCCGCCGATCTTCACAGGCAATACGGAGGCGTGGTTCCTGAAATAGCGGCCCGCAGCCATATAGAAGCTATAAACCCTGTAATTAGACAAGCTTTAGAAGAAGCCGGATGCAATTGGGACCAAGTTGATGCTGTAGCTGTCACTAAAGGGCCGGGCCTGGGCGGCAGCTTGCTTGTAGGAGTATTGACGGCGCGAACTTTAGCCATACTCCACAAGAAGCCTTTGTACGGTGTTAACCATGTTCTGGCGCATACTTACGCTTCGTTTATAACTAAGGCGACAGGTAGCTACAAGCTGGCGGAGGCGCCGCCGGAATTTCCAATGCTCGCACTTATAGTTAGCGGCGGACATACGCAACTGGCTTATTTTGAGAACCATTTTAAATATTCCCTGCTGGGAACGACGACGGACGATGCCGTGGGCGAGGCGTATGATAAAGTAGCGAAAATACTAGGCCTGCCCTACCCCGGAGGGCCTTCGGTTGAGAAATTGGCGATAGAAGGTGTCTCTAACAAATACTCTCTGCCTAAAGCAAAGACTAAAGAAAAGTACGGCTTTAGCTACTCCGGCTTGAAAACCGCTGTCTTACGGCTTGCCCAGGCCGAAATAGGCCAGGACTATAACTTTCCTTCGCATATGATTGCAGAAAAGCTCTCAGGCCGACAGAAAACCGATATTGCGGCTTGCTTTAATAAAGTAGCCATAGAAGTTCTAGTGGACAAGACCAAGCTGGCATTTGAAGAATACGCACCCAAAAGCATAGTCGTGTCCGGCGGAGTCTCTGCCAGCCCGGAGCTTAGAAGGCAAATGAAAGATGCTTTACCAATACGGCCGATTTTTGCCGACCCTAAACTATGTACCGATAACGGGGCAATGATAGCCGCCGCCGGGTATTTCATGGCCCGACAGAAAGCAAGCCCCGACAACCCTAAAGAACTTGATATTACGCCCAGTCTTTCCCTGTAAATTGATATTCATTACGCTTATGCTAAAATAATAAAGCAAAAACAAAAATGTGTGCAAAGCTTCAATGCGTTTAACGCAAAAGCGATAAATAGAAACCAGTAAGAGCGACTTTAACTAAAGGATTATTGTGATAGTCCTGTGGTTTTTGTTGCCATTTCACGGGAAATTATGTTCTAATTTCATTTTAGCTAACAGAGGTGATATACTAATCCCCTAATGAGACTCCCAAAAAATTATGAGCCTGACCAGTATGAAGAAGACATTTACCGACTGTGGGAAGAAAGCGGAGCCTTCAAGCCTAAGGAAGGCGGCAAGCAGGCTTATTGTATTGTTATGCCTCCGCCGAATGCCAATGCCGGGCTCCACATAGGCTACGCTCTGACCAATGCTCTGGAGGACATATCAGCTAGATACAACCGTATGCAGGGCCGCCCAACGCTTCTTTTACCGGGCGCCGACCATGCCGGCTTTGAAACGCAAGTAGTCTACGAGAAAAAGCTGGCCTCGGAAGGGAAGAGCCGTTTTGATTTCACCAGAGACGAACTCTACAAGCAAATCTGGGATTTCGTCCAAGACAACAAGGGGCTTTTTGAAAGCCAGATCAGAGCAATGGGCGCCAGTTGCGATTGGTCCGAGTACACTTTTACTCTCGACGATAAGATCATTAAAAGCGCTTACAGCACATTCAAAAAAATGTGGAACGAAGGCTTAATTTACAGAGGCGAAAGATTGGTTAATTACTGCACTTTCCATGGAACCGGGTTTGCCGATATCGAGGTAGCCCACGAGGACGCGACCACACCGCTTTATTACATGAAATACGGCCCGTTTGAACTGGCAACTACCCGGCCCGAAACCAAGTTCGGCGACACGGCAATCGCCGTCCATCCGGACGATAAGCGCTACAAGCAATATGTGGGCAAAGTCATAGAGGTAGAAGGCGTAAACGGCCTGTTTGAAATACAGGTAGTAGCCGATGAAATGGTAGACCCGGAGTTCGGTACAGGAGTAGTAAAAATAACCCCCGCGCATGACTTTAACGACTGGGAAGTCGCCAAGCGCCATAATTTGCCGGCGATAAAAGTCATAGATAACGATGGCAGGTTAAACGACAAAACCGGTCGTTTTTCCGGCCTGAGCGTTGAAGAAGCCCGGAAAGAAGTCGTGAAAGCCCTTGAGGAAAAAGGCTTGCTCACCAGAGTAGATAAAGATTATAAGAACCGTATAGGCAAGTGTTACAAGTGCGGGACGATTATTGAGCCGATGCTTATGAAGCAATGGTTTATCAATATGAAGCCGCTTGCTAAAGCAGCTATAAATGAACTGAAGGCAGGGAAAATCAAGTTTTACCCGGAGTCTAAAAAGGATCAGCTCATAAAATACCTTGAGGGGCTCAGAGACTGGAATATTTCCAGGCAGATCGCCTGGGGTATACCTATACCGGCATTCGTAAATGTAGAAGATGAAAATGACTGGATATTCGACGAGAGCGTAGGCGACTTAACCATAGTCCGGAACGGCCGGGAGTACCGCAGGGATCCCGATGTATTTGACACCTGGTTTTCAAGCTCCAGCTGGCCATATGCCACCTTAAAATACCCGGATAATAATCAGCTCAAACAATTTTATCCTAACGGCTTAATGGAAACCGGCGGCGAGATCCTCTACCCTTGGGTATCGCGCATGATAATGCTTGGGCTTTACGTAACTGGCAATGTACCGTTCAAAGAGGTATACATACACGGATATGTGATGGCTGAAGACGGCTCAAAAATGAGTAAATCGGTCGGCAATGTAGTTGACCCGCTGCCGATTATCAAAGAGTACGGCTCCGACGCGCTGAGGATGGGTATAGTTTCCGGAAGATCTCCGGCCACAAACACCGGCTATGACGGCAGAAGGGTAGTGGAAGCCCGCAATTTTTGCAATAAGCTTTGGAATATCGCCCGTTTTGTTGAAGGCAAGGTAAAAACTTCCGGAGCGGGGCAATCTCCCAAGCCTTCGACGCCGGCGGAACACTGGGTACTAAGCAGGCTGGATCAGGCAAAGTCAAAATTGAAGCACCAGCTTGAGAGGTATGAGTTCAGCGAAGCCCATGAAACCGTTTATCACCTTATATGGGACGATGTAGCCGACTGGTATATAGAGGCGGGCAAGGATAAAGTTAATCCGAAAATGCTGGATTATGTTCTGGAATTTTCACTTAAATTAGTCCATCCCTTTGCGCCGTTTGTAACCGAAACCATCTGGCAAACGCTATACCCTAAAACAAACACCATGTTAATAAATCAAACATGGCCTGACTCGGTCGACTACGATCCGGTCCAAGCTGCCGTTTTTGAAAAACTGAAATCCATAATAACAGAGGTGAGACATATTAAAACCGTTTTGAACGTTTCCGGCGGAAGCTTGGTACATGCCGACTCCGCGCTGATTGAGGAAAATCAAAAACTTATCACCAGGCTTGCCGGGCTTGAACAAGTTAAAAAACTAAAAGACGGGCAGGGTATTGCTCTAACTCAAACCGACGAAAACTGCTCGCTAGACTTAGGCGAAGAAAATGCCGGAAAACTGGCCGCAAACTTAAAAGAAAAGGAAAATAAGCTGAGCGAAAGCATCAAGACCTTAAAAGATAGGCTTGATAATAAAAATTATCTGGCGAAAGCTCCGGCCAAACTGGTCTCCGAGACAAAAACCCAGCTCGAATCTACAGAGCTAGAATTGGAAAAAATTCAAAAGCTGATTAAAGATTATTCTTAAAATTCAAGGGTTTGCCTGATCCGTTTGACAGATTCTTCCGGGTGCGAATCGTCAAACCAAAGAACATGCCAGCCCATCTGCCCGGCAGCCATTATATTAGCCCGTGAATCATCGACAAACAGTATCTCTTCGGAGTTAGCACCGCTAGCCTCCTGAGCCTGTTGATATATTTCTTTTTCAGGTTTAATGTAACCGGTCTTTGAGGAGTCGATAACAGCGTCGTAGTCCAGATCCGGCAGAAGACCTCGTGTTAGCATTTCATCTATAAATCCGGGCATAATGTTGCTTAATAGTCCAACCCGATAGTGTTTAGCGGTCCATTTTATCAACTCAACGGTTTCTTCTATAGGTTCGACGGCTTTCATGTAATATTCAGTCCAATCCAGATTTTTTAAACTAAGCTTTCCGCCGAGGATATTGTTGAACTCGGCAATAGACATATCTCCGCGGCAGACTAGGTCATTGTATTTCCAGAAGGTTGTTTCAATAGTGTCTACGGAAGTTCCAGTAGTATCGGCCAGGGCTGCGAAGGCCCGGTGATAAAAATGTACTAAACAGCCGTTGATATCAAAATATATAAACTCAATGCCGCCTTTTGACCGCCTTTTGGACGGAGTTCCGGTCGTAGCGCTTTTTACGCCTATAAGTTCATCAATGCTCATGTCCAGCGTCTGGGCAATCTGCTGTATGGTAAAAACCGACGGAGCTTTTATGGCACCGCGCTCGATCTTAGCCAGGGTAGAGTAGCTTAGCCCTGAATTCTGGCACAGCTGCTGCTGAGTCTGTCCGGCCCCTTTGCGCGCCTGCTGGATTTTGAGGCCCAGGCTCTTTTCCATTCCGTTAGAATTTTTCAATTAGTCGCTTCCCACCTTCTTAAACTCGGTTAATTTCCTCAAAAACACAAATAAAAATATATAACCTTATAATACCAGTTTAACCGCACAATATAAATAAAAATAGCATTAAAGCGCTATCTTATTAATCAACCAGGGAATATAGTGTCGCGGTGACTAAGAAAGCCATCAGGCCTACGACAACCCCCGCAATTACTGAAGTCTGCGTGTTATTGCCCGTACGGCCCATGGTTTTATTGTAGATCCAAACCCCGGCCGGGACTCCAACAAGCGACGCTACCATAAACCAAGACATCTTATTTCCTGATTATATATCTCAACCGTCCCGGAGACAACTCATATATAATTATGTTTAGTGAAAGAGCTGTTTGCGGTTGACCTTAAAGGTCTTTTCAGGGGTTTGTATTTTTCAATACTCGGTACGGCCTTGGTGTTCTGCCTGTTTTTCTTTGCATACTTTCTGGTGTTTAACCTGATAACTTCCAAGCCGGGGAAGGTAAAAGGCATAGTCGAGCGAAGCAGTTTATATGCTGATCTTCCGGTTGTTTTATATGACCAGGTCTCTCAGGAAAAGGTCGAGAATTCCAATTCAAATATACCGCTGAGGGACCCTGAGATTCGCCAGATTGTTTTAGATGTCTATGATCCGCAGTTTGTACAGTCCAATACTGAAAAGCTGATAGACGGCATCTATGGCTGGCTTATGGAAGAAACCAGTAGCCCGCAAATAAATCTGGACTTCAACGAAAAAAATAAAGAATTCGCAAATAAAATAGGCAAATATGCAGAAAAGCGAGCAAAGGAATTGCCTGTCTGCGGAGTTGACCGGACTCAAAGTTCTGAGGAACTCAATGTATTTAATGTTAAATGCTTGCCTGCGCATATAAGTCCGGCTGCGGTTAGGAAAGATATAGCGAAGGCAGACAATACTCTTCTGGATTCCAGATTAAACGCCGACGATATAAAAACAAACGACGGGCGCCCCCTGCATGAAACCTTCGCTAACCTTCCGAAGTCTTTCTCGGTAATAAAAAACGTTCCTATTACTTTATTTATTCTTGCTTTGATACTCGGGGGGGTAGCCATTTACTTTAGTAAAGACATAATTAGCGGCTTGAAGCGAGTCAGCCGGACGGTCCTCCTAGCCGGCGTCCTGATAGCTCTGGCGCCTGTAATATTCACGTACTTAACAAAAAGCCTCCTGAGCAAAGCGTCTCTTAGCGATGAGGCGATAAATATTTTTAGAACATTATCTGAGGAATTTATGCGCGATGCCGGCAAAATATATCATCTTTCAGGAGCATTGTTTATTTTGATCGCTGTTGGGCTATATGTTTATGCTAAGAAAATAGAAAGAGAGACTGATAAAATCCCTAAGGTAAAAAGTTAAGGGGTTATACTAGATACTATGGAAACTCAGGTTATATTCACCGATAACACAGCCAAGGAATTGCCGAAATTGTGCAAAGGCTATTCAAAGATAATCATAATATCCGGGGATGACACGGCACGGCATTGGCTCGGCAGTATACAAAAAGAGGTTAAGCAAAGCTCCGTGAGCATAGTTTTTGATTCGGGCGAGGCAAGCAAAACGCTCTCCACTATAGAAAATCTTTGCCGCCAGCTTAGAGGTCTGGGCGCTGACAGGAAAAGCCTCATAATCAGCCTGGGGGGCGGAGTGACAAATGATATTGTCGGGTTCGTTGCCGCTACATATATGCGCGGGGTTGATTGGATCACTATCCCGACTACGGTAGTTGCCCAAGCGGATGCGTCTATAGGCGGTAAGACCGGGGTTAATTTGAGTGGTTATAAGAATATGGTCGGTAATTTTCATATGCCGAAAGCGGTTTTGATAAATCATAAATACCTTAAAACTCTGCCGAAAGAATATCTGGTGGAAGGCCTGGGCGAAATAATAAAAATGGGCTTTATCTATGACAAGCGTATTCTTGATTACCTGGACGAGCTCAAGCCCGGAAAAATAGAAGGAACAGCACTGCAAAAGGCCATAGAGCTAGCAGCCCAGGCAAAAATAAAAATCGTAGAAAAGGACAAGTTTGAAGGCGGACAGCGCAAGCTGGTCAACTTCGGCCATACCATCGGCCACGCGGTGGAAACGACTTCTCTCTGGTCGGATAGGCCGCTAAAGCACGGGGAAGCTATATCTGTCGGCATAATAGCCGAAGCTTATTTGAGTGAATTGGAGGGTGTTTGTCCGGCCGGTTTGTCCGTCCAAGTCAAGGCTTATTGCCAGAAGTTCGGCCTGCCGCAGTCCGTAGATCAAAAGAGCGAACAAATTCTAGAGAAAATTACCGCCGACAAAAAAAATATTGGCAATACCATCTATTGGGTTCTGCCTACAGAAGTTGGCAAGGGAATATTCGACCACAAAGCCGATCCAAAAAACATAAAATCCGCCATCGAGCAGATTGTTAGGTAGTTATATCCTCAGGGACGATAAATCGGCCATTTGTTTTGATCTTAACAAAACGCACACCAAGATTCTTTGCAAATTCTTCATCTGTTGATCTATCACCAAACATCAGAGAATTTTTGAAATCAATTTCACCCTCGCCTGATTTCAAAAATTCTTTTAAGCCTCCTGTTTTTGGTTTCCGGCAATCACAGTCTTCATATGGCCCATGCGGGCACACCATCTTAAATTCAAATTCCATGCCGTTCTTTGCAAAATCATCGTCTATTTTTTGCATAATCTGATCAAACATTTCTTTAGGATGTTTGGATGTTCCTAGAAACGTTTGGTTTGTTACCATTACCAACTTATAGCCTCTGCTAACAAGCCCTTTGGTTCCATCAATTGCGTTATCCATAAACTTAAACTCATTCATTAATTTGAGCGGGAATGTTTCTTGTGGATCGACTCCAGGTGGCTTTTCTGGTTCCCAAAGGAATGTTCCGTCTCTGTCCAGAAAAGCATATTTTTGCATAAATTCTCCTTAACAAATTGTGGCGGAGAGGGTGGGATTCGAACCCACGGTACCGTTG
>JBBDZT010000048.1:0-10732 GCA_040900025.1 Saccharimonadales bacterium (SeqCode)
TCTTCAGCTTGGAAGGCTGACATACTAGCCGTTATACGACACCCGCATTTTTATAACAACAGGGGTAATTATAACATTTATTTTTTACGTATTTTTAGATTATTTACTCATCTAAAAATATATCATTGGAAAGGGAGGATCCGACCCGCCAGCTGGCGGGGAGCTAAGGAGGGAAAAACCAAAGCAAGGGTTTTCCCTCCTTAAGATCTATATGTCGTGGAGGATTTCTATTTTGGCGCCGAGAGTGTTTAGGCGCTCGGCCAGATATTCATAACCGCGGTTGATAGAGTAGACGTTTCTTAAAATGGAAGTTCCATCAGCTGCTAACATGCCTAGAAGTAATAGTACTGCTGGTCGGAGCGCCGGCGGACAGACCACATCATCTTCTCGCCATTTGGTCGGTCCGTCTATATATGCCCGGTGCGGATCGGCAAGCGTTATATTAACCCCGAGTTTGCGCATCTCGGTATAGTAGAGTGCTCGTTCTTCGTACACCCAGTCATGGATTAGTGTTCTGCCTTGAGCCACAGCGGCAATTGGGACGAAATACGGCAGGTTGTCGATATTTAATCCGGGGTATGGCCGACCATAAATCTTTTCTTCGAGAGCTTTAAGCTTGCCGTCGTGCTTATATACGGTAATATCTGCCAGGTTACTGTGGCCATTGTCGGACTTGTAGGTCTTGTCAACCGTGACCCTCAGTCCCATTTTTGAAAGTTTCAGTATTTCAAGCTCCACAAAATCTATTGGTGCTCTTTTAATGCTAATCTGCGAATTTGTAACTACGGCCGCCGCAATAAACGTCATAGATTCTATCGGGTCCTCTGTGGGGTAGAAAGTGATATTGCGCTTGGCTTCTTTGACCCCTTTAATTTTCAATGTTGATGTACCTATGCCCTCAATCTTCACTCCTAGTTTTTTCAAAAAGAAACAAAGATCCTGAACCATATAGTTAGCGCTGGCCATCTTGATCGTTACTTCACCCTCCGAGATAGCTGCAGCCATGATCGCATTTTCCGTAGTCGTATCGCCGGATTCGTACATTACTACTTTTTCCGGGAGTTTTTTGTTAACTTTGACGTTATAATGGCCGGATTTTGTGTCAATGCTTACCCCGAACTCTTCAAGCGCGTAGAGATGGGGCTGAACTGTCCGGGTGCCAAGCTTACAGCCACCGGCGTAGGGGATTTTAAACTCGTTAAACTGATGCATCAACGAGCCGAACATCATTATCACGCTTCTGGTTCTTCTTGCCGCGTTTTTGTCTATATTTTCAAGCTGAAGTTTTTCGGGAGGTCGTATCTCCAGATCATTACCAGCCATCCAGCGGACTTTCACGCCGATACTAACCAAAACTTCAATAAGGCGGTTAACCTCTTCAATTCTCGGCATTTTTTTAAGTCTGGTCGTACCTTTGTTTAGGAGCGAGGCAAGCAACAGGCAAACCGCAGAGTTTTTAGCGACACGGGTAGTAATTTCTCCTGAAAGTTCGTGGCCGCCCTCTATCCTAAGGCTTACAGCTTGACCCCCTAGGCTGATAATCTGTTTGTTGAGTACGTCGCTAATCCGGCCTAATGTATCAAGGCTGAGGTTTTGCCGCCCTTTTTCAATTCTATTGACGGCACTTTGGCTTGTACCTAAGCGCCTAGCAAACTCGGCTTGTGTTAAGCCTCTTTCTTGCCTGATTTGGTAAATTAAGTTACCGATTTTCTCGTTTGTTGACTTCATCTGCCAAATAAAATACCACAAATGATATGTGTTTACAACAACTTTTTATATTCAAACTGTATCATTTTGGCTACGATCGTAGTAATAGTGATACCTTTTTTGCGGATAATCGAACTAATAACTATAATAAATAAGTAAACAAGGGGAAATCTCGTGCAGGATAAAGCTATTGAAGATTTGATTGCCGCGGAAGCAAAACGACAATCAGAAGGGCTGGAGATGATTCCCAGCGAAAACCATACGTCAAGAGATGTATTAACAGCACTGGGCAGCGTACTTACAGATAAGTACTCAGAAGGCTACCCCGGCCAGCGCTATTATGGAGGCTGCGAGGTAGTAGATAAGGTGGAAAATATCGCAAGAGACCGGGCTCAAAAACTGTTTGGCGTAGACCATGCTAACGTTCAGGGCTATTCCGGCTCGCCGGCTAACCAGGCCGTGTATTTCGCGCTGTTAGATCCGGGCGATAAGGTCATGGGCTTGAAGCTTTCCTTTGGCGGACATATGACCCACGGACTAAAAGTAAATTTTTCGGGTGTTTATTATCAAGCCGTAAATTACGAAACAGGCAAAGACGGATACTTAGACTACGAAGATATTAAGAAACAGGCAATAGCCGAAAAACCGAAGATGATAATAGCCGGATTTACAGCTTATCCGCGGATTATCGAGTGGCAAAAACTTCGTGATATAGCAGACGAGGTAGGTGCTTGGCTGCTTACTGATATTTCGCATATAGCCGGTCTTGTAGCCGGGGGTGTCCACCCGTCTCCGGCCGGAATTGCCGACGTAATAATGACTACTACGCACAAAACCCTCCGCGGCCCAAGAGGGGCTTTAATTTTAAGCAACGGAAACCCGGCAACTCCATTAAAAAAAGTTGACCGGACAAAAGAAAACATACCCACATTGATCGACCGGGCAGTTATACCGGGCCTGCAAGGCGGTCCTCATAACCACCAGACCGCCGCTATAGCTGTGGCTTTGGACGAAGCTTCCAAACCGGAATTTAAAATCTATGCGCGACAGATTGTTAAGAACGCTAAGAAATTAGCTGTAGAATTGTCAGACAGAGGCTATGATCTAGTTACCGGTGGAACAGACAACCATTTATTGCTGGTTGATGTAACGAATAAAAAAATTATCGGGAAAGAGGCGGAGGACGCCTTAAGCAAGGCGGGGATTACAGTTAATAAAAACACTGTTCCTTTTGACCCTCGTCCGCCTTTTAGCCCGAGCGGCATTCGCTTAGGAACACCGGCGTTAACCAGCCGGGGGTTGAAAGAGACGGACATGGTTAAAGTGGCCGAGTGGATAGACCAGGCGATTTTAAATCATGACGATCCACAGAAACTATCGAAACAGAGGGAAGATATTAGAAAATTCGCTCTTGATTTCCCGCTTCCCAGTAGTAAAAAGTAATAATTTTCGTTAAATAAGTTCAGGCTCTTGTTTTAAATCGATACCGAACTTTTCCTGCACTTTTGATTTGATTTTTTCACGGAAACTCAAGAGGTCTTTAGTGGATTTTGCGTTTTCATTTACAAAAACCAGCGGTTGAGCGTGCCACAGAGCCATGCCGGTTGAAGGGTCTTTATAGCCTTTTAGACCCAGCTGGTCTAAAAGCCACGCGGCGGAGACTTTATAGGTGCTGTTTTTCATGTCCCAAGACTGAATTTCAGGGTATCCGGTTTTCAGCTCCAATAGTTTTGTTTTGTTTACTATTGGATTGCCGAAAAATGATCCGCAGTTAGCGACTTTCGCCGGATCCGGAAGTTTGGAGTTCCTGATCTCTATAACGGCACTGCGTATATTCAACGGCGTATATTCGGTAATTCTATGTTCGCTTAGATATTTTTCCAGGGTAGCGTAAAACGGTGGAGCAGGATTGGCCTTGTGAAGTTTCAGTGTTATAGCGCAGATTAAAAATCTGTCGCTGTCTTGTTGGTTGAATCGGCTTTTACGGTAGGAAAAACCGCAGTCTTCGTTGGCTATTTCAACGAATTTATTTTCGCTCAGATCAAAAGCTTCAACGCTTATTAAAACCTCCGATAACTCGCGGCCATATGCACCTACATTTTGTACGGGAGTCGCACCGACCGTTCCCGGTATTAAAGATAGCTGTTCTACTCCGGATAAACCTTGGACTACCAGTTTGTTAACAACTTCGTCCCAAACCTCGCCGGCGCCCAGTTTTACTATGTATTCGTCGCCTTGCTGGTTAACGTTAAAACCCGGTATTTTATTAACCAAGACTAAACCGTCGAAACCGGAATCCTGCCATACAATATTACTGCCATGGCCGATCATGATAATTTTGCAGTTGTTTTTCTTTGCCCACTCCACAGCTTCGGTAATTTGTTCCCGGGAAGTAATATTCATTAGAAATTTTGCCGGACCGCCAAGGCGCATTGTGGAGTGTCCTGAAAGAGGCTGGTTATTTTCTATTTTCACTAGAGAAAGTATATCAGCAGCGCAATATTTAGCTACTTGCATGAATTTGACGTTGGGTCTACCATATATATTATATGCCTGACATCGAAGATCATCCTTACCGGGCGTTCGGCGCAAAAATCAAACACTTTCGGCAACAATGGAAGCAAAGTGTTAGTGATGTTTCCGGTACTCTTGAAATTGACGAAATTTTTCTAAAAGACATGGAGTCCGGCAAGGTTCTGCCTAACGAGAATCAGTTGGATATGATAATCAACCATTTCCTCTTAACTAACGAGCAGGCGGATGAACTCCGAAGTCTCACCCAGATGCAGAATGATCAAAACGCAGAGAATCTGATAGGCGGTGTTGAAGACATGTTAATGAAACAGCTAGTTATGTACATGCCGGTAGATCAGAGAGTGATTTATACCGACGGCATGAATGTCACGGTCAACCGCCACGGGGTTGTACTGCAATTTACGCAAAATACCGGTGCAAACGAAAAGACAAAATCAAACATAGTTTGCCAAGTAGGTATGAGCCGTGAGCACGCCGAAAAAGTTGTCCAAGTTTTGAAGAAAACACTAAGTGAACACGATAAGAACCACAAGCCAAAGTATCTACCGCCAAAAGGCCAGAATAAAAACAAGCCAAAAACAATCTAAAAAAGGCTTCTCTGTAATCTGTTTGACAAATAATATATTATAAGTTATAATATTGCTCGATGAGAGACTTTGAGACAAAGCCTTCAAAGGACAAAGGTTTTAAAGAAGGTTCAAAAACTAAGCCTAATAAAGTTAGGCGTATTTTTGGCGGCACTGTAGTTGCCGGGCTAGCTGCTGTTGCATTGGCGATTGGATTGCGCGGTGGTAATGGAGAATATGACCAAGCGACAAAAGATAGTCTAAAAGCATCCCTAAGGCCAACAGCGGTGAAAATAGCTAGAGGTGCTATAAAGCACACCACTGGATGGGATAGATTTAAAGAGGGTAATAAAGTAATAGTTAATATTCATGACGCAGCTCCTCCTCTAGACAGAGAGGCACGATATCCCTATACCCCTATAGACATTGGTGTTGTAACCGGGATTACTAACGGTCGGGCTGACCCACGGAAAGTACAAAGCCTTAGTATTTCAAGAGGTAACCCCTTTGGAAATATTCGGACTGTTTATATTAATTCACCTAGTTCTGCTACTCCCGACTCTTTCTTTAGTGACGGACGAGACTATAGTGGCCACGGCGCCTGGAGCGGTTCAGTTATTGATCTAAATGGGCGGTTTATGGAACGTAGAGGTTTTCAGACGAATACAGACAATGCATTTGTAGCAAGCGATAATCTTGATATTTTCGATCCTGAATTAGATGCCAGAATACAAACAGCTGAGACGGTTGCCGATATGGCCGAAAATATTTACGATCGACTTTATGGCCAAAGAGCCGACATACTTCCTCCGCAACAGCCAAGATAAAACTTAGACTAATCAATCTTGATTGACTCAAATAGAATCAGACTGTCTTTACCTGAGATTCCACCTAGATTGCCAGCTTCTGGTTCATCGTAAACTTCAGGCAAATCATAGACATAGCCATTTGCATATACGAAATATTTTCTAACTATGTCTCCTGTTATTTCATTTCCGTCTTCTTCAGTAGTAATAGGCTGGTAATGCAACTCTTTGGCGAGGTTGCCGTCAATGGTTAAGGTTTTTTCGCTAAAAATTTTTGCAGGATCCGGTTTGGTGAGTAAAACCTCTTTTTTATATGTCGCTACTGCTTCTTCCAGCGATTGGCGCTTGATTAAAATTCCAACATCATATAGTTGCTCGTCAGGAGATTGCGGTTCGTCGCCTATGCCTATTTCATAATCATAATAACCGGGCTCATAGGGATTGAATTTATTAACCGGTTCCGGGATTACATCCCAGTCGGCAGGATAGGAAAAGCTGATAGGGTATTTGTCATCTTTGTATGATTTCCAGTCGTCGGGAACTTTAGAGGTACGTTCGTATACTTCGGGCTGGCTTTCCACCGATGAGCTGGAAGAATCCGTATTTTCCATTTTGTTTTGCGCGGTTCGTACGTAATAAATCACGAATCCTATGATTCCGATTATTACCAATATTAATAGTCCTTCGACTACTCCTAAACCTTTTTGATTTAATTTTTTCATTTTTCCTCTTAATAGTTGATTAACCGAATTATACTATCAGGTTGTTAACGCAACAATAGAGCTTATGCTTAAAATGGTACCCGAGACAGGATTCGAACCTGTGACACCTGGTTCCGAAGACCAGTGCTCTAATCCGCTGAGCTACTCGGGCATAGAGACAATTATAAATTATACTTCAGAAACTTTTTAGTTTAGTATTTATGATTATGATTCACGCGTTTGCATATATAATTTTCATTCTTCCGTTTACGGCATGGCTGGGATTTGAGCTGAAGAAGAAATATTCGCTTGGCCAGCATTGGAAATGGATTGCTGCTGCGTTTCTAACGGGAGTTGTCGGTTCCATAGTGTATGAGTTGAAGCCTGACGTAACCGGTAATTTCTTTCTGCATGCTAGCGGCGGTGTAGCTTCGGCTTTTCTGTTTGTGTATTTGTCAAGGACCTTGAAGCTAAAATTTCCATGGCGGTTAACTTTAGTTATTTTGTTTGCCTGGGTCTCAACGCTCGGTGTTTTAAACGAGCTGGCAGAATACTTCTTTGAGCTTTTAGGTTTTGGCCCTTTTGCTTTTGATATTCACGATACATGGCGGGATTTCGTAGCCAATACCACAGGCGCTTTTACATGCTGGGCAATACTTAAGCTTATATTCCGCAATAAAACACCGTAAGCCTTACCAAATGCCGAGAAGGTGGGTGGCTAGCAGAGCGAGGGCTATTAAAACTATACCGCCAGTTTGGATAAAAGGCTCCATACCGGACTCCGGTAATTTGCCGTGTCGGATTGCCCTGTCGGAGGCCCTAAAACGTATATAGCCTACTACTGTCATAAATGCGCCGAGGAATAATGCGGCGGTGCCTATTAAACTTTGGGCAGTAGAACCTTCAGACAATTGAATCAGTGCGAAGCCGCCGGCTAAAACTGCCAGTGCGGTTCGTATCCAGGCCAGCAGCGTGCGTTCATTAGCAAGCAGGAATCTTACATCAGGGTCTAATAAATCGTCTTTGGGATTTTTATCTGCCATTTACTTCTTAAATGATACAGTATTATCTATAGCTATGGAAATAACTTCGTTCAAAGACATTGATAAATATATTCAAAAAAACGCTTTAAAATTAAGTGCTAAGGAAAGCTATTCCCTTGATAGGGTTAAAAACTTGCTTGCTGAGCTTAATAACCCTCAGGATAAAGTAAAAATAGTCCATGTTGCCGGAACTTCAGGCAAAACATCGACTTGTTATTACTTGGCTAAGCTATTGAGCCTGAACGGCTATAAGACGGGTTTAAGCATATCGCCGCATATTGAAACTATTAATGAGAGAATACAAATTGATTTAAAAATGCTTTCCAAAAAAGAATTTTGTGCGCATTTTGAAGAATTTACTAAGATTTTAAAGTCGCTGGGCATCCAGGTAACTTATTTTGAGCTATTTGTGGCTTTCGCGTTTTGGTATTACGCCAAAGCTAAAGTTGACTATGCCGTTGTGGAAGTAGGGTTGGGCGGCCTCATGGACGCTACCAATGTGGTTAGCAGGGAAGATAAAGTTTGTGTTATTACGGATATTGGTCTGGACCATACAGATATACTTGGTAAAACTACGTTGGAAATTGCTAAGCAAAAAGCCGGGATAATACAAAAAAGCAATAGAGTATTCTGTAATAAACAAGATAAGGCTATTCTTGACCAGTTCAGGCACTCTGCAAATGCTAAGGACGCCAGGTTATTGATCAACCCTGAAGAGAGCTTCAATACTTTCAGTACTCGCAATTTTTCCCTTGCCGGCTTTGTTGCTAATAAGATTTTTGAAAGCGACTCAAAGCCGCCGCTAACGGAAGGCCAACTCAAAGCAGCTTCTAGAATGACTATACCGGGCAGGATGGAAAAGTATTCTATAGGCGATAAGACTGTAATCTTGGATGGCGCACACAACTCGCAAAAGATAGAGGGCTTCCTAAAAAGTCTGCCCAATGAAGTTAAACCGGACGAATACTGTTTTGTCTTGGCGGTGGGTAAAAACAAGAAAGACCAGTTGTTAAAGATGGCCCAGGCAATCTCAAAATATGCCGGCCATATAATTTTAACCAGCTTTGAGACAGAACAGGATTTTAAGCACAAATCCTTACCGCCCGGCTATTTAAAATCATACTTTGATGATGTGCCTGCTGAAAAAACGCTTAATTTGGATGAAGCGATAGAAAAAGCTTTTGCCAGGTCGGAAAAAACTATTATCTTCACCGGATCACTTTATATGATAGGACCTGTGAGAGCCAAGCTAGAGAAAATTAAGGCTTGATTACTTCTTTTTCAGTAATTATGAGATCAAGTTTTTGATCGTACTCTTCAATAGGCAGATTCTTAACTTCTTGGAAGCTATAAGCTAGCCCTACAGTTTGTTTGCAACGATTTCCAGCTAAGAATTTATCATAATACCCGCCTCCGTAGCCCAGCCTGTTGCCATGGCGGTCAAAACCAATTAAGGGCACAACTACCAGATCATACATTCTACCTTCGGGCATATTTTTTGTTGACGAAATTTTGCTCTCAGTCATATCAATCTGAATGTCCGGATGATTTTGCTGAATAAAATCAAATAAGCCATAAATATTGATCTCATTATTAACTTTAATTGTTTGATATGTATTTATATTGTTAATTTCTCGCCAATTTACATAATTAATAAGATTTTTAACAATTTTATCGCTAAACTCCTGAACTTGTTTGCGAGACAACCCCAGCCTTTTTGCTAAGAGTATCTTTCTAAATTCAAATTTCTCTTGCACTATATAATCTTATATCAAGTTTTTGGCCGTCTTCTGGAAAAGTTAATATCGTACAAGCGTACATGGCGGAAAAGGGCATAGGCTCCCCAGCCGATAGCGAACCCGCCTACAATATCCAGCGGCGCGTGGACACCCAGGTACATGCGAGACAATCCTACTCCCACAATCCAAACTATTGGAATCCAGTGATATTTTTTTGGGAGATAGTGTCCTATGGTCAAGGCAAGTGCAGCTGCTAATGCCATATGTCCGGAGGGAAAACCCGGCCCGCGGACAATATAATCTAGATTAACAATGTCAAGCAGCAGTTCAGTAGGACGCGCCCGACCCCAAAGGTCTTTTGCTACCCCGGTAAGCAAATATGCTAAAGTGCCGGTGAGCAGCAAGCGAAGGACTATATGATAATGCTTTCTTGCCAGATAAAGTATAAGCAGCAAGGCAAGAACATAAATACTGCCAAACTGAGTTATCACGAAAAATACCGGGTGCAGAAAATCAGGCAAGTCGTAAACAGACTGGAATAAAGATATTTCCCAGGCGGACATTTGTGCTCCGCGAGAAGCTATAACGGAAATAATAAATAATCCCAAGGCAAGAAAAAGCTGGAGAGTCGGGTCAATCTTCGGGTGTTTTTTCGTATTTTTTTTGATTTTTTTCATAAAAATTAATTATGAATTAATTACTGCTTAATTATACCTTTATATTATAAGTCGTGCTAACGGCTAGACTTTAGACTCTTTATAGCTTTAGAAATTGCCGAGTGATGATAAGTTTCAAGATAGTTGACGATGGCATACAAACCTATAATTGCTCCAAGAAGTTCCAGAGTTTCCTCTATTGCTACTAATATGCCTTGGTTGAGAAAAGTTTCTCTGGGCGTAGCGCTTATTAATAAGTCGGCAACTGCTGCTCCGGCTAAAAAGACAAAGCCGCCGATCACAAAAATAAATATAGTCCGAAGAGGTAATAGATGCAGCATTTTCCAAATTAACCAAGCGGAAAATAGAAGTACGAATGGTAGAACTATCCACCAGGCATTAGCCAGTCCTGTAGGTGCCGCGTCTTGAAATACTGTAACGTGCAAAGTTTGTAAAATGCGTTCATGCAGCGCTGAAATTTCATCAAGAGAAAATATTAATCCTACCGCGGCAATCGTCCACCATACCCGGCGGGCAGGCCGACTTGCCTGCAGATGGCCAGCCAAAAAAGCGCTGCCGGAAATAATTAAAAATAATGCTTGCGCAAACCAGGTAGGGACACTGGATTCATCGTCAAAATCAAATCTATTGGAAAGTTCATAAAACTGGCCGACTTGTTGGTAAAAAATTACGAGGTTAAGATACTGGAATAACAGGTGTGTTCCGGTGATGATCAGCGTCACGGCTATCAAAAACAACAGCATACGGGTTGCAAAGGATCTGTTTGTCATCCATTAATCATAGCAAAAGTAATATTTTACTTTCAGCCATATCGATCTGAATGCTCGGATAATTTTGCTTTTAAGCCCGCAGATTGCAATAACAGAGGTGATTTGCTATGCTGTTGCAAGTTCACAAGGGCCAGTAGCTCAGCTGGTTAGAGCACCTGCCTCTTAAGCAGGGTGTCGAGGGTTCAAGT
>JBBDZT010000049.1:0-5713 GCA_040900025.1 Saccharimonadales bacterium (SeqCode)
GTTTAGGAATGTCCAAAGCGCCCACAAGAAGCGGTACCATCCCTTAGAGACGTGCTGCATTAGTTCGTCAAGCATTACTAAAAGATTATACTCCAAACGCTTATGCTTGGGCTAATCTGTTATACTAAATTTTTATAGATGCGGTCGCATCGTCTAACGGTTAGGACACCAGGTGAGCAGTGCCGGTGGCACTGCGCAAGGAAATGTTCCGGTGCAAGCTATGCTTGCAACAGTGAACTTTCGGGGTCGCGGGACGTGACCTCATCCTGAAAACACTTTGTGGATTTTAGAAACGAACTTATGTAAAGTGATAATTGCTCAAGGTCCCTTCGTCTAGTGGTTAGGACATCAGGTTCTCATCCTGAAAACACGGGTTCGACTCCCGTAGGGATCACCAATCTATATGGGATCTTTTTTAAACTTGGTTAAATATCCGACATAGCTGGTCAGCAAATGCATTAAGAACCAGATTATGGCTATAAGAATGTATTGCCCGGCTTCTAAAGTAACTACGATTAAACTAAACAACAAAGCACCGACTATATAATCCAGTTGGTCGAACGGAAACCAGCTCTTGCCGGAAACTACATTTAGCTGCCTTTTGAAAAAGCTTTTGGCCAGGTCGCCGAATAGCGCCCCGAAGCTTAACAATACTCCCAGCCATAGCGACAGCTGGCTGTAATCCAACCCTCCGCTTACTTCCCTAGCCCATAAATAACTTTCATAAAACTGTACCTGCAGAACGAACACTAAAAATCCTGCCAGCGTTCCAATAGCCAGGCCGCGTATAGTTTTGTGCGGCCCTAGAATGGGCCTGCCCCTAAACTTAAAACCAAAATCGGCAGGCGCATTCCAGTTAGACAATAAGGGCGCTTTAGCAATTAAAACCGGCACTACATTAGCTATCCCTGCCGGCAGAAAAAACCAAAGTGAAAATATAAAATCACTCACATTAAATCCTTTTCAGGTAAAAATATAAACGCTCAAACATAGCAAAGGTGGATAATGCCGCTACTATTGACGTAGCAAGCAGCAGATTGCCCGACAGCATACCTAGCGCCATAAGGGCCATTCTTATTTCAAACGAGGCAACACCTTCAGAAAAATGACGGTTTATTTTATGATGATCACTCAAGCGTTTTTTAATAGTCAGGCTTACTTCGGCTTTAGCTTTGGCGTAGCTTACGCTTAGCGAGGCTCCCAGGGCTAAAGCAGCTATAAACGACCATTCCGGGGTCGACGACTGACTAATGTAATAAGTCGTGGCGCTAAATATTAAAACTTCTTTAATCCTGTCCGATGATGCATCGTATACCATGCCTTTAGGTCCGGCGGATTTTTGCAGCCGCGCCAGTTCTCCGTCCAGTACGTCGAATAGCCCGAAGAATATAAATACGATTCCGGCCACAAGCAACTGGTCCGTCATTATAAAAAAAACTACCGGCAAGTGGCCGGCCGTACTCAGAGTGGTTATTAAATTGGGGCTTACTCTCCCCTTTGTCTTGTTATTTAAAAAAACGGCAAACTGCCGAATAATTAATCTTACAGACTTACTGACTGTTTCGACGAGCATATCAAGCATTTTATCACTATCTTTTAGCAGGTGCCTCGAAGAGTTAAATAATGGTAATCTATTAAGGTGTTAAATATGCATAGATCAAGCAAGGTGGCGGATTGGCACGATACCAAAGGCGAAAAGCGCAATATTTGGCAGAAATTAGCCTTTCGCTCCTATGGAACTCTTACTCCGGCAAACTTTGTTAGTTTGGGTGGCGGGGTTCTGGCTCTTTACGGACTGTTCTTAATTTTAAATTCAGAAATTATTAGCGGTCTTTTGCTTTTAACTCTGGGGCGCGTAGCAGACTTACTGGACGGATTAATTGCCGAATATACAAAAACTAAAAGCCCGTTAGGAGAGCTTGTAGACGCAGTATCGGATAAGCTGGTCATTGCTTCTGCCGTTATTGTCTTTGCGGCAATTGAGCTTGTCCCCTGGCCCATCGTTTTACTAATTGCTTTTCAGAATATATTTAACGGACTGGCTGTAGTAATCGGCCGGCTAAGAAAAATCCGAATCCATCCTTCAAAATATGGCAAATATTCCACTGCTCTGGCCTGGGTAACATTAATCTTTTATCCGTTCGGCGACTGGATCAAGGAAAACGAAAACTCTTTGACCGGAGTGATATTGATAATAATTGCGTTGGTAAGTTTTGCGTTCTGGATTGTCATCGGACTGATGGCCAGTATAAGATACGCTACAGCAACTAAAAGCAAGAAATAGTTATGGATAAAGACCAAAGTAATTTATACAGGTTCGAAAAACTTATAATCATCTACAACCCTGCTAGTACTAATGGCCGTCGTTCAAGAAGAAGAATCTCCGAGCTTAAAGAACTCTTCCCTTCAAAGGAAGTAATAATAGCTGAAACTTCTCCTGACGGATACGATGCCAATCGAAAAATAATTGTCGGACTGGCCAAGAAATTTAATAGAAAAACTTTGGTATGTATAGCCGCCGGCGACGGTACTGTAAGTGCGGTTCTTGACGCCCTTCTTCTAAGTAAATCAGTTTCGAACCAGTCTAAGAAAGTCCCTATATTACCCCTATGGGGCGGCAACGCAAATGATCTAGCCTACATGATTAACGGCAGGCCCAACAAGCTTACTCTCAAAACTATTTTCGAGAAAGGCAACATTGCCCCTATATACCCTCTAAATGTTAAGCTCAGCAATAATAAAGATTCGCAGCAAAAGATAGCCGCATGCTATGTGAGTTTCGGGGCTTCTGCATATGCCACCCAGCAAGCTGAACTGCCAAAGAATAAAAAGATGAAAATTCATGTAATACCGGGCGTAAGAATGTTGTCGGAGATGTTAATAGTTACCAGGTCTTTAGTTAAGGCTAAACCGTTTACTATAGAGATCCACGGCAAAAGCCATCCAATGTTTGAGAGGATATTTGTTAACGGCTCCAGAATAGCTAAAGTGGATAGGCTTCCGATTAAACTCAACGAGAAAGCGTTTTATGAAGCTACTGTTGAACGTAAACATCCAAAGGCTATTATTTCTCTACTCTCAGCGCTTAAGATCCTGCGTAACCGTACTTACGGCGAAATTACCGGAGAGGACAGAAACTTTACATTAAGCGAAGATACATGGTCGCAAATAGACGGCGAAGTCATGAAGCTGCCTAAAGGCACGAAAGTCGATATAAGTCTTAGCAAAAACCCCTTTTATGTTTTAAGCACTAAGCTTTAAGCGTTTATTTTGAGTACATATCGGTTACTTTGTTATACTAAAACAAAGTAAGAGAGGACAACCCCGCAATTGAAATTCTTCGTTGATACTGCAAAATTAGATGAAATAAAAAAAGCTCAGGAATTCGGCGTACTGGACGGCGTGACAACCAACCCCAGCCTAATGGCTAAAGTGGGCGTCAAGGGGCAAGATAATATCTATGCTCACTACAAAGCCATTTGTGATATCGTTGACGATAATGTCAGCGCGGAAGTTATAGCGACAGACTATAAGGGAATCATGAAAGAAGCTCACGAGCTGGCTGGTATTGATAAAAAGATTGTCGTAAAAGTCCCTATGACCCCTGATGGCATAAAAGCTATCAAAACTCTTTCAGGCGAGAATATAAGAACAAACTGCACGCTTATTTTCAGCCCGACCCAGGCAATTTTAGCCGCCAAGGCCGGTGCAAGCTATGTAAGTCCGTTCATCGGAAGATTAGACGACGTATCAATTGACGGTCTCCAGTTAATTGCGGATCTAGTAACAATTTTTTCCCGATACGAATTTAAGACGGAGATTCTAGTCGCCAGTGTTCGCCACCCCATCCATGTAGTTGAAAGCGCCAAAATGGGAGCCGATGTTGCAACTATTCCCTTTTCAATTTTGGAACAGTTTTTTAAGCATCCTCTGACTGACTCAGGGTTGGATAAATTTATTAGTGACCACGAGGCATCCCAAAAATGAATCCGGACCAAAAAGCAGCAAATACTATTAGAATTTTATCCGGTGCCATGGTGGAGAAAGCTAATTCCGGACACCCGGGCGGGCCTATGGGAGCAGCCGATTTTATTCACGTGCTTTTTTCTGAGTTCATGGTTGAAGACCCGGATAACCCTAAATGGCCTTATCGCGACCGCTTTTTCTTGGACGCCGGGCATATGTCCCCCATGCTTTACAGTATTCTGCATCTTACCGGAAAGGTTCCGACGAATGAGCTTAAGAATTTTCGTCAGCTGGATTCAAAAACTCCGGGCCATCCGGAACGGGATTTAAAATACGGTATTGAAAATACTTCCGGTCCGCTTGGCCAGGGGCATGCTTTTGGCGTGGGCGCGGCGATTGCAGCTAAG
The DNA here is from genome assembly GCA_040900025.1 of Saccharimonadales bacterium (SeqCode). GTDB lineage: Bacteria > Patescibacteriota > Saccharimonadia > Saccharimonadales > 2-12-FULL-41-12 > JANWLD01. Next base: position 4,374 of record JBBDZT010000049.1, read on the forward strand.
TTTCTTGAAGCGCGTTTTGGCGATTGGCAATCACATAATATCTACTGCTTTATTTCTGACGGCGGCATACAGGAAGAAATCAGCCAGGGCGCCGGCAGGATAGCCGGGTACTTAGGCCTGAACAACCTAGTAATGTTCTACGACTCAAACCATATCCAGTTGTCTACCGAGACAGGTTCGGTAACCCATGAAGATACAGCTAAAAAATACGAAGCCTGGGGCTGGAACGTGATAAAAATAGATGGCAATGACCAGGATGAAATCCGCTCTGCCCTAAAGAAATCCCAGGAAGAAACGAATAAGCCTACCCTGATTATCGGTGATACGGTTATGGGTAAAGGCGCTTTGACCGATTCCGGCGACAGCTTCGAACACCAGGTTAGTATGCACGGCCAGCCTATGAGCGCCGCCGGAGCAGACTTTGAAAAAACTGTAGAAGCCCTAGGCGGCGATGTAAACGACCCTTTTGCAGTACCAAAAGAAGTCAAAGAACTTTATAAAGATTCAGCTGCTCGCAAAAAAAGCGAAGCTCTGCAACGGCAGAAGATTGAAGCTGATTGGCGCGAAGCAAATAAAGACTTAGCTAAAGCTCTGGATAAATTCTTGTCCGGCAAGGCGCCGGAGCTGGACTGGCAGAAGATCGCCGGCGAGCAGAAAAAAGACATAGCAACCCGTGCCAGCAGCAGTTTCGTATTAAGCAAATTTGCAGAGGAAATCGGCAACATGATAGTTATGAGCGCCGACCTTGCTAACAGTGATAAAACTGACGGTTTTCTGAAGAACTCCAAGCCAATAGTTCACGGCGATTTTTCGGGGGCGTTTTTACACTGCGGGGTTTCAGAGTTCACTATGGCAGCATTGGCAGTTGGTATGACCTTACACGGCGGCGTGATTCCGGTTTGCGGCACATTCTTTGCCTTCTCTGATTATCAGAAACCGGCATTGCGTTTGGCGGCTTTGATGGAAGCGCCGGTTAAGTTTCTATGGACGCATGACGCATTTCGCGTTGGAGAGGACGGCCCTACCCACCAGCCTATCGAGCAGGAAACTCAACTTCGTTTACTGGAAAAAGTCCATAACCATTCCGGCAAACCGGGCTTATTAGCTTTGCGTCCGGCCGACTCGACGGAAACTACTGTAGCCTGGAAAATGGCAATTGAAAACACATCTGCTCCAACCGGGCTTATCCTGACTCGGCAAAATATCACCGAAGTTACCGACTATAAAACCGCACTTGGTGCGGAAAAAGGCGCATATATTGCCTACGAGCCAAAGTCCAAACCGGAACTTATAGTTGTTGCCAACGGCAGCGAAGTCAGCACGGCTTATGAAGCTATAAA
>JBBDZT010000049.1:5813-6901 GCA_040900025.1 Saccharimonadales bacterium (SeqCode)
TCTGTCAGCCATTCTTCTTTGTTGACGTTTTCAAACAGGCTGGACTGAGAACGCTTGGTAGGTGTTAATTTGTAGCAGGTAATTCCTATTGTAGTCACCGGCACTTTTGGCCGCTGGTTAAACAAATAAAGCGCTCTGGAGTAAACCTCCCTGTCGGTATAGAAAGTGCTTTTAAACATTTTCCGAGCCTGCCAATATTCGCCGCTTGCTAAAACCAGCCAAACTAGAACCCCGCGGGCATCGACATTGTTGTAGCGCAATTTTGTTCCAGTTGTTTCACACAGGTACTGAAAGCGCGGCAATATGAACGAGTCTTCATTAGTGCGCTTATCAAGCACGAATTGCCGCCCGACCTGACCGAGCTTCGTTGGCTCGTCGTCTACCTCATAGCCGCGCAGGCGCTGATACCAGTCGTCTCCCGATACACTGTGGAATACAAGGCGTTTTAATGTCCCGGCCGGAGTATTCAAAAACTCTATCGGCGTAAATATACCTGCCGAGTTAAGCCTGGCTTCATAATGCCGGGCAATTCCTGTCAGGTCGGTCAGTTTTAAGGATGCGTAAATGGTCTTTAGGTTTTTATGGTCTATTTCATCCAGGCCGTCCGGCTTGTTCAGGTTGGAGGCGGTCTTGGCCAAAAACCGGTTAGGGCCGATGCCGACATTGATTTTCATCCACGATCCTACCTCGCTCCGTAGACGCTGCTTTATCTCCATGCCGATGTCTTTTAGGGGTCTCTTATGGATTGTTCCAAGCGTGCCATGAAAGTCTATGACTCCTTCGTCTATACTCTTCATTTTTACATTTGGCGAGTAGTCTTTCATAATTGAACACAATTTTTTATAAACGAAGTGATATTTGGGCGGGTCGCTCTCCAGCATGGTCAGGTCCGGCACTATGGCGCGGGCTTCTATCAGCCCCATGCCGACTTTGATTCCCAGCTGCTTGGCTTCGTAGCTGGCCGCGATAACGCAGCAGTTTTTTGATATGCGGTTAGTTACGCCTAGCGGTTTCCCCCGCAAAGACGGCCTGGATTGCTGCTCAATCGTAGCGAAAGCGCTGTTTAGGTCTATATGCATTATCTGCGG
>JBBDZT010000049.1:7001-10694 GCA_040900025.1 Saccharimonadales bacterium (SeqCode)
TCCAGGCGGTAATCATTCGTTCCGTCGCTCATATCGAACACATGAACCATTCTATGGCCTTTTGCCGTCGGGTGGCGCAAGCCAAGTTCGGTAAAAATAACTTCTTTCTTCCGCCAGCGCATTTTTGCCGGCACAACTAAACCTGCGGAATTACCGCGAGAAGCGAACCTGGCTATAACTTCTATTCGATCATTAATTTCAATAAAATTCATATCTAAACAACTCCTCAGATATTTCTGACTTATAACGGTTTTAGAATTGTTTCCCCGATAAAGTCTTGGCGTCCGCTTCCACGCTCACTTTCAAAGGGAATAAGGTTGTTTAGATAAGGTTGACAGGGACGCTTCTCTGCCCTAAGGCAGACAGTGTGTTTATCACCTGCTTTTATTATACGATACTAACTAAGCTTTAGCTTATCCAGGAAAGCTACCAGCTGTTTGGGCGTGACATCGGCCTTGATGATGTAGCCGTCAGCCTCTTTTTCTATAGCTGCCCTGGTTTGCTCGTCTTGTTCCAGGTTCGTGGTTATTATGATCTTTGTCTTGAAGCCTGTAGTGTCATGCTTCAGTTGGCGCAACACGTCAACGCCTAGAATGTCGGGCACCATTATATCCAGGAGCATAATGTCGTAGATGTTTTTCTTTGCTTCGGCAAGCCCATCGGCGCCGCTTCTAACGACAGTTACGTCATAACCTTCGCGGGTTAAAGCCCTGTTGTAAAGCTCGCTTATAAACTCTTCGTCTTCAACGCATAGTACTTTTACCGGCGTGTCTGGCGTACCCATTATTTTATGACTTTCATATTACTTATTGCCTGCTCAGCGAGTGGTTTTTTATCCATCCGTGAGCGCTCCTTGTTATGACTCCATTATCGCCCGATTTATCATCATCCGCAAGTTTGGCATAAGGCTGGATCGTAAAACCGAATATAGTCCCCTCACCTTCTTTTGATCTGACCCATATGTTACCGCCATGTGCATTAACCAAAGCTTTAGAAAGGTAAAGTCCTAATCCCGTGCCGCTGATGCTCGCCTGGTTCCTGTAATTACGCGAGAATTTCTCGAAAAGATGCGGCATAACGGACTGCGGTACTCCCACTCCATAATCCTGCACGATAGTTTCCACAAGACCGTCTTTTGTTAAATACGACTCTACTTTTATCGTGTCTTTACCCGCAGGACTGTATTTGATCGCATTGTCTATAAGGTTCATGACAACTTCCGATATACTAACCCGGTCCAAGCCCACTTTCGGCAAGTCTTTTTCTATATTTAACAGTATTGATTTTTTATGCACTTTAGCGCGCAAGCTCATGGTGTCTATTATCCTGGTAAGGATTTCATTCCAGTCTTCCTCGATAAGCTTCAGGCTTAGCTGGTTTTGTTCTACTTTAGCTACATTTAAAATATTGCCGACAAATGCCGTCAGGTCTTCGGCGGATACTTGCATTTTCTGCATGAAATCCTGCATTTCCGGGCTTAGACTACCGCTCAGCTCATCTTCAAATACTTCTATATAACCTCGCAGAATAGTCAGCGGTGAGCGCAGTTCGTGTACGGCCAGCGCTATAAAGCTAAGCGAATCGTCCTGCTTAGCATAAATATCGGTTTGGTCAAAAAGAGATATTATAACTTCAGTTTTGCTGTTTTCGGCAGGCTGTGAATAATTCGCAGCTAAATCAAAATATTTAGTTTCACCTCCAAACGGAGTCACTTTAATAGCGTGCCAGTATCTCTGGGCGGTCACGGCGTTGTTTTTAGTTTTGTCTATCCAAGCTTCCAACGTGTCTTCAGTCCGGAATAAGATATCAAAAAGTCCATAAAGGTTTTTGCCGACAATACTGTCGCTGGTTCCTGCGCATTCCTGGGCTTTAGGGTTGGCTAATGTAATGTTAGCCTCGTAATCCAAACCTATTATCGCTACAGGCAGTTTTTGTATGGTAATGCTAAGCTTGGACTCCTCCTGGTTTTGCTGCCTGGAGCCGGATACGTATTCGTATACCTGCCGGTTTAGGTTTGCGACCAGCTCTTTGGCTATAGTTAACTTTTCTACTTGCGGTGCTTGTACCGCTATGGGCGATGGCGACACATGCAATATCGCTTGAGCTACCGCCTTGAAGGGGGATGAGACTTTGCTAGCGACAACAGTGCCTATCAGCAATAAGAATAATAGCCATATACCTGAAAGTATCGCTAGAGTTTGTATCATTGGAAAATCCAGGAATTCTTCTATTGCCACCCATGTGCCTATCAGTAGAACTCCGGCTATAAAAAACCATATCAAAAGATAATTCCTTATTGCCTGCAAGGCCTTTTCCAAGTATCCGGATCCTAAGTCATCGCCACCCATGCTAGATTTTGTTCCTGTTTCCTAAGGCGAAAATTTAACTTCGCCGGAAGATTTTAATAAAGTTACCCACGTTTGGCCCGGGTTTAATAAAATAGGCTCGCCTTTATTATCGGTAAATTTAATTTGCGATTTTACGCCGGATTTTTTCCATTTTCCTTTTATAACTTCACCGTTTTGGAAGACAAACATATTCCCGCTACCGGTTGTTTTATATACCGAATAAATTCCGTTTTGATGATAGTTCATGATTAATGCTATTACTACCTTAGGTTTAATCTGCTTCTTGGCCCTTTCATCCATATGAGGCCGCCCCGCCATTATGCGTTCGTAGCTGTTTGAACCTTTATCGTAGTCGTATTTTACATCGTATAAAGGGCCGGATATGGAGAAGTTAATATTCCCGGCGGTTATTTTGTCGGCTGGAGACTCTTTTTTGAGTCTTGGCCAGCTTTCAAAAGTACTTTTCTTGTATCCCCGCTTTTTACTTACTTTATCCAGGGCGTCCATAGAGCTATATAAATTATGCGGAGCAAATCTGGAACTTATCCGCTGGAATGCTTCCGCGTTGGCCCCGTGGTCTATATCTTTTACTTTTAGCCTGGCAACCTTGGCTAGCCCCTCCCCGCTTCCGCCGGCATGTACAAACGCCGGGTCAAAGGGAAATATCATGTCAACGTAATAAGGCCTTACAGATCTGATCGGGCCTATGTAGCCGGGCCTGTCTTCTAGGTACAAAGCGTTAAAACGGGTTATACCGCCTTCGGCTATAGCTTCAAATACTACCCCGGCGTCATATAAGCCGGATTGCGGCCTGGCATCGGGGCTGTTTTCTATCATTACGGAAGTAACATGGCGTTTATTCAGCTTAATAGGAATCTCCACGCCGGTTAGGCGGGACGGCTCGCTAGTTTTGGGTTTAAAGACTACGTAAGAAGGACTTATCTCATACGGCCTATTCGCTATTTTATTAAGCGCGTAAGCAGTTATAGAGCCAAAGACTAACAGGACGGCTACTATAGCTATGCCTATCTTTTTTTGCTTGTCGGTATGGGGCCACACTGTAAGACCACGACTAAAAAACTTCTCTTTCCAGCTTTTCGGCGGTGTTTTCTTGTCGGTTTTCGGGGGCTGGTATTTATGCCTCGGGGAAGCAGCCTGGATGCCGCCGGAATCATCATTAGCCAGAGAAATACTAGCAATACTCTCCTCCGGATCCGGTTTAATCCCCGGAAACTGTTCGCTTACGCCCTTTTTGTTTTCATCGTCCGCCGGCTCTTTAGGCCGCGGTCGAATATCATCAACCATAAACACTATTCTACACTAGTGTTACCGGATATGACAAACC
>JBBDZT010000050.1:0-2337 GCA_040900025.1 Saccharimonadales bacterium (SeqCode)
TATAATTTCGTTGTAATAGAGGTATGCAAAAGTGAGGGTATATAATTTTAGCGCCGGCCCTGCGGCGTTCCCTGAAGAGGTAATTGATCAGGCCGCCGGTGAAATGCATGATTGGCATGGACACGGTATGGGTGTGATGGAAATGAGCCATCGCTCAAAAGAATTTTTGGAAATTGCTGAAGAAACCGAAAAAGACTTGCGTACCTTAATGAATATACCGGACAACTATAAAGTTCTGTTTTTGCAAGGCGGCGCTACCGGTCAGTTCGCGGCTATTCCTATGAATTTAGCCAAGCCCGGGCAAAAAGCCGATTATATTCTTAACGGCAGCTGGGGCAAGAAAGCGGCTAAAGAAGCAAAAAAATATGTCGACGTGAATATCGCCGCCGAAGCTGATCCTTTTAACTATATCCCCGGACAAGCCGACTTAAAGCTGTCCAAAGATTCGGCTTATGTCCACATTACCAACAACGAAACGATTGAAGGCTTGAGGTTTGACTATCTCCCGGATACCGGCGGCATACCGCTGGTTGGCGATGCCAGCTCAATAATACTTAGCGAGCCGATAGATGTGAGTAAATTCGGCGTGCTTTATGCCGGAGCGCAAAAAAATATCGGCCCGGCAGGACTGACCGTCGTGATAGTCAGAGACGATCTTCTAGATAAAGCCAGGGACTACACGCCTATGATCTGGCATTGGGGCGATAAATCCATAGCTGGCTCAATGCTTAATACGCCGCCCACCTACAGTTGGTATCTGGCCGGATTAATGTGCAAGTGGCTTTTCCGGCGTGGCGGCGTCGAAGAAATGCAGCAGGTCAATCAGCGTAAGGCAAAAAAGCTATACGATTACATTGATAGTACGGAGTTTTATAGCAATGACAGAAAAAAAGACCAAAGATCAATTATGAATATTGTCTTTACTCTGCCCGACCCCGAGCTAGATAAAAAATTTCTGGTGGGAGCGGAAGAAAACGGGCTCATGAACCTTAAGGGCCACCGTAGCGTCGGCGGAATGAGAGCAAGTATTTATAACGCCATGAGCGAAGAAGGCATAAATGAACTAATAAAATTTATGAAAGGGTTTGAACAGGCATATGGCGGCTAAATTTTCCATAAAGACATATAATAAAATTTCTCCTTTAGGACTAAAGGAGTTTAACACCGGAACTTATTCTGTAGATGAAAACCAGCAAAATCCGGATGCAATCATTCTCCGCTCTTATAACTTGCACGAAGAGCCAATACCGGAGTCTGTAGTTGCTGTAGGCCGCGCCGGCGCGGGAGTTAACAATATTCCTCTTGATGCAATGAGCGAGCGAGGCATAGCCGTATTCAACGCCCCGGGAGCCAATGCTAATGCGGTAAGAGAAGTTGTTATAGCCGGTATGCTGATTGGCGCGAGAAACATCGACGGAGCCATAGAATATACAAAAAGCTTGTCCGGAGAAGATATAAAAACCCAGGTTGAAGCCGGAAAGAAAAAATACGCCGGCACCGAGCTTAGGGGCAAAACTCTTTCCGTCGTGGGTTTGGGCGCGATTGGTCTTCGCGTTGCTAACACGGCCATTCGTTTCGGCATGAAAGTCAAAGGTTTTGATCCGTCGCTAAGCGTGCACAATGCTTTGCAGCTTAATTCGGAAGTCCAGCAGGTTAACGGCCTTGACGAAGCGCTAGCCGGGTCGGACTTCGTAACGCTACATGTGCCCCTTTTAGAAGCGACAAAGGGCTTGATTGACAGTTCAAAGATCGCTCTGTTTAAACCGACGGCGGTATTGCTTAATTTTTCGCGGGACGAGATAGCTGACGAAGACGCGATTGTTCGTGCGCTGGAGGACGGAAACCTGGGCAAGTATGTTACCGACTTCCCTAACCAAACGACAATAGGAAAAAAGAATGTTATTGCTCTGCCGCATCTAGGTGCCTCTACGGGAGAAGCTGAAGAAAACTGCGCGGTTATGATAGCTCACCAGCTAAAAGATTACCTGGAAAACGGCAATATAAGGAATTCCGTCAATCTGCCGAATGCGGCTATATCACAAAAGTCCGATACCAGGCTTTGCTTAATCCATAAAAACAAACCCGGCGTCGTGGCTGATGTCAGCAAAATTTTAGCTAAACACGATCTTAACATCGCAAAAATGTTAAATAAAAGCCGAGATAATTTAGCCTACACTATTGTTGATCTGGACAAAGATGTAGACGAAAAAACAGAAAAATCGCTGGCAAAACTAAAGGATTTGATAAATTTTCGTGTAGTCCGGCGTTAGTCCGGGGCTAACTAGTGTGCGATAATACACTAGTGTCTGTTAAAAAAGACTTTAAAAAACTTCTAAT
>JBBDZT010000050.1:2437-10265 GCA_040900025.1 Saccharimonadales bacterium (SeqCode)
GACAGCATTTGGCCGCTTTTTCATTATTTCCAATCCCTGGCCTCATACAGCGAGAAGAACTGGAATGGTTACCAACAGGTTAATAAGCTGTTCGCAAAACACGTTATAAAAAACGCTGATGAAGATTCTACGATATGGGTTCACGACTATCAGCTGATGTTACTTCCGGGAATGATCCGATCATCTTTGCCGGACAGCAGTATAGGATTTTTCCTCCATATTCCGTTCCCTTCCTATGAGTTATTCCGGCTGCTCCCCAAGGGACAGGCAATACTAAAAGGCATTTTAGGCGCTGACTTGATCGGCTTTCATATTTATGATTACGTCAGACATTTCTTGAGTAGTATATATAGGAGTCTGGGCCTTCGACATGCCTTCGGCTCGCTTGTTTATAAAGACAGACTTATAAATGCAGACGCCTTCCCCATAGGTATTGATTATGATAAATTTGCCAATGCCCATAAGAATGAGCGTGTAAAAAAACAACTTGAAATACTGGAAGGCTTTTATAAGGACAAAAAAATAATCTTATCAGTCGATAGGCTGGACTATACCAAAGGGATATTAAACCGGCTTGAAGCTTTTGATATTCTGCTTAAGAAATATCCGCAATATAGAAGAAAGGTCAATCTTATAGTCATAGCCGTGCCGTCAAGAGTCGGCGTTGAAATATACAGGCAGCTTCGCGGTGAAGTCGAGACCACCATAAGCCGGATAAACGGGGCGTATGGAACTGTGGACTGGACACCAATATCCTACCAGTACAAAAACCTGCCCTTCTCGGAAGTTGCCGCTTTGTTCATAAGGTCCGACATAGCGCTGCTGACCCCGCTTAGGGATGGTATGAACCTGGTGGCTAAAGAGTATGTAGCTTCAAAACAAAATCGCCCGGGCACGCTTATTTTAAGTGAGATGGCCGGGGCTTCGGATGAATTGCCGGAGGCTATAACCGTCAACCCCAACGACATAAATTCAATGGTGGAAGCTACTGTTAACGCCATGAAACCTTCGCCTAAAAACCAGATTGCAGAGCTTAAAAAGATACAAAAAAGATTGAAGCACTATGATGTCTACGCCTGGGCAGAGGATTTTATTTCCAGCATAGATGAAACTAAAAAAGTACAAAGCCAGAAAAGCCATAAGTTAATTAGCGAAGACTCGCTGGCAAAAATTATCAGAAACTTTAAAAAAGCGAAGAGACCTCTTATCTTGCTTGACTATGATGGAACACTAAGAGATTTTACAACCGATCATCGAAGTAGGAAAAATAGTCCAACCCAAAAAATAAAAAAGACTTTAGCCAACCTGTGCAAAAATAATAACGCCAAGGTTTGCGTTGTGAGCGGGCGTCCTAAAGAAATGCTAGATAGATGGTTTGCCGACTTGCCTGTGGCTTTAGCTGCCGAACACGGAGGCTGGATAAAGAATGATGGAGAATGGTCGCGGCAGGATATATTCTGGCGGGATTACCATTCGCAAGTTTTAGACCTTATGAACAAATACTCGGAAAGGACTCCGGGGTCTACAGTAGAAATCAAGGACTTCTCTTTAGTATGGCACTACCGGAATGTATCCAGCGAGCTGGCGAATGTTCGCAGCGCTAATCTTATAAACAAACTTAACGAAGTCTTAGAAGGCAGCGAATTTGAAGCTCATAGCGGCTCTAAAGTTATTGAAGTCAAGGCCAAGGGCACTCATAAAGGTACGGTTGTAGACGACCTGATAGCAGAGTACAAACCGGACTTTACGCTGGCTATAGGCGATGATTACACCGATGAAGATATGTTCAGGTCCCTTCCTGATAACGGCTATGGCATCAAAGTCGGACTCAGAGAAACCGATGCCAGGTACCAGGTTACATCCGTGGACGAGGTTCTTAAAATACTAGAAAAACTTGCTTAGCTATTTGACTTTTCTCACTGCAAATTATAAAAGTTCTTTATCCATTATGTCCTGCAGTTTATGCAGACCCGGCGGCAAGTTGCCTTCCAACAGCCTCCGGGCTGTCCAGACAGCTCCCTGTGCGAAAATTTTGCGATCTTTTGACTGATGTTCAATGGAGATATCTTCATACGGGGTTTCTAATGTCAATTTATGAAACCCGGGGTTATCGCCTTCCCTCTCGGCCGATATTTGCACTTCCAGCCCCAGCCACTCCTTCCAGGCTAAAGCGGTACCGCTCGGCGAATCCTTTTTATGGATGTGATGGATCTCTTCCATGTCGAACTTATACTTGTCGAATAACTTGGGGGCTTTGGACAGGGAATATATCATTGCCCGCATCAGGTTCATGCCCAAAGCGAAGTTTGACGCTTGAATCCAAGTTAATCCGTTGTCTTTGAGCTTCTTGTCTATTCCTTCCGGCCAATCAAAGCCGGTACTCCCAACGGCAACCGGCAAACCGCCTTCTATTAACAAGTCTATGTACCGGACAAAGGCTGGGCCCGGTAAGAACGATATGGCAACGTCGCAGGATTTTAATTTTTCTAAAGTAGGAAGATTACTTTCGTCAAACCCGACTACTTGATTCTCTCCGGCTATTTCCGCTACTTTTGAGCCGGTCTTCCCGGTACCTAATAATGCTATTTTCAAACTAACTTTCCTCTATAAAATGCTTATGAAGTTTACGTATCGATTCTTCGCCGTGCCTGCCGTCTACTACGAAGCAGAAATTATGCTTGCTTGCACCCTGACAAATCATCCTAATAGCAATTTTACTATCTTGAGTCTCCAAACAGGAAAAGATTTTTCCTGCCAGACCCGGCGTATTGTTTATGTCGTTGCCGATGAGCGAAACCAAGCTCATGCCGTTTTCTATGGTCACTTCCCCCATCTCCTCTAGTTCTTTCAGCATTTTCTCATGGGAAGAAATATAACCTTCAAGTGTAAAAGCAACGGCAATTTCGCTGGTGCTTACCTGGTTAATGCTCAGTTTATGTTTAGAAAATATCTGGAACATCCTTGCCATATAGCCGAATTCCTCTGCCATGCGCTCGCTGGTAACCGTAACCAGGCTTTGTTTAGTTTTGAGCGAAACGGCTGTTATGAGCGGTTTCCTGCTGACGGATTTCTCGATCATTGTACCTGTCTCGTCCGGTTTGAAGGTGTTGCCGACGAACACCGGAATGTTAGACCTTCTGGACGGCGTGATAGTTCTGGGGTAGAGAATTTTAGCCCCTGCCGTTGCCAGTTCAGCTGCCTCCTGAAATGTCAGATGGCTGATTTTTTTGGTATTTTTAACAATCTTCGGATCAGCTGTAGCTACACCGGCAACGTCGCTCCAAATCTGAAGCTCGTCCGCGTCTACAGCCTCAGCTAAAAGCGCTGCGCTGTAATCACTGCCGCCCCTGCCTAGAGTTGTTGTACTTCCGTCCGGCGCCCTGCCGATAAAACCCTGGGTGATTATAATCACTCCTTGTTTGAGTTTCGGCTTGATATTTTTTGTAGCAAAATAATCTATCTCGTCGACAATAGGAGTCGCGTAGCGGTGGTTGTTATCGGTCTTTATGATTTCGCGGGCATCAACTATTTCGGTATCTGCACCGGCCTTAGACAGAGCATCGTTGATAAGTATTGAAGAAATAAATTCCCCATACGAAAGAATATGATCGCTTATTCGCTTCGAATAGCGCTGTATCGATTTTTCAGCTTGCATATTTATATCCAGACTTCTAGGGAAATCTTTTATTCTTTGTCTGTAAACATGACGTTTATTCGGATAAAGTTCTTTTAAGACCGATGGGTAATCCCCTTCAACGATACTAAGAACAATATTGTTGAGATGCTCGAATAATGCATTCAGATCCTTTTTAGAGGAGCTCGATAATTTTAAATCCGCTGCAATTTTACGATGCTTAGCCCTAAGATTTTCAACCTGCTTGACTGCTTCCCCGGACGGAGTTTTAGTTAACTTTTCAACAAGATCAAACAGCTCATTTGTTGTTCCGGAGGTAGCGGAAACTACTACCAATCCGGCTTTATTTTTTATAGCTACTCTTGCAGATTGTTTTATAGTTTCAGCGCCAGCTAATGATGTTCCGCCAAATTTGACAACTCTCAGCACGCCGAGCCTTTATTCATAATTATTTATTGTAACAGATGTACAAGGGTTATAGATATTGCTATTATTTAACGATGAGCGAAAAACCGAAAATCGGCATAATAGGCCAGCGAGGAATGGTTGGTTCTGTTCTTTTTGAGCGAATGACGGCCGAAGGCGATTTTGACGATATTGATTTTACTTTTCTTTCTACTTCTCAGGTCGGGCGTCCCGGACCAGAGGTCAATGGTACTTCAGCTACTTTCGAAGATGCAACAGATCTTGAAATACTTTTTAAGCAGGACGTAATTTTAACTACCCAGGGAAGCGAGTACACCGCCGGTATTCACCCGGAGCTTCGACGCAGAGGCTGGGACGGTTTCTGGATAGATGCGGCCAGCCATTTGCGTTACGAAGACAACTCGGTGCTTGTTTTAGACCCGGTTAACCGTCCGGTGATCGATAAAGCTATAAAATCCGGCAAAAAGGATCTTATAGGCGCTAACTGCACTGTAAGCCCGATGCTGTTAGGCCTAAGCGGCTTATTCAAGAAAGGCTTAGTAGAGTGGGCTAACCCTGCTACTTATCAGGCTGTTTCCGGTGCCGGGGCCAAGGCGGCTATCGAGCTTTTGAAGCAAATGAAAGGACTTGGGGATGAAATCGCGGCGTTTTTGGAAAACCCTGCGGCAAGTTTGGCGGAAATAGATCGGAACACTTCTGAATATCTGCGCTCTGACAGCTTGCCACACGAGGCTTTCGGGACTGCTATTGCCGGCAATGTGCTTCCCTGGATTGACAGCGAGGTTGAAGATGGCAGGTCGCGTGAAGAGTGGAAGGCCCAAGTTGAAACCAACCGCATTTTAGGAACTAACGGGATAATTGTCGACGGTACATGCGTACGGGTTGGTTCAATGCGCTCCCACGCCCAGGCGATAACCTTGAAACTAAAAAAGGATTTGCCGCTGGAAGAGATTGAAGAAATTATAAAGACAGACAATGAGTGGGTCGATTTTGTCCCGAATAAAAAACAACAAACTTTAGAACGGCTCACGCCTGTGTCTGTAAGCGGCACCATGAAGATTGCCGTCGGCCGCCTGCGCAAGCTCAATAACGGTCCTGAATTTATCAACGTTTTCATTGTTGGCGACCAATTGCTTTGGGGCGCCGCCGAGCCGCTAAGACGAGCACTTCTAATAGTTACGAACAAGATGTGATATCATTTAAGCAAGTTATGGCAACCATAAAATTTATAACTATTACGACAATCCATCCGACGCCGAGCGGCTAGTTTGTCATGATTTTATAAAACCGAACTTCCGCTTGAAAAGAGCGGATTTTTTAATTTAATAAGGAACAAAAAAATGAATAAATTTTTATCAATTGGTTTTGGAAATGTCGGCCGGGCCATACCCAAGCGAGCCGAGGCAGAATTAGGGCTAAACCAAAAAAACTTTGTAATAAGAAGCGACGGCGTCCATCGGCTTAACAAAGACGGCACAAGCGTTTTATTTAGCAAAAGGCCGGATTTTTGGCAAGCCCCGGAAGTTATGAGAGACGTTAAGGTTGCATTCAATACCCTGCCCTCCAGCGAAGGCAAGCGGTCGTTTGAAATTTTAAAACACCTAGCTTCAAAAGGTATTCCCGTAGTAACGGCTGAAAAAGGTTCTTTATCGGACTTTTATAAACAAATCGAGAATGAAGGATTGCTGGATTTTCTTGGGTCGGATGCGACCGTTGGCGGCAGGACCGGAATGCTCGAGTGGGCTGCCGGACAAATTAACATCCGGGCAACCCAGATACATCTGGTTATAAACGGCACGCTAAATTATATTCTTGATGGAATTAGCAATCAGCGAACCCCCGGTCAAGTTATAGACGAAGCCGTATTGCTCGGCTACGCCGAACCCGGCGCTACGGAACATCTGGATGTTTTAAACGGCGAGCTTGTTGGAGATATTCCTAAAAAAGCGGCAATACTGGCTAATCGGTCACTCAGAAATACGATTTTTCTGGACGGTTCCTACCTGTCGCCCGAACAATTGGATCAGGCACCTCTGGACTATAGTTCCTGGCACAGGCTCATCAGAGAATCCAGGGATAGAAGATATATACTTTCTTTCGTTCGGAAGGATCAGGAAATTCCTGAGGATGATATTATCGCTCCTTTGAGGAAAGAGTTTAAAACCAAGTTCGGAGTAACGGTGGTTACAGGAGGCTTCAGAAGGATTCATGATAATCCGCTGTTAAGCTATCTTAATTTGTCCGGTACTCGAAACGGCGCTGTTATAACCGGCGGTGAAAATGAATCGGATGGCATACTGGTTCTTAGCGGCGAAGGCGCCGGACCCGGCCCTACTGCCACCGCAATGGTTAATAACGCACGAAAGTTCCTTAAATAAACTAGTACTTTTTGTTTAGGCTTTCAATGTATTTTTTAATTTCATCGTAGTTGTTAACTCCGCCGTTGGGTATAAGCACTGCTTGTCCGCCCGGTGTAGTGTAGCCGGGCAACAGGTTTATCTTATCGTCGCGAAAACCAGCCGAATGAAGCTTATCAACCGAAATATCGTTAAATAGCCTATAAAGCGGTATTACTTCGTTAAGCTTGACATCAGTTTTTATATTGTCGGCAAATGCATTAAAGATCACCGGATTTTTTCTCGGATCCAGCAAGAGACCCCAAGTCATCTCTTCTTTGATTCCTTTTATTACGGCTTGCTGGTTTTTTGTCCTGTCGAAATCCGATAGGTTAAAGCCGTAAGAGCCGAAGGTACTTCCCCTAGCCCTGGTTAGCCGCAATGCTTCTGAAGCGTTAATCTTTTGGGTTCCGTTTTTAAGTTTAAGAGGCCCGCCTTCATGCGGCCTAAAGTTTGGATCGTAAATACCCCTTGGGTCTTTACTGTCGATCTTTACGGTTATGCCATCCAGAGCATTTACTATGTCTTTGACCGTACCATAGTCGATAACCGCGTAATACTGGAATTTAATATCAAGCTTGTCGCTTATAGTTTTTTCGAGCAGGCCGACTCCGCCATTAGGATAACCATCTTCCTTGAATTCTGACTTCTCCCCTGCCTGGTATGCTTCATTAATCCTTGCCGTGCCATAACCGGGAATCTCAATGTATAGATCCCTTGGGATGCTAAGCATATATCCTGTCTTCTTTTCGGTATCCAGGCTTAGTATAAGAATTGAATCGGTCAATTCCGCCCCGGCGTGCCCCGGGTCATCCTTGGAGTAACCCACAAGCAGTATGTTGACTCTTCCGTCCTGGTCGGCAAGTTTAGTAGGAACCAAGAGCCTGGTCAGGTTGCCGGTGCCAAACATCTTTTCGCTGGCTTTGGCGACATTATGAGCATTCCATCCTACAAAAACAGCGGAAGGAATAAACAAGACCAGGAATACCCCCAAGATAGAACGCTTTATCCATTTTCGTTTTTTCGGCTTGTTGCCGTCTATTTGGTCTGCCAGGCGGGAGGCTTCAAGGGCGCGTTTTCGGGATTCGGGTATGTATGACTGAGGCAGGTTTTTGTGCACGTCATATTTCTTAGGGGGTTCTTTATTTCGTTTAAATTGCGGCATTTTGCTAGATACTATTATAAGACAAAAAAATGTTTTTTATGCTAAATCCCGCTTTTTAAATATTAGCCAGGAAAATATTCCCAGAATTGTTATAACGGCAATAAAAAATATTATATTTGCCCAATTATATGTGCCCCGTAAAATGGCTTCTGAATGATAGTACTCAAACGGAAATACCTTCGCCGGAACTTTAAGCCAGTCAACCGT